>CAKROW010000016.1 GCA_934373235.1 uncultured Blautia sp. | reverse complement strand
TATATTTTTGTATTCTATAAACCTATGATTTTATCATCAATCTGAGAGGTTTACACAGAATAATTTACACTACCGAAAAGCCTGATTTTCAGGCTCACCACCCTTGCATATCATAGAAGAATCTTATTTACAGACTTTTTCTCACAGTCTCTAAAAATAGGTTAAGAGAACCCATCATGATTCTCCTAGCCTTTATTTTTTTGTTATGATTTTGTTTATTCGGGGATATTGTTCCCTGTCATGTCTGTAATCCTCCGTTGTTGCTGTCTGCTGCCCTGTGTCTATTCTTATAAGCTATATAGGGCGGTCTGATTTCTCCGTGTTGTCTGATATGTTTTTAGAACGCTACGAGCTTATTGTGTTTTGGCAGTCAATAGCTCAGAATATGGATTGTAGATTGTATACTCACTTGTTTTCTAGTAGTATCATGCTGTCCTGATGTCTGGCTCTGGTGCTCTGGATAGTGTCAGAATCATGAGATAGTATACCCCGGGTGGTTTACATTCAGCGAAAAGGGCTTGTGTCTGTATGCGGTGGATGTGTTCCATTTTCATGATATGAGCATCTTTTGAATCGACCGAACATCTATCTTTATTTATAAAATGATAATTCATAGTTACAATGTTTAGATGTGTTGTTTCCCAAATCTACGGTTTCATATCCTCCATCTTCAAATAACACTTTTGAGAATATATCGTTTTTTTCTGATATATTCCATGAATACCAATTATAATGTTCTTCATCATATTCCTGATTTAGTAATCGGTTTATATCATCAGCGTCTAAAAGACTACTGTCACCGTAGAATGAAATTTCTGTTAATATAGCATTATCTCCAGACTGATTAGATGGCGAAGATTCACTAAACAAGAGTTCTATATATTGAAAATCGAAATCTAAATCATATTCAATATTATATTCACATACATAATCATCTGATTTTATTTCATTTGCATTTACCATAAAATCTGCATTGTTTTTTATATATTTTTTTGTTTTTCCTAGATAGCATAGAGCATCAATCAATCCTTCTTTTTCCTGAAATGTAAAATGTGAAATATTAATACATTTTTCCAGGTTCTGTCTATCTTTTTCAGTTAGACAATCCATTGCAGCACTTAACTTTACTTCTGCATCATTGTAATTACCTGCATTAGTAAATTCTTTTATTGCTTTATCATAATCCTTACTCTGATACGCTTCCACACCTTTTTGATATGCTTCCATTTTTTCTTTTTTGGTATATTGTGCTGAAATAAAGACAGCTATTATTACTAAAATACCAATTACTAAAAACATAGCTATTATTTTTCTTTGAAACTTTTTTTCATTAATTTTAAGCAGTCTCTCTTCTTCTGCACATTGTTTCTTTGCTTCTTCCTGTTTCTTTTGCTCCTTCTCCTTTTTTAATCTTTCTATTTTGGCAGCTTCTTTTTGTTTTTCTTCATCTTCCAATTTTTTCTCGTACATTTTTTCTCTAATAAGAGAATCTAAATTATCTGATATTAAATATTTTTCTTGAGACTCTTTGGAGTTCTCGCAAAAAGAACATTTTTTATTTAATACATTATTAACTTTACTACAAGTACATTCCCAAAAATTCTGGCCTTCTTTGTAAAAATAATGAATATATTCCATGTGAGAAAAATATGGTGATAACTCTTCCTGTACTTTATCCGTAATTTCTTTGGGTATTTTAATTTCTTCTTGTGGAATACATTCACACTCTATTCCCGTAGAAGCATCCCATATTTCACCATTTTCAAAAACAACCTTTTCTAGTTTTACAGCTAATAATCTAGTATCATCTGGAAGATGCAGTGGGATTTTATTACCATATAATTCACCAGGTTCAATTTTCATGTCTTGGTATATATAACGCTCTTTTTCTACCGGGACAGATTCCCCCGCTATATTATATACATTTAAATGAACAAAAATTGCTATAATGGACTGTTGTGAATAATTAATAAATTTTATTCGTCCAAGAATATTTTTATCAACAGAATCCTGCATTAAAGCAACCTCTTCTATATTTACCGGAGAACCAATAATAGCTTTCTTTGGTTTATAACATTGTAGTATCTTAAAGTATTCCATACACATCACCACTTATAGCCACAATTATTACACTTGTAACTATTCCTTATATTGCTACTGAAAATTCCAAACATTGCACCGCCTACTGCTTTAGCTCCTAATGATATTTTCGTAATATCAGTAGACCCACACGTAGGACAATGTGGAACGTTTTTCTCCGGAGTAGTATATGTTGGTGTTGAAGTAGTGTATACTACCGTTTCCTTTTCTTCTGCTACTGGTATACCTGTAATCACATTGCTCTTTTCACCACAAAAGCATTCAACCGGTTCTTTTAGGACATACTCTTCATTTGATTTATCTAAATAAAGTCCATTCTTTCTAAACTTCATTATCATATTGCACTCTGGACATTCCGCAAATATCCAATTATCTTCTTCCTTAACGTAATTCATATAATTCCTTCCACCTCATTGTCATTTGTTTTTAACATCATCTCCAATTTACGATAATGCCCCTAATACCTTTTTCAATGCCTCCTCCTTCATACTACCATAAAGTTTTTCTTTCTTTACTATATCTTCCAGCATATTAATTATCTCTAAATAGTTCACATTTTCTAATTGTATTAGATACTTTCTAATTTCGCTTGCATTTCTACATTCCTGTAATCTACTCATTAATTCATCCACATCAAACTTTATTTCGCCATTATTTTTTGCAAATACTTTTTGAACAGCATTCATTTTACGGCCACATCTATAACATTGCTCAGATCCTTCCTTATTCACCGCCCCACAATAACAAATCCATTTATTTTCTATAATAGAAAATTTTGTAACCGCATCTTCTCCATGCATTTCACGAATTTGTTCTATTTCATCTAATTCAACATCTGGAACTTGAACCGAATTATTTGCATCAACTTCTACCAACTTTCCATTAATAATCAATTTCTTAACAACAACATTAGCTTTACAAATTAAATCAGCTCGATATTCTGGTAACGACATTTTCATGATTTCTGATGTAAGCCAGTCCTCTTTTCCATAAAAACCAAATGTTACATCATTCACAGACCTAATTTCCTTAAAAATATTTTCAAAATATATATCTGCCATAATTGCAGTTACATCACAATCTTCTCTATATTTTTTTATATTAATTGAGCCTAAAGTAACTTCATCTTCTGGATTGTATTTCAAATTAATGCTATAAACATTTATTGGAATTGTTTCATTTCTTACCATCGAAGGAATTACATAGGATCTGTAATTTGTCTTTTCTTCACTTTCCTTTATTTTTACTGCTGTCCCATTTGCAATAACTCCAATAACATCTGAACCAAATGTTGTATAATCAATGTCAATTCCTATAATTGCATTTCCGTCTCTTGAAGCAGTCTGTTTTTTCAATTCTTCTATAGCAGCATTTTTTGCATCTTGAAGCTTACGTTCATATGAATCACTTCTTGTCCCGAAAAAATCTGCAATAGATGCATTGGCAGAACTAAACATTCCAGTACCAAGAACAACAGAAGCTGATAATACATCTAAATATTTAATAATATCATATCCCTCAAAATTGTACCCTGTAGTTATAAGCATATAAATTCCCCCTAATATAAAATATATAAAAAAGACACTGCTCCATCGAAAGCAATGCCTTAATCATCCAAATTGCAACTGGCTGTCATACATTTGCTTAGACCCTATAGTTTTGCGCCGCCAGATTTCTCTGGGTTTGCCGTATTCTGTTTCACACTTTTTTCACAATTTCTTATATGCTCTATTATATTCGTCATTGCGAAGATATTCAAGAGTAAAAAGATATTTTATGGTTATTCTATCAAGAAAAAAGAAGGATAACTAATGATTGATTACTCTCCCTTCTGGGAAACGCTCAAAAATTCAAATGAAAATTGGTATACACTGACAAATAAACATCACCTGTCACATAGTACCATGCACCGTCTAAAACACAATAAAGATATTTCCATGCGTACTGTTAATGATTTATGCCGTATCCTTAATTGTCAGATACAGGATATCTGCGTGTATGTCCCATCAGATGACGATCAGCCATTATAATCCTTATATTTTATACGACATAAACTCTATTTTTTCGCTATAAAAATGTAAAAAAATAGGCATACCAAGGATTATTTTCCCTGATATGCCTTTATATATTAATATGGCTCTACTCGCACCGCAAGTAGCTTCTCATATATGTATTCTGGTATCTTATCTCTGTATTTTGACACCGTGATCGCAATGTCACATTCTTTAAAATTCTTATAATCCGCAAATGCTTCTTCTATTGTATCCCTATATGGTAAATCAATTTCATCTTCTGTACCAAAATAAGTAATCTGTCCATAATATTTATTGACTTTACCATTATATCTTACACCAAGAGGGAGTACATTGTCTGGTGTTTCTCCATCCTTATAATGCTTTTTGCTGTTAGCAAGCAATGTATTTAATCCTTGTGGCAGAATACAAATTGTCTCTGGAGAATACACCTTACTGCCATTACCAAATAAATCCTTGTCAACTGCCATTGATTCTCCTGGTACTTCGTAATACAACTCTAAATATTGCTTGATAAATAGTTGTGGGTCATCTTGCCATTCCTGACACATTTCAGCATCATCATAACATTTATGTGCACTCTCACTATTATCTTCTCCCTTGCAACGACTGAAAATAGCACCGTATGCAGCCATAGCTTTACTTCTGGCACTATTGATATACTCAATGTATTCCTGCTCATATCCTAATTCCAGCCATGTAATCTTACCTGCTTTCAGATTTCTAAAATCCTTATCAGAAACATAGATTAGATTCTTATACCAGTTATCCGCAAAGTCACCGTTCTTATGCCACACTTTGAATCTGCCTCTATATTGCTTCAAAAAGCATTTTGCTACTAATTCCTCTGGACTGGTTTCTCTCTTAGTGGTTTCAACTATGATTTTGCCTGTTAGTTTCCCTCTGATTTTTTCTGGTGTTCGCCACACTTCATAAACAGTATAATGGCATTTTCCTTGCTTATGCTCATAGAATCTATTCTTGTTTGGGTTTCTATGGTTATTTACAGTTCTTCCGTAATTAGAAATCCAATAGTTTTCTGTCTGCGGTACTCTTACAAACACTTCAAACGCACTGATTAATTTACATTTTATCGGATATTCTACAGGTAGCATGTCTGTTAGTGGTATCTCTGCCAGATTTTTATTTTCATCAAGAATATACTGCATTTTCATTTCTGTATTAGTTGACTCCATCTTTCTACGATCCTTTCTCATCTATAATTATTCTTTTCGGTAACAGTCATATTAACCATTGGACACCACTCAGGAGTTATATCTGGTAAAGTATTTTCACCAAGTTTCCCCATATCATCTGATCTATCCTCATGGTCACAATAATATATTCTCTTATTAACAGCGTAACATTTCATATATTTACATTCTTTACATCTCATTCGTTTTCTTCTCCTTCTTCGTATCCATCATCTTGATTATTTGCTTCTTCTTTGAGGTAATTTTCATACTCTTTACAAGCACGCTTTAACCTCGCACAAGGTTTAAATTTCGATAAATATCTATCTGGAACCTCATACACATTTTTACCTGTTCTTTCCATCCCCGAACGTACTGCTCTTTCTTTATAAAGTTTAGGTGCTACAGTGAAATAACCTTTCAGTGATAATTTATCCCCATTAGCTAAAATGTCCTCTATTGTGCGAAGCATATAACGGATTGTCCAATAGGTATTCCAGTAATCTCCACCTATCCTATTTTTAGGTATTCTCTCATATTCTTTGAACCTATTAGCTTCTCGTAATTTGTCATGTACCATTTTAGTAAACTCTGTTTCATATATTGTTTTGTTCATTGTCATTTCCTCCTTGTTATTGACGTAATCATACCCCGAAAGGCTCTATTTTGCGTTTTAACGCATCTTTATATGGATAGTGTAAAGTTTATTGATTCTTAAATAAAAGCACTAAAATAAGCCCACAAATCATAGTTTTTATTTCTACGATTTATGAGCTTATGCTAATACTCATTTCATATTTACTTATAGGATAATCTTATCGTCCACATCTTTAATGTTCGTACGCCATTTTTTCTAATTCCATACGCCATTTTTACGCCATTTTGCTATCAAATTACGTGAAATTATGGTAACTTACGTGAAGTTCTTTGAACTTCACCACCCTCTTCCATTTTTACGCCCAAAGCCCCAAAAACGGCTCAACCATGCTGGATCCGGGTGTTTACAGATTTGCAAAATCCGGTGTGCCGTACAGGTCGAAGGGTGTTGACTGGTATACGTAATAATTCAGCCAGTTTGTATACAGGTTGTTGGCATGTGCTCTCCAGGTGAGAAGAGGTCTGTTCTCCGGGTTGTCGTCTTTGTAGTAATTCTTCGGTATCTCAATTGGAAGACCTTTACTTTTGTCACGTTTATACTCACCATCCAAAGTGACACGATCATATTCCGGGTGGCCCATGACAAAGATCTTGCGGCCATCCTCTGCCATGGCAAGGAAAAGCCCCGCCTCCTCGGATTCAGCTAGGATAGTAATATCCTTACAGTTACGGATATCCTCAATGGGAACCTCTGTATGTCTGGAATGTGGAGCCAGAAATACATCGTCAAATCCACGTACCAGCGGGATCTTCCGATCCAGCACCTTGTGCTGGAAAAGGCCGAACATTTTCTTATCCAGAGGTTTCTTCTCAAGTCCGTAGAAATGATAAAGACTCGCCTGAGCAGCCCAGCACAGGAAAATGGTGGACGTTACGTGTTTCTCCGTCCAGTCCATGATCTCTGTAAGTTCTTCCCAGTAATCAACCTCCTCAAAAGGCATCTGCTCCACCGGTGCGCCTGTGATGATCATACCATCGAATTTTTTCTCTTTAACAGCGGAAAATGTCTCATAAAACTTATTCAGATGACTCATGGAAGTATTTTTCGCCTCATGGCTCTCCACTGCCATGAAGGTAACATCCACCTGCAGCGGTGTATTGGAAAGAGAACGGAGGAGCTGAAGCTCTGTCTCTTCTTTTAAGGGCATCAGGTTCAGGATCAGTATCTGGATCGGACGGATATCCTGATGCATGGCACGTTTTTCGTCCATCACAAATATATTTTCTCTCTCAAGTATCTCTTTTACAGGTAAATCCCCCTGTGTTTTAATAGGCATGGTAAGCCCTCCTTCTTAAATGTATATATAACAGACATGATTGCCCTTTCCCTGCTTCCGGTATTCTGTGCCCCAAAAGCCCGGGACTGCTTATCTGTGTTCATAACTTTCCCGCAAGTTTCAGAAATTCTTCCTCTGAGATCACCGGAATCCCAAGCTCTCTGGCTTTCTTATTCTTGGAAGAATTGGACTGGGTATCATTGTTAATAAGATAACTGGTCTTTTTGGTCACGGAGCCCGTCACCTTACCTCCCAGGGTCTCCACCAGTTCCTTGGCCTCACTGCGGTTCCTGAAATGCTCCAGGCTTCCTGTGATAACAAAATTCAGACCCTTGAATATCTGCTCTTCTGTAACTTCTTCCTTTTCTATATGGAGATAGCCCATAAGATGTTCCACTTTACGGTTATTCTCTTCTTTCTTAAAATACTCCACCAGATTACCGGCGATCACAGGCCCGATGGTATCAATGGCACTGACCTCCTCCAGGTCTGCCTCACGGATCCGGTCAAGATCGTTGTCAAAATGTCGGCAGATCACCTTGGCGTTTGCAAGGCCGATGTTGCTGATCCCAAGACTGTAGATCACTCTTGGAAGAGTAGTCTCTCTTGCACGCTCAATGCCGGCAATAAGATTTTCATAAGATTTTTCTCCAAAACCTTCCATATTCACGATCTCATCTCTGTATTTCTGTATCTCAAAAATATCCCCGAAATCATGGATAAAACCTCTGGCAATAAATTTCTCCAGGGTTGCCTCGGAAAGCCCGTCTATATTCATGGCATCCCTGCTTACAAAAAGGGCAAAGGACTTGATCTTCTTTGCCGGGCACCCGGGATTGGTACAGTAAAGGCTCTCCACATCGTTATCCTTCTTAATAACTGTCTCTCCATCACAGGCAGGACATTTGTGCGGGATCGGTGCATTGCCGCTTCCTGTAAGATTCTCAGCGATCTGGGGAATGATCATATTCGCCTTGTAGACCCGGATCTCATCCCCGATACCAAGCTTCAGTTCCTTCATGATGCTGATATTGTGCACACTTGCCCTGCTCACCGTAGTGCCTTCAAGTTCCACAGGTTCAAAGATCGCCACAGGGTTGATAAGTCCGGTCCTTGAAGGACTCCACTCGATCTCCAGAAGATGGGTTTCCCGCATCTCATCCGCCCATTTAAATGCCATGGCGTTCCGGGGAAATCTGGCTGTTGAGCCCAGGGATTCTCCGTAGGAAATATTGTCATACAATGCCACAAGCCCGTCCGACGGGAAATCGTTTTTCGTCACAGTCTCGGCAAAATAATCCATAGCTTCATCCAGAGTTTGTCCTGTCACCTTACGGTATTCCACCACATCAAAGCCCTGCTCCTTCAGCCACTGAAACTGATATTCCCTGGAATTACGGAAATCCACATCTTCTGCGCTTACAAGGGAAAAAGCATAAAACCGCACATTTCTCTCTGCTGTGATCCGGTTATTTAACTGCCGCACCGAGCCGCTGCACAGGTTCCTGGGATTTTTGTATCTGGCATCTGCATCACCGATCGTCTCATTGATCCGCTCAAAGTCCGAGTAGGTAATGATCGCCTCACCCCGGAGAACCAGCTTTCCATCATAGGGGATCTTAAGAGGAATGTTCTTAAATACCCTTGCGTTATTGGTGATCACCTCACCAACTGTGCCGTTTCCTCTGGTGACAGCTTTGGCAAGCTCTCCCCTTTCATAGGTAAGCACAACGGTCAGCCCGTCAAGCTTCCAGGAAAGCAGTGTCTCATGTTCTCCGATAAATTCCCTTAACACTTCTCTTTCCTTGGTCTTGTCAAGGGAAAGCATAGGGCGTTCATGTTCTTCTCTGGGAAGAAGATCAACTGCCTCATATCCTACCTTTACGGTGGGGCTGTCTGCCAGAACGGTTCCGGTTTCCTTTTCCAATGCTTCCAGTTGGTCGTACAGGGCGTCGTACTCCACATTTGGCATGATCTCCCTGGCCTCCTGGTAATATGCCTTCGCCGCTTCGTTGAGCCTTTCTGCCAGTTCTTTCATTTTTGTGATCGCATCCATGCCTTTCTACTGCCTCCCTGTCTCCCTGCTTTGAGGTAAGCATCTCCTCAAGCTTCTTTTTTTCTGTCTCTGTGATCTCCCGGTAAGCGCCTGGTGCCAGACCGTCCACAGTCAGATTCATGATCCTTATTCTCTTTAAGGAAGTCACCTGATATCCAAAATATTCACACATCCGTCGGATCTGCCGGTTCAGACCCTGGGTAAGAATGATCCGGAAACGGTTCTTCCCTGTCCTGGTTATAGTACAGGGCCGTGTCACGGTGTCAAGAACAGGCACACCACCTGCCATTCCATTCATAAATTCCGGTGTGAGCTCTCTGTTTACAGTGACCACATATTCCTTCTCATGAAAATTTCCGGCACGCATGATCCGGTTCACAAGGTCCCCCTGGTTGGTCAGAAGAAGCAGGCCTTCTGATTCTTTGTCAAGGCGGCCCACCGGATAGATCCGCACCGGATAATCCAGATATTCCGTAACTGTAGTCTCCTCCCTCTGCTTCTTTGTACTGCACACGATACCCCGCGGCTTGTTAAAAAGGAGAAGTACCTTTTTTTCTTCTTTTATCACAGGTTTTCCGTCGATAAAGATCTCCTCTCCGGGCATGATCTTCTCCCCTGTTGTAACAGTTCTGCCTGCCACTGTGACTCTTCCTGCCTCAACCAGGCGGTCTGCTTCTCTTCTGGAGCAAACCCCTGCATCACTTAAATATTTATTGATTCTGATTTTTTCGTCCATTTTTCTATTATATAGTTTTTCTTACAGGTTCGCAACGGTCTTTCCCCTGAAAACTGATTTTCCTTGTATTTTGTACCGGATTATTGTATGATTGAAAAAGATAAACATAAAAGAGGAGGATGAACAGCTATGCCAGGCCGCAAGCCACATACCAGCCGGCTGTTAATTTTCATCGTCTTTCTGTTATGCCTGATATGCAGTTGTATACTTACCCAGTCATCTGCCGGACGGATTCCCGGCCATCATATATCTCTGGTGGCAGATACCTCTGACAAAGCTCCGTCAGATCCTTCATCTGACACGGTTGATGTGGTAGAGTCCACCTCAACGCCGAAGCCAACCCAGGCCGCTTCCACACCGAAGAAGACGGCTTACCAGGTTTCACCGGAAGCCAAAGAGGGTTCCTGGACCGCCGATGGCAGCCACTGGCTTTTTATGGTAAACGGTCAGTCCTATACCGGATGGCTTACTGATACAGACGGACACAGATATTATTTTGATGAAAGCGGTGTTATGCAGACAGGATGGGTAACAATCGACAAGAAGACCTACTACCTGGATCTGGACGGCATTATGCAGACAGGCACCATCACAGTAAACGGCGAAAAATACAAGCTGGATTCCAGCGGAGTCTTAAAGAGCAGCCCACCAGCACAGAATTAAATCAGGCGAGATCCCGATTCTTTACAGGTCAGAAGCCCATGTCGCCGGATATGTACAAAAAATGCAGGTTCTATCTACAGAACCTGCATTTTTTTACCCTTATTCCAATAAACCACTATATACATATCCGGTCTGACCGTCGTAGTCAATCCGGATCCAGTCACCTTCCTCTCCCTGCTTCACAACTTCCGTTCCCGCAGAAAGGCCACCGATGATCTCTCCCTCCGAATCTGCTGACGCACGTACATTACAATCTTCTGTAACTGTAAGCGTCGTCCCGTCGGATCCTTCTCCTGATGCGCTGGCATCATCTCCAAGTCCCTGCAGAAACTCCGCAAGTGCCGGATCATTATTCTGTGCCGCATCATAATCACTCTTCACCTGGGTGATCAGGTTCTGTACATCATCCTCATCCTCCAGTCTGGTCAGATATGCACTGATGCTCTGATCAGAATCTGTATCTCCCACAATCTTCAGGCTTCCATCGCTGGCTGTTTCAACATAAAACTGGCTCAGTGCCGGAACCGGAGTATCAACTCCTGTACAGATGTAATTAAATACTACATATACAACATATGAACCGTCAGTTAATCCCTTCTTTGCGTAAACATCCTTCACTTCATATCCGTCAATATAATCCCTCGAATTAATCTGCGCTTCATCGGCCGGTGTAAAATCGTCCTCGATCGTCTTAAGTGTTGCAATGTCTTTTTCCCCAAAAGCTTTATAATAGCTTTGAATCAGCTCGGTTACTTCCGTGCTGGCTTTTTCCATGGTTGTCGCCGCATCTTCTGCTGCGGGACTGGCGTCTTTCTTCTCGTCTGTCTCCCCATCTTTTGCCGGAGAAGAAGGATCATTTTCCTGGTTACCCTGGGCTGTTGTCTGACCTTCGCTGGAATTACCCTTCTTACCTCCAACACAGGCGCGAACGCCAAAGATCAGAATCAGCACGATTAACAGAATCGCTCCGCCTAACATGAAATAGCGAAGGTTATCTGATAACCATTCTCTGAAATCATCCAAGTTCTTATCCTCCTTATCATAACAACACGCCGGTACAGTTCCAACTGTTCCGGGTAGCACACCTGAAGGGAATCGAACCCCCGCACATGGTACCGGAAACCACTGCTCTATCCACTGAGCTACAGGTGCATATATGAAAATAAAAATCAGGCAACACAGGGAATACAATCCCCTGTGTACCAAAAACTCTTCTTACGGATATAAAGTTATCAAGGTTGGTTCATACTGTAAAAGATTTTAGCATATATACGCCAAATTGTAAAGATTTTTTTGTTTATATATCATATATATTATTTTAATTATTCAAATTTTTACATACAAACACATAATATCCTTCTACGGCACCAGCCACCTCATAGCCGTATTTTTCCATAATCTCCAGAGTGCTTCCCTCTGTGACTGTAAATACAAGATAATCGCATTTTACACTTTTTCCAAGCTTTGCGATCTTTGCAGGATCCGGAGCCTCTGAAATGATCTCCTTATACAGCTTTCGACTGTTCTTTCCAAGGGAGCCGGAACCGCGCCTTCCGTATGCCATATGGATGGAAGGATCATAGACTCTCACATAGGATGCAACATGCTCATCTGCTGCAATACGGATCTCTTTTTCTCCCCGGTCTCCGTTGATGATATCACAGATCTGTGCCACTTCATCCGGCACTTTCTGGAAATTATGGACCCGTTCAAAATTCCCGGCCCGGACCATCCCCTTTCCGGAGACCAACACCAATGCAGCCAGCACCAGTGCCAGGATCACACGAATTTCTTTTTTCTTCCCGCTTCTTATAAGCCAGGTAAAGGCTCCTGCTGTCACCGGGATCAGCGGCAGAAGCCACAGAAATCTCCAGTACACAATATCTCCCACGCACCGCATGATCACTTTTGCACTTAACGGGCAGAAAAACAGTGCCAGGATCAGAACCGTATAGCACACCAGCTCAGAGACCATTGGCTTTTTTCTGTATTTTACAGATAATATCACCACAGAGCCCAGCAGAAGATACTGTATAAACCCGTCTCCCCAGTACTGCTGCCACATCTGTACCGCCCACAGTAAAATATCTTTCATCACTATCTCCTATCGGATCAGAATATACAAAACACCAAGAAGCAGGGAAGGCACGCAGCAGAGCGCACCCTTTGCCGCCCGCTCCAGATCCCGGAATCTCATAAGCCCCATTGCCACAAAGATCCCTGTCAGAAAACAGGAAAGTATGATCCCCATGGAAGAAAGCAGGCAGCATGTCACATTTGCACATAACAGAAGCAGCCAGGAATACTGTTCTTCCCTTTCCATAATGATATTGAGGCAGAGGTAAAGCAAAAAGGGCAGAAAAACCGCTGCCATGGCTGCTTTTCCCTGCCAGATGCGGATCATCTCAAAATTCTGGGCATTATAGATGGAATATGCGGAAAACCATACGATCAGCGCAGCAAACAGAAGAAAAAGCCCTCTGGCTTTCCTGTCTTCGGAAAACCATCTTTTTCCATACTGATGCAGTGCAAGATAAGCCAGAAGCACAAACACAGGCGGAAATATCACATGTGCCATCACTGCCGGATGGAGGCCACACAAAGAGCTTACCACTGACAGAAATGCCGGGAACTGGGAAAGTACATAGCGGCTGGGAAGCTTTGCATACTCATAGCCTGTGTAGGGATTTACGGAAAATATGGTATCTGTATGCACCCCTGTGGTGGCTGTTGCCACATAAAACGCGTCATCCGCATCCATGTGCGCCAAAACCGTCACTGCCAGAAGCTGCACCAGTATCACCACAACCGCAGCTCCTCCCCAGAAGGAAAGATTACAAAAAGCGTCTCTTTCCTTTCGGATCATCTCTTCAGCTCTTTTGCGAACCAGAAACAGTCCCCCAAGGGCACTGACAGCCATCACTATGGCAAAAGCATATCTCAGCACATGGAGAGGAAGTTTCAGATACACCATGGGAAGTGCCAGAACCTCCATCACTGTCAGCATAAACACATAACCTGCCAGAAGTCCCTCTCCCGGTGTGATACTTTTGTTTTTTCTCAAAAATCCCAGGCCAGTGGCGCAGGGAACCGCCAGCAGCCACAAAGCTGCCAGCAGAAATTTAATGATCAGATTCATCCTGAATACCCATTGCTATCTTTTCCGGTGTGATGGGAAGCTCATACACACGCACTCCGGTTGCATTATAAACGGCATTTGCAATAGCCGGGCACGGAGTATCGATCACAAGCTCTCCGATGGATTTTGCGCCAAAAGGACCTGATTTTTCGTAACTGCTTTCAAATTCAATGCGGATGCTGGGAACATCCATACGGTTAGGGATCTTGTACTGCATAAAGGAATTGTTGCGGATCTTTCCCTTATCTGTATACTGTACATCCTCATAAAGGACCATTCCAACTCCCTGGGTTATCCCTCCCTCTGCCTGAACTCTTGCAAGGCTTGGATTGATAGGTGTTCCGCAGTCGATCACACCTACATAATCAATAAGCTTAACCTCGCCGGTCTCTTTATCCACCTCCACCTCGGCGGCACCAGCCATAAAAGGTGGCGGGGAGCTCGGGGAACAGTAATTTTTTACTACCTGAAGTTCACTGCACACACCGCCTGTACTCTTTCCTGCTATCTGGGGCAGAGTGACCGCCCTGTCTCCTGAGCGGACCTCAATGCCGTCAAATTCACATTCTTCTGCCGGCACACCCAGCATATCCGCACCAAAATCCCGGATCCTCTTCCGAAGCTCACCGCACGCCTGGATCACTGCATTTCCTGTTGTGTAGGTTGTGGAAGATGCATAAGAACCGGAATCATAAGGTGAGATATCCGTATCCACACTGAACACTACAATATTTTTAAGGTCTGTATCCAGACAGTCTGCTGCCATCTGTGCCAGGATGGTATCACAGCCGGTTCCCATATCCGAGCATCCAAGTCCCAGAGTGTAGGAACCATCCTCATTAAGTTTGATATCCGCACCACCTACATCAAGACCTGCAATAGAGGAACCCTGCATGGCCATTGCCACGCCTACGCCTCTGACCTTTCCATTCCCCATATCTTTTCTGGGATATTTTTCATCCCATCCGATCATTTCTTTTGCACGGGCAAGACATCTGTCCATGGTACAGCTTCCGTTGATGGGAACATCAGGATAACCCGGAAGCGCCTCTCCCTCCAGAGGCATATTGATCTCACGGAATTTCATCGGGTCCATGCCGATCTTGTGTGCCATCTCATCTGCTGCGGACTCCACTGCAAAAATACCCTGTGTGGCACCGTAACCTCTGTAGGCTCCCGCTGCCTGCATATTGGTATACACAACATCGTAGGCAAAACGGTAGGCTTCCGTATGTCTGTAAAGAGCAATTGATTTATGTCCGGAAAGCCCTACTGTGGTAGGTCCGTGCTCACCGAATGCTCCTGTATTGGACAGGGTATAGAGATCCATGGCTTTTACGATACCGTTTTCGTCCGCACCCATGCGAAGATGGATCTCCATTTCATGGCGCGGTGAGGATGCGATCATAGATTCCCTTCTGGAAAAAACGATCTTGGAAGGCCGTCCTGTGACCCAGGTTACGATAGCCGGATAAATCTCACTGACAGAGGTCTGTTTTGCACCGAAACCACCACCGATACGTGGTTTGATAACACGGATCTTTGAGGAAGGGATATCCAGAGCATTACCTACGATCCTTCGCACATGGAACGGAATCTGGGTGGATGATACCACTGTAAGCCTTCCGAAATGATCCATATAGCAGTAAGTACGGAAAGTTTCCATCATGGTCTGCTGGTTCGCTTTGGTGTGATAAACACGGTCAACCACATAGGCACATTTTTCAAGAGCCGCATCCACATCACCTACTTCTTCTACATTGGAAGCACATAAATTGCGTTTGTTATCTCCTCCGCATGGAATTGCCAGATGCCAGTTTTCCTCCGGATGTACCAGGACTGGATTATCCTTGGCTGTATGGATATCAAGAACTGCATCTTCCACCTGGTATTTTACCTTGATGCGCTTCATGGCTTTATCCACGATCTCTTCTGTCTCGCCGGCCACAATGGCAACTGTATCTCCCACAAATCGTACATGCCGGTCAATGATCAGTCTGTCCCAGGGGCTGATCTCCGGGGCAGTCTGTCCTGCAAGGGTAAATCGTCTCTGAGGTACATCCTTATAGGTAAGCACACAGGCGATACCTTCCATTTTTTTTGCGGCATCTGTCTTGATCTCCTCCACCCAGGCGTTGGCATGAGGACTTCTTAAGATCTTTACGATCAGACAGTCAGAAGGAGCAAGGTCATCTGTATAAACCGGTTTTCCTGTTACCAGTGCCTCTGCGTCTTTTTTGGACACTGACTGGTTTACATATTTCATTTTTCTCCCTCCTGTCCTTTTTTGTATTCTATAAATTTAAGGATTGCCCTGGTCTGTCCCACAAATCCTGAACAACGGCAGAGATTTCCGGAAAGATACTCCCGGATATCATCTTCTGTGGGGTCTTCAAGTTCCCTGAGCATGGCAAAAACATTCATGACAAATCCCGGATTACAGAAGCCGCACTGTTCTGCTCCCTCATCTCCCATAAATGCTGCAAACTCTTTTGCTTCCTCCTGCATACCCTCAAGAGTTACGATCTTTCTGCCGTCCACGCGGGCAGCCAGCATGGAACATGAAAGAATCGGGCGCTGGTCCATAAGGACTGTACAAAGTCCGCAGTTGGCTGTCTCACAGCCACGTTTCACACTGTAACAACTGTTTCTTCTGAGCATATCCAGAAGAAGCTCATCCGGACGGACCTCCACCTGCTTTTTCACTCCGTTCAGCCAGAAACTGATATTCATTGAATCCTACCTCCAATCTCCTCCCAGGCTCTTCTGGTAAGCACCTTCACAAGGTGGCTTCTATATTCTTTTGATGCACGCATGTTTCTGTCAGTAGGTACATGTTCTGCCGCATATGCAGCAAAGGCCCTGGAAGCACCGACTTTTTCCTCAGGACTCATGGATGTATATCCCTCAAGGATTCCCTCTTTGTCTTCCACAAGCAGTGCTTTACCAGGTCTTGCACCGATAACGGTTCTTGCTTTCCCATCCAGCAGAGAGGCAGCGCAGGTAAGCACCGGAAAATCAGTGGAATTGTTTCTGTGGCTTAAATATACACTATTTAACGGTTTCTTTTTTACGATGATATTTACCAGGATATCCCTGTCATGCTCCATGGATGCAAACTCAGTAAGAGGGATCTTTCCCCCTTTATAAAGTTCCACCCAGGTATCCATTGCAAGAAACATGGTCAGCACATCTGAAAATCCGAAACGTCCGAAAATACTTCCGCCCACTGTGGCACAGTTGCGGAACTGCACTCCCACAATATGGCGCAGGCTTTCGCGGATAGCTCCATCTGTATAATCATTCAGTGCCGGGTCTGTTTCCAGTATCCGAAGTGGTGTCATGGCACCGATCACAAATTCTTCCTCGGTCTCTGTGATGGTATCAAGACCCAGTCCGGACAGATCAATGGCAGTGGCAATGTTACGATTTCCCATTTTAAGCCATACCATTCCTCCCAGTACGCAGGCTGTCTTCTTCTGATTCAGCTCATATGCCTGGTCAAGGCTCTCTGCCTTTACATAATTTTTTATCTTCAGCATATTTCTTTCCCTTCTATCTGTATTCCAGAACCATAAATTCATAAGGCTTAAGAAGCAGTTCTTTTTCTCTTGCTGCCTTCTCAGCCTGATTGTCAAGAAGAACCTTTACACATTCTCCCGGAAGTGTCACCTTACAGGGTTGGTTCTGAAGATTTCCCATAACAAGCAGCTTCTTTTCTCCCTGCCTTGTATAGGCGATCAGATTCTCTGTTTCTTCCTGGTAAGGCTCAAAGGTTCCGTATACAAAAGTATCTTTATATTCCGGATCTTTGCGGAGTCTTGTAAGCTTTCTGTAAAAGGCCAGAAGCGAATCACTGTCCTTTAACTGGGACTCTGCATTAATCTTCCTGTAATCCGGATTTACACAGAGCCAGGGGGCTCCGGTTGTAAATCCCGCGTTTTTCTCCTGATTCCACTGCATGGGTGTCCTGCCGTTATCCCTGGAAAAAGCGGAGGCGATCTTAAGTGCTTCTTCTTCACTGTATCCTGCGTCCAGAGATACCTGGTACTCATCAATGGTACTGATATCATCGATCTGGTCAATGGAAGTAAAGTTCATGTTTTCCATTCCGATCTCCTGCCCCTGATAGATAAAGGGAATTCCCTTTAACAGGAAATACACACCTGCAAGAAGCTTTTTGGCATCCGGGCAGCGATCCTTCGGAAGGAGATAATGACATACACCTCTTGGCTCATCATGGTTTTCAATGATATTTGAGAGCATTCCTGTATCAGCCACTCTTTTCTGGGAATAGAAAATACATTTCTTGTATTCCTCCGGAGTCAGGGATGTCCTGGAATCGTACCAGCCGTTTTCACTTTTTCCATAACAGGTCTCTGCAAAGTCAAACATGGATGAAAAATAGCCGTTTTCTCCTATGAAATCCTTAAGTTCATCATCCTTTTCGTTAAATACCTCACCTACGGTAAAGGCATCATAGGGACGGAAACACTTTTCCGCCATCTCTCCCAGAAAATCACCGATGCCTTCTGCCTCCTCAAGCATATAGTTTACGCTGCACAGGCCATCTTCCCTGTCTGCGGGGTAATCTTTAAAGGGCAGTTTTTTCTTAATGTTGATGATAGCATCAATGCGAAATCCTCCAAGACCTTTTTCCATCCACCAGCGGATATTTTTGTAGACCTCTTCCCTTACCTCCGGGTTCTCCCAGTTGAGGTCCGGCTGCTTCTTATGGAAAAGATGAAGATACTCTTTGTCCGGATGTCCGGGAAGCTCTTCCCACACAGAGCCGCCGAAATAGCTGCGCCAGTTGCAGGGCTTTTTCCCCTCTTTTCTGTCCTCAATATAGAAGAATTTTCCATATTTTCCATCTGGTTCCTTCACTGCCTGGCGGAACCATTCATGTTCATCAGAACAGTGGTTAACCACCAGGTCCATAAGGATGTACATCTCTCTCTTTTTTGCCTCGGCAATGAGATTTTCCATATCCTCCATGGTTCCAAACCTGGGATCGATCGCATAATAATCTGCAATATCATATCCCTGGTCTGCCAGAGGTGATCTGTAGATCGGAGAAAGCCAGAGGATATCCACTCCCAGATCTTTGAGGTAATCCAGCTTACTGATGATTCCGTTGATATCACCGATGCCATCTCCGTTTGAGTCATAAAAGCTTTTCGGGTAGATCTGATATGCTACCTTGTCATGCCACCATTTTCGTTCCATTTTCATTCTCCTTTAAGCCTGTTTGATCATGCAATACTGCTTCAGATCAAAGCCTTTTTTCTGTATGACACCATATAATTTAAATCCGAATTTCTCATACATTGCCACATTTGCCGGATTGTGGGTTTCCAGAGAAACCATAAGCTTATGGGCATCCGCATAATCGATCACTTCATCCATAAGCTTCTCCGCAAGACCGTGGTGCTGCATCTTGGGTGCCACAGCCAGATAGATCACATGAAGTCTGTCCTGGGTGTGGAGCTGGGATGTCCAGCTTGAGTTTAAATAATCTTTTCCCTGGATGAATTTCCACAGTGTGGAAAGGCTGTGATCCTCCTTGATAAGATATCCATCAGTTTTGAGAAGTGCGAAGAAATCCACCATCATGTTATGCAAGGCAGCCTCATGCTCTGTGCCATCTGATACCACAAGGATGCTGTTCAGATCACTGCTGTCCGCAAAAATCTCACAGGTTTCAAAAAACTCCGTGAGATCACAGGTAAAAAGCTCCGGCAGCAGCCTCTCCCTTGTCTCCGGATCCGGGATCAGTGCCTGGTATAAAGGATCCTTTGCAAAGCATACAGTGAGAATACGGATCATTTTATCCAGGTCTTCTTCTTTTACACGGTATAAATTATGGCTTTCCATTTTTTCCTCCAGATGTTGATTATTCTTCAAACATAAGAACTGCCTCGTGGAGCATATCCTTAAGCTTGCCTGCGGCACGGATCAGATACTCTATATCGTCCACGTAATAGCCGCTCTGCCGCTTCCAGGCCTCTTTGAGAAGCGCGTGCTCAGGCTCCAGGCTGTCTCCCGCTCTTTTTTCTCTCAGGCTTTTTACAATATCATAAAGATTCTCATGGTGGATGATCCTTCCCTTTCCCCACATCAGTCTGTCAGGGGACTGCTTCATGATATATTCCGTAAAGTGATAGAATACTTCCTTTTCAAACTGAAAAGCATAACAGTTGTTATCTATACTGTAAAAAGCATTTAAGGCAGGCTCCACCTGTCCCAGGCTTAAATATTCCATTGCCTCATCCAGGGCATACAGATTGTTCTGTACTGCCTGCTGGGGAAAGATCACCCCGTCATCCCAGTCAAGCCGCACAAAATAATCCTGGGATTTGCGGAAGATCCCAAGAAGCTTCTCTGTGATCTT
Organism: uncultured Blautia sp.; assembly: GCA_934373235.1. Classification (GTDB taxonomy): domain Bacteria; phylum Bacillota; class Clostridia; order Lachnospirales; family Lachnospiraceae; genus Blautia_A. Next base: position 30,244 of record CAKROW010000016.1, on the reverse strand, counting down.
ATCGGATTTCTTCCAGTCCCGGCTCTCCATGTTCCCGGCGTTCCATCTGCGGATCTTTTCCCAGAGAACAGCCGCTTCCTTCTGGGCTTCCTCTGTCTTTTCAAGAAGCAGGGGGCCGTTGGCTCCTGTACGCTCACACAAAGTCATGTCAAGGCTCTCAATGCTTCCTGCCAGCACACGTGCAAAATTCAGAGGCGGCAGGGCCAGGCTGTCAATGGCACACAGCAACCGTAAATAAAACTCATGATGGAATCTGTAGACAGGCTTCTCATATACATCCTGGTTGTCATACTGGGAATGATAGTAATTTTCCATGAAGGGACCGCCGCTGAAATCATTGACCATGGAAGGGATCCCTGCAATGGACATGGTAAAATCATCTGACCAGGTTTCAATAGGATAAAGGGTTGTCATTCCATCCGGATAGATTCCCTCCGGTATTTTGACCCCATCCACAAATTTCTGGATAAAATCTGCATATTCATATGTACAGCGCACAGCATCCCTGCTGCTGTGTGCATGTGCGGGAAGTTCAAAATTCATATCTGCGATCACATGGCCCTGCCACTGGGGGCGTGCCTCAAATACCTGTCTGTAGGCACCGGTGGACCAGTCGTATTTGGTATCGGAAATCCCCCACTCCTCTGCTGCAAGGGCACAGATCACAATGGTATGATAAGGCTGATAGCCGCCTTCAAGCAGTGCCCTGGCAATACCTATGATCATGGCAACTGCTGCGTTATCGTCCTGAAATCCCTCGAAATAGGAATCATAATGGGCGCTTAAAAGGATCATGGATCCGGAATGTGTTCCCGGAATGGTTCCCACAATGTTATAGGTATACTGATCCTTCTTCACCTCTGTAACTGCATCCAGTTCCACTGTAAGGCAGGGAATCCCCTTTGTCTTCCAGTTATCACGCATCAGTTGCCGGATTCCCTGAAAGTCTGCTCTTGACATGGAAAAAGCAGGGGCATCTGCGGGGCCGGCGATATCCTGCGCATTTAATGCCGTGTCATTGATCTGGGCATAACCCCTGCTCTGCACGGCGATCAGAGCTGCCGCGCCTTTAAGATGTGCCTGATATACCGGATAGTTGATCCACCATTCTTCTCTCTGGTTGATCTCCACCAGAACCAGCTTTCCCTTTACGTCAATATTCTCATATTCTGCCGCGGTTCCCCTGCCCAGATATACCATCTCGAACTTCTCAAAACCGTTGGTCTTAAAATCTGTCTGATAAGCTCCAAGCTGGATCTCATGTTCTGCGCCTTCCCTGTCACAGTAGCGAAGGACCGCTTTCTGAAATTCCCAGGCATCCACCCGTATCTTATCCTTCTCCACCATGGGGATACCGGCAAGTCTCATCTCTTCTGCCAGCATATCCCCTGTTTTACGCTCTGCCAGGGAACCGGCAGTACGGTATCCCAGGACCGGATTGGATTTCTCCCTCTCCATGCGTCTGGCAAGACGGTAGGATTTCTCAATGTCCAGACATGATACACATTTATCCACGATGTTCAATTTATACGTCTCCCTTTCTTGTATCCGCTTTACTCTGTAATAAGAATTATAACGTATACTTACGTGGATTTCCAGTAAAAAAATCAGCCGGAGTACCGCAATGCTTCAATAGGTTTCTTGGATGCCGCTTTATTTGCCGGATACTCTATCTGCTTTTTGGGTGAATTTTTATCATTTTGTGTATTTTAAATATTATTTTCCAAATATCTCATTATTTTCTGGCATTTTTCACATAAATGTGATATAAATAAATTACAGAATAACATGTCCCGGAAAGACCCGGGACTTAGATAAAGGGGGTTTTTTTATGGCAAAGCGTATCATCACAATTAACCGTATGTTTGGAAGTAATGGCCGCCTGATCGGCAAAACTCTGGCAGAAAAACTGGATATCGGTTTCTATGACAAGGAACTGATCGAGATTGCAGCCAAGAAGAACAATGTACCTTTTGACACCTTTGCCAAGGTAGATGAAAAAAAAGCCAGCCAGTGGGTATTTCCTGTTGACAGCGAGCTGCAGTTTACCGATAATTTTTCTTTTGTACCTATGAACGATGTCCTTTATGAACTGCAGAAGAAGATCATCATCTCCCTTGGGCAGAAAGAAGACTGTGTGATCGTAGGCCGTTGTGCCACCAATATCCTTAAGAACAAATCTTTAAGTATTTTTATCCATGCGCCTTTTGAGGACAGGGTTCAGAACGTGATCCGCCGCACAGGACGGGAAGAGGCAAGTGTACGGAAGCTGGTCAAAAAGATGGACAAAGAGCGCCGTGCCTACTACGAATATTTTACAGATTCCAAATGGATGGACATGACCCAGTATGATCTTTGCATTGACAGCAGCCGTTTTTCCATGGATCAGATCGTGGACATTGTAAAAAACAGCCTGTAAGTTTTTCTTTGCATCATACATACCTGCACATGCATAAGGGGAGAAAGAATCGCTCTTTCTCCCCTCTTTGGTGCTTTGGGCCATCAGCCTTTTTATTATTCTTCACCGGTAATATATTTTTTCAGGAAATCATAGATCTGGTTCTCTGTTGGCGGACAGCCCTCTGCATAATGGGCAAATTTCCTTGTACAGTTGCCGATGCCAAGTTCTCCGCTCTTACCCCGGTATCCCTGTCCGATACAGATCTTGGTATGAAGCTTTTCAAAAAGGCCCTCATCCTTCAGCATCTCAAGGGCCGGGATCAGATATCCGTAACAGGCGCTGCAGGATTCCACCTCTTCCACAGCATCTGCAAGCTCCACCACTTTTCTGGATTTGGGAAGGGTTTTGTCTGCCTCCTCTGTGCAGTAACAGATATCTGCCCTTAATATATCAGAACATCCCACACCCAGTTCTCCGGCCAGCTTCACATAGGGCACATCCTCTACTTTATAGTGCATCATCTCACAGACATAGGCATCTATAAGAACCGGATCGCAGCCTGCCAGGATACGGTTCATCACCACAGGATTGCCTCCGTCCTCAAAATCCAGGTCACCACAGATATTATCTACCACAATAAAATCCTGATGGATACCTGCATTTAAATGAGCAATAGGTTTGTGAAGCCCCAGGGAATGAAAACGGCGTTTCTCGGAATTGGGGATCAGGCCTTTCATATTCTTGAGAGCACAGGTAATCTTTGTCTGGCAGTGGCCTTTCAGCACCGGCACATTAATGAGAAAATCGATCTCCTTCACTCTCTCGCAGATATTCAACTTCATGCCCTTACATTCTGTGGCACAACCTTTCTCCTTCTGCATATCCCAGAAGGGAACCTGATATTCCTGTGACAGTCTGTCATATCCGCAGACCTGGCACACTTCATCTGTTCTGTCACCTACCCAGGAACCCTCAAGCATCACAATATCCTCATATCCATATTCCTTAAGATACTCAATGATCCCTGCCACGATCTCCGGATGGGTGGTGGCTCCCCAGGAAGCCTCAGATGGGGATACCAGATTGGGCTTAATACCAATCTTTTTGTTCCTGTCCTTTATATGGGACTTGAGATCTGCCTTTGTCAGAAGCTCTTTTGTCATTTTTTTATAATCAGTTCCATCGATGATCAAAATCTGATCTTTATTCATATTTTATCAGAATTCCTTTCTTTCCATAATGTAGAAATGCGGATACTGATCCTGCCTGAAATCAGGGAAACCGCAAAAAAACACCGTCTCTGTCTATTGTCAGATATAATGCTGTACAGTGACCATAAATACGGCTTTTTGTTCCTCCTCGTTCCGGTAGGTATGGATACAGTCTGCCTCAATCCGGTACACATCCTCCGTTGTCACATGCCGGATGTTTCCTTTTCTCTCTATCCCGATCCTTCCACGGATCACAGAAATATATTCCCGGGTCTTTTCTCCACGGCTCTCCATTACACAGCTTCCACCCGGCTCCACTTCTATACGGTACATCTCCATAAATCGGTTTTCCTCGGAGGAAAAACAATTCCATATCCGGTATTCTCCTGCTGCTTCGGTAACCGGTACCAGCTCCTCTGTGTGAACCAGCATGGTTTCCACAGGAAGCGGATCGATCAGTTTCCGGAAACGGATCCCAAGACCATTGGCGATCTTTTCCAGAACTCCGATGGAGGGATTTGCCATTCCTTTTTCTATCTGGGCCAGCATACTTTTGCTCACACCGGTCTGCTCCGCCATCTCTTCCAAGCTTAAGCCCCGGAGGCTTCGGATATTTTTAAGATTTACTGATACATTCCAGGCTAAAGATTTTTCTCTCATAACATTCAGTCCACTTTCTCTCCGGTCCACCAGGGAAACTCCCGTTCAAGCCATTTCCCCGCAAGGTCGCTCCAGGTTCTGCATGCCTTCACAATACCTCTGCCATTATCATTGGCTGTGCGCTCGTCCCCAAGGCCGATTCCGTGCTTTCCGTCCGGAAAAAGGTGATATTCCGCAGGGATCCCTTTCTTATACAGAGCATTGACAAACAGCAGGGTATTGTCAGGAAGAACTGTATCATCCTCAAAGGTATGCCAGATAAAAGCCTTCGGTGTATCCTTTGTCACCTGTTTTTCCAGGGACATCTTATCTTTCAGTTCTCCATACCGATCTCCCAGAAGGTTTCGGAAACTTCCCCCATGGGCATACTCGCCGGATGTGATCACCGGATAACAGAGGATCATTCCATTGGGGCGGATCTCCTCACTGGTGTATCCCGCCTCCCCGGCAAGCTCCGGGGTATTCCAGAACACACCAAGGGATCCTGCCAGATGACCTCCTGCCGAAAATCCCATAACTATGATCTTGTCTTTCTGTATATGCCACTTTTCACTGTTTTTGCGAAGAAGCGCTACAGCCTTTGCAAGCTGACGCAGTGCTACCGGATATCTGGCAGGCGCTACACTGTATCGGAGTACTGCTGCATGATATCCCATGCTCATAAAATGAAGGGCAACGCCTTCCGCTTCCCTGTCAGAGGTCATTGCATAGGCTCCTCCCGGACAGATCACTACCACCGGACGTTTCTGACCCGGATAAAGTTCCGTGGATTCTTCCCAGAAATAAGTGTCCAGATATCCCTCATTGTAATCTCCCTCATTTTTTTCTATAACAATTCTTTCGCTGATCATATGTAAATCCTTTCTGTTATCTCATAAAATGTATGATTATTTCAGGATACGGATATATCTGAAATAAAATTTTCCGGTAAACCTCTGCCTTCCGTACAGGATTTTTGTCAGTCTTTCCAGAAAACATTTCAGAGTATGATACTCATGCTCCTTAAGCTCAATGCCGCCGAAACGGTTCTTCCGGATCAGTTCAAGCACACGGTCATATTCATCCTTCTCTGTTCCCGGGAATTTCTCCTCAATCTGCTGCCACAGCTCATCAGGATGTGTAAAATCACCTTTTACCCCTGCCATAGTCAACAGTCTTCCAATCTCTGACACATAATAGTCCACAGACCGGCTCTTCTTTTTTGCTGCCTGAAGGCGGAACATTCGCTGTAATTCCAGAAGCAGATAAACTGCAAATACCAGATACAGGATCATTATCACAGTACCGGATACCGGCAGATTCTGATGCTTTTTGTCATACTTACTGCCGCTGTTTCCCTGAGTACCGGTTTCCTCTGTGCTGTCTTCCGTATTAAATCCGGAATTATCTGCCACTCCACCGATATGGTAGGAGGTTTTTCCCTCTACCCTCTGATCTGTATAGGTCTGCACATACATTCCCGGCACAACCTCCACAGGCATCCAGCCGGCGCCATTTACATATACCTCCACCCAGGCATGGGAATTCCGGGTGGTAAGTGTGATTTCTTTCAGACCGTCTGCATTCAGTGCATCTGCTTCATCTGCTGAAAGATGATATCCTTCTGTGTATCTGGCAGGATAACCGGCTGTACGGTATGCCATAACTGCCGCTGTGGCATAATACACTGCGTTTCCTTTTTTGTAATCTGTAAGGAACCACCGGATCAGGTCTTCACCCTCCGGAACTGTATCCGGAGATTTTGTGTAAGTAGTATCCAGCCGCAGCACCTGACGGATCCTGGATGTGATCTGGCTGAAATCCATATCCTGGATCTTTTCATCCCCTGAAAAAAAAGTTTCTGTGATAAAAGTTTTAAGCCCATCATCTACATCCAGATAGAAATCATCTGCAAAAGAATGATATACAGATTCTGCAGCCAGATAGGTATTCTCTTTTTCATCGGATGCGTTCTCCACCCAAGCCGCCGGTACCATGCTGTCTGCAGCCGGAATATCGGTCCCTACCTGAAAGCTGTAGCTTCCCGCTCCCAGAAAAGCGTCTGACTGAACATTCCAGTCTTTTTTTACATGGGAGCCAAAACTGTCCCAGCTCTGAACTGCAGATGGCAGGTACACATACTTTCTGTACGCCCCTGTGTTTTTTATTTTAATTTCCTGGGATTTTGTGCTCTTTCCCTGGGATCTGTCAGTCAGCTTTTCGTAAGAGCCATACTGCGAAACCGGCTGAAAATCCTGTTTCTCCAGCCATCGGAGCATACCCTCATAGTCTCCCTGATAAGCCTCTGCGGACAAAGTCTGCCAGCCTGTATCTGTATAGTCCGCTCCTGTAAATCCGCGAAGATAAAGCTCCTCCGGCTCCTCCATCCGGATCTCCAGGGTATCTTTATTTCCATCCAGAAGGGAAACTGCCCTGCGGAAATCTCCCTCCGGAAGAGTGTCATTTCCATATCGGATATTTTCTACTTTTTTCCTGACCTGATATTTCCATCTCTCCACATCCATGGATCTGTTATATCCTCCGGCAGCCAGCGAGATCACCAGTATAAGGCACAGGATCAGTGCAATGGCACCTGTACCGGACACACCCGTCTCTCTGGCAGGCGCACTGTAATACATAAAGATCCCAAAAAATCCGCCAAGGAGCAGCACCGTCATCCCCCATGTACTGTTCTGTCCCAGTACATATCCGAAAGCAGCAGCCACAAACAAAAAAAGCATCAGACTGCAGATACTTTTCTTTTTGAGTGCTCCCAGGGTCACCATAGCCAGTACGCCGGAAAGAAGCACCCACAGAAACAGAGACCCCACTCCTGCCCTGGAACCGGTGGCAAAAAGCCGAATTTCTGTGCCGAACCTGTTATTCCACATTTGAAGAACACAGTTAACAGTATAGAGAAATCCAGGTATAAGATACATAAGTCCTGCCACAAAACACACAATGCCGGCAATGTACATCACAGTCTTAAAACGGCCGCTTCCTTTTTCGTTCCGGGATGCGATCTGATAGATCAGAAGGATCAGGCTTCCCACTGCCATCCCTGCCACAAGGCAGTAAGGTGCAAATGCAAGATCCATGAAAGAGATCAGAATCCCATTCAGCAGAAAAAGTGCCAGAATTGTTTCTGACACCCTCTCTGCGCGCCTGCTGCCTTCTCTTCCTTTTTCCCACAAAATATTATAATTCTTTTTATCTGTATCCATTTTCTCATCCTCGGTCATATTACAATATTATGCACTCTCTCACGGTAATGGCTGGCATCCACCGGAATCACAGAATAACCGCCGCCTTCTGTATAGTGCATCTCACCACCTGCCGTCACCTGTATAACAGTCAGGTCGATCTCCCTGGAAAGCTGCCGTACAGCCGTTTCATCATACTCCGGCGTGATATAGATCATCTTTGTATAATCACTTCTCATTGCACTATGAAGAAAATGACAGATAGCACTTCCTCTGCTCTCATCCTCCGTTATGGGCCTGCACAGAAGGCTCAGGCTCATATCTTCGTGGCTTTCCATGGAATAGACCGGAAGTGTCTGGTACTCTCCGTCAATCACCCGGCCCACATTATGTTCCAGATTCAGCTCGATCATGCTGTAACTTAATGCTGTAGTAAGTGCCAAAACTGCATTGTTTCTCTGGTTGACGATCTCCTGGCCGTTGATCTTTCTTGCCAGTTCATAAAGGATCAGGATATTATAGTTGGAAGGATATCCGAATTCCCGGACGATCAGGGAGTCTACCTTGCCGGACAGCTTCCAGTGGATACTTCCCAGGGAATCCCCGGCTACGTAATCCCGAAGCCCGGATACCTCACTGACATCCTGGCCCTTTCTGTACTGATCATAAAGTTCTCCGAACATAACTGTCTCCGGCCTTCGGACAAGCTGTGTGTTAAGACGGAGCTGTGCCGGATATACAAGAATATCCATAACCTTATCCACAGGGATCCTGCGGCAGAAGATACCCATAAGGCCGTAGCATCTGGCATCTTTTATTTCTACTTTTACATTTCCGCAATCCTCCATCTTCACAGGATAGGAAAACTCCATCTCTTTTTTTTCTGAAGGCTGCAGAAACAGGATCTTATCACGTTTTTCGTTGTACATGACATTTTCTACTGTAAGGTCTACTCTTATCATTCCATAAGGCAGTCTGTTCTTTCTCTTTACCCGGATGGAAAGCGGAATTTCCTGTCTCACGCAGCAGCTTTTTTTCATGTCGCACTCCAGAGTGACTGAGCGCATGGCCAGTATTTCCACAAGGAACAGTACCAACGGAATCACCACCACACAGCACAGAAACACCAGGGATTCCCTGCGGTTGGATATTATATAGATTATAAGGGCAGCTATCACTGCTGCACCATACCAGATCCGATGTGCTCGCATATATTATTTCCTTCCCAGTGCCGGTGCCTTGATCTTTTTTATGATTTTGTCAAGGATATCATCTGCGGTAATGCCCTCGATCTTGGCCTGTGGCTTCAGTACCAGTCTGTGGGCACAGACATCATGGAATACTGCCTGGATATCCTCCGGGATCACATAGTCCCTTTCCCTTAATACTGCACGGGCACGGGCAATCCTTGTAAGGGCACTGGCACCTCGCGGGCTGACACCCAGCTCGACCATAGGCTCTTCCCTGGTAGCTGCACAGAGATCTGCAACATAATACAGGATATCATCCACGATCTTTACAGAGTAGAGATACCCCTGGATCTCACGGATATCATCTCTGGTCATCCTGGGCTGGACCAGATCCAGATCACCGATACCATGTCTTTCTTTAAGGATCTGTACCTGGCTGTCACGTCCCGGATAGCCAATGCTTAAGCGTATCATAAAACGGTCAAGCTGTGACTCAGGCAGTGCCTGGGTTCCTGCTGTACCATAATGGTTCTGGGTTGCAATACAGATAAAAGGCTTGGGAAGAACGTGGGTAATGCCATCTACTGTCACGCTTCCCTCCTCCATAACCTCCAGAAGGGCAGCCTGGGTCTTTGGCGAGGTACGGTTGATCTCATCTCCCAGAAGCAAATGGCAGTCCGCTGCTCCCGGCTTGTACTCCAGTTCTCCTGTATTTTTGTTATATACACTGAAACCAGTGATATCTGACGGCATGGTATCCGGCGTAAACTGCACTCGTCTGCAGGAAAGTCCCAGTGCCCTGGAAAATCCAAGGGCCAGTGTAGTCTTACCAACACCTGGCGCATCTTCCATCAGCACATGGCCACCTGCATAAATGGCCATCAGTACCTTCTCAATTATCTCATCTTTTCCGATGAAGATCTTTCGTATCTCTTTTATTACCTGTTCTGACTGCTCTATGATCATGTCACTATCTCCTTGGATTTATTTGTCACTGCTTATCTTGTTGTTTCTTCTGTCTGCATATCTGCTTCCCAGCCCTCCCATGAAGAAGCTTCATGGATCTCCGGTGTATCACCCGCAGGAGTCCGGACAATTCCTACAATATTTCCTGTTATATGTACATCCTGGCCTGCAGGCTGTTCCTTCGATGTATCTGCCGTGGTATTGTGGGATCCTTCCATTGTATTCTCCGGGACTTTGCTTATTACCGGAGCAACCTCAGGTATTTCTGATGGTTCCGGTGTTACCTCAGGTATTTCTGATGGTTCCGGTGTTACCTCAGCAGTGATCTCGGAAACCGGTTCCGGAATCCTGTCCTTTGCTCCGTCTGAGATGGAATCCAAAATATTGTATGCGTCCTTTACTCCCAGGACTTTACTCAGTGCTTCCAGATATGCCTTATATATCCTGTCTTCATCTTCTGCGCTGTCCGGAACACGAATGCCAAAATCCGAAGCCATATTGGCAAGGGTGATATTTCCCACAGACGGAGGTGTCTCTGCCTTGATATAAAGAATGTTCATGGCAGTACAGCCGTCAAATGCATCATCACCGATCCTGGTAACCCCGGGATTGATCTCGCTGGATGTAAGCTTGGTACAGTTTTCAAATGCCCGGTCACCGATCTTTTCCAGGTTGGTGTATTTCCCCAGGTTCCAGCTTGTTGACGCTGTCAGGGAAGTACATCCTGAGTATGCACCATCACCGATTCTCTTAAGAGCTGCAAATGCAGTGGCTGTTCCTCCTGTACGGATCAGCTTCGGACAGTTCTTAAAGCACTCCTTCGGGTATTCTTCCACTGCGCCGTAGAAACTTACGTACATAATATTGTCACAATTCATAAAGCAGCCTTCCCCTATGGAAGTAACCTTCGCCGGAACAGCCGGCTGCTTCAGGCTGTCACAGTCTTCAAATGCATAGGCACCAATGGAAGTCAGGCCTGTATACTTGGAGGTAAGAAATGCGCGGAGGCTTACACATCCTTTAAATACCCCGTCCTCGATCACATTCAGATTGGGGACAAACAGGGATGAAACCGCAACATTGGAAAGATTGCTGCAACCTGCAAAGCATTCCTCTCCAAAAGCTCTTACTGCATAGTGGATCTGCACCGAATAATCACTGTCAAGTCCTGTGCAGTTCATAAAGGCTCTTCTTCCGATTCGCTCGATGACCTTATTGTTGTTCCTTCCGATCATGATGGAATTAAGCCCTGTACAGTCCATAAAGGTCTCATCACCCCACTGGGAGATCACACCGTTTATAATAAGTGTCTTGATACCTGTACATCCCTTGAAGCATCTGTCTCCAAGACTGATTTCTGTATCCGGGGCAATAACCAGATCCGTAAGCTTCTCACATCCGGCAAAGGCATCATCTTCTATCCTTATGGTTTCAGGTGGGATTGTAAGCTCACCCTCGATATTCTTCGGAGCATTTTTTAAAACTTTGCCTTCTTCTGTATTCTCAAACAACATTCCTTTTATGATCTCAGCATTTTCATTGATCACACCAAGAACATTCCCGGCTGTTCCCTCCCCATATACAGGATCCAGAAGAGATGTGTAGGCAGAAATATAATCCTCCATCTTATCTTCTTCCACCCAGATATGTAAAAATACCGGAAGTGTGGTTCCAAACACATGGTCTCCCAGGCCTTTGACATCCTCTCCCTTTAACTGCACTATGGACAGATCTTCACATTCCTCAAAACACATATCCGGAAGCTCTTTAAGGCTTTCCGGGAATTTTGCTATGTTGAGCATATTGCATCCCTCAAATGCACGTTCCCCTATTGCCGTCAGGCTGGTAAAACCTGTAAGATCGATCTTGTCCAGAGAACTGCAGTTTGCAAAAGCCCTGACACCGATCACGCGGATCGACGGACTGTTAAATGTGATCTTTGAAAGCAGGCGGCATCCGTAGAAACAGTAACGGCTGATCCTGGGCAGATCTCCGTTTATCTCCATGCTTACAAGTGCAACACAGTTCTGAAAACAGGAATCTCCCATACTGGTAAGAGTTTCCGGAAGCACCATGCTGGTAAGTCTTCTGCAATTGAAAAAGGCTTCATTTCCAAGACTTTCCATCGCTTCCAGATTCCCCGGAGATTCCAGAAGCATACAGTTTTTAAATGCACGGTCACCGATTTTTTTCAGTCCTTCTGCAGTAACATTTTTCAGAACATTACAGTTATAAAAAGTCTCTTCTTCAATATTCTCAAAACCATCAGGAAGTTTTACCTCCACCAGGCTGCTGCATCCGGAAAAAGCCCCTTTTCCTATTGTTTTCAGATTTGTACATTCCTGTGCATTAAATGTCCGAAGAGTATTGCAGTTTTCAAAGCAGTGATCTCCAAGAGACTGCAGGGAAAGATCATCTGTAAAAATAAATGACTTATAACTCTGACAATCTCTCATGGCATACTGATATAATGCAACTGTCTTTTGTTTTATGCAGATATCAGCAGTACAGTCTGTAGGAACATTCAGCAGTGTATATCCCTCTTCTGTGCTTCCGTACAGGATTCCGTCGTCCCAGATGAAGCTGTCAAAATCCACACCTGCAGTAAGGATCTCCGCATCTTCCGGGATACCGGTTTCCACACCGTCCAACAGTCCTTTTTTTCCAAGAGCTGCCATCTCAAGGGCAGTGCAGTCTTTAAAAATACCATCACCTATTGTTTCCACACTGTCAGGGATCAGAACAAACTCCAGATTTTCACATCCTGCAAAGGCATTTGCCAGGATCTGGGTAGTTCCATCCTTAACCTGAAACGAAGTTGTATCGCCCCGGTAAACCCTGTCAAGGATGTAGGACTCTTTTCCCTGTTCATGGATCACTTCGTACTTCGCTCCGTTTTCGTACAGATACTGTTTTTTTTCGGATTTCAGTAGTTTTTTTGCTGTTCCTTCCCCATATACAGGATCCAGGATCTCTGTCCAGTTATTCAGATAATGATCATAGGCTTCCTCCGGAACACAGACCCGCACTGACGGTACCTCTGCCCCATCTTCCGGTGATCCGAAGAGGGCTGATCTGATCTCCACCTCATTTCCTTGAAGGGTAACAGATGCCACACTGTCAGGCAGGATCAGTCCACCGTTATCTATGGAAACTACGTTTTCTTCAAGATCGATCTCTGTAAGCCATTCACATGCCGCAAAAGCTCCGCCACCGATCTCCGTGATCTCATCTGTGGAAGAATACTTTCCTTTCAGAGAAGGGGAAACTGCTTCCAGTCTGGACGGATCTTCCCTGTTTACAAGTACAGGGCCATCACTTACATACTTATAAGGATTCTCCCTGCCATCTGCTGTATCAAAAGAAATGTCGGCACATTCCTCTCCAAACGCAAACATGTAAGCCTTGCAGATGCTGTCATGATCAGATTTCTCCGTGACAACATGACATTCACAGCCGGTATTTCCGGAAACAGAAGGAGGCGTATCCCCCTTAAAAGTAATCACCGTGTCTCTGGAAAGACCTGCAAAACAGCCTTCTCCCAGCTTCTTTACATTGGCCGGTACTGTGACTTCCTTTCTTCCGGCCGGCACAGACAGAAGGGTTTTTCCGTCTTTACTGTAAAGGATCCCGTCTTCAATGGTATAATTCAGATAGGTGACATCTGTATCTTCGTACTCATAGTTCCTGAGCGACGGAAGGTACTTTCCAAGGGTTGCCGTGTCGATCTCAGTTACGCTCTGTGGGATCTTCATGGTCTGTACTGTAGGGGCTTCTGCCTTCAGTTTTATCTGGGTGGTTCCCATTGGAACAGTTACGGCTTTATCCGTTCCTGTATACGCTTCCAGAACCTGCTGTCCCCTATAATTTAACATATCGTCATCATTTTCTGTTACTCTGCGGATCTTATATCCATCCGGAACCCGGGATACAACGTCAATCACAGATCTTGTTATAGCATCCCAGTCTTTGACCGGATAAACGGTATAAGATCTGTCATCCATCAGCTCACCGCTTTTTACATACCGCATACCTTCCAGCATATTAGTCAGATATCCATCTTTCTCTTTAAGAGAGACCACTGTATTATAGTTTCCACCTACAGTGGCTGCAAATGCATCTGTCATCTCCCTGTTTCCAAGATAGGCGATCATTCTGCTGTGAACTTCTGTCAGATTAATGATGTTTCCGGTTTTTGCATAGTTATTAGGCATGGATACAAGTGCCACTACCCTATCATATGCATCTCCCAGAATATCCTTCAGAGGAGTCCCGGGAAATACACTGAGATAATACTGGTCATCTGCAGAATAAACCGCCATATAATTCACATCAACACGGTTATTCATTACCTTGTATCTTACAGTGGCATACATCCCCTTATAGCTGAAGATCGCAACCTGGTTACCACTTACCTCTGTGGCAAAGGAAACGCTGTATCCGTTTCTGCCACCGTAGGTCAGCTCCTTTGTCACGGTTTTGCCGTCTGATGTAAGGAATTTGCCTGTAACTGTGGCGTTTTTGGCATCAAAAGTATCTCCGAAAGCATATTCTGTCCTGGACAGACTGGCACTGATGGACAGAAGCGTACCATACTCTGTCACTACCGGAGCATCCGGAAGCAGCGCCCTGTCATCATCAGAGATTGGTGTTGGTGTCAATGTGGGAGCAGGCGTAGAAGCAGGTGTTTGAGTTGGTGCCGATGTAACCGTCGGTACAGGAGTAACCGTTACCGCCGGCTCCGGTTCTGCAGTAGGGGATGGTATGATGGGTTCCTCTGTTGGCTGTGGCACACTGGTAGGAACCGGGCTCTCTGTGGGAACCGGTGTACTGGTAGGTGCCGGAGCCTGTGTCGGTCCTGGTATTGCTGTAGGTTCCACAGCCTGCGTCGGAGACGGCGTAGCTGTGGCATCTGGTTTGTCTGTGGGAACCGGTGTGTTTTCAGCCCCCGGTATTCTGGTTGCAGATGGAGTGGCTAAAGGATTGGTACCATCGCTGCCTCCATTATTTCCACTATTGTTTTTGCCGGAACTGTTTCCTGTACCGGTTGTATTTTTTTCAGGAATCTCAATGGTTGTATTATTGTTCCGGTCTTCTGCGGGAAGATCCTCGTCCTGACTGTTGGAGATGGTGATGGTCTCCTGGTCGCTGTTCTGATTCTCTCTGGGATCCTCTTCCCGGGAACCGGTATTTTCATCTACAAGGTTCACATCCGAGGACAAAGTATCATTCTCCTGCTGCTTGTTCAGCTTCAGAAGCTGTTTGTCATCCCCGCCGGAGTTGTTTTTACTCTTTTTGTCCTGATCTGCCAGATCCATGTCTTCACCGTTACCGGCTACATAATCATAATCCTCAGATTTGTAACGGTTCTCAAACTTCTCAAATTTGCCGGGATCAAACATGGCTTCCAGCTTTGAGCCATTGACAAGTGCGGCTGCAGCAACACCTATGACTGCTGCTCCGGTGGCCGCCGTCAATGCCTTTTTCTTACCTTTTTTCATATATCAACACTCTCCGTTAAAGCTTCCTGCATCATATAAAGCTTCTCCGATCATACGGCGAAGTTCCTCATAATCAACCGGCTTGTTGATATGCCCGTTCATGCCAGCTTCTTCAGAACGTCTGCGGTCTTCAAGGAATGCATTGGCAGACATGGCAAAAACAGGAATATCCCTGTCTTCTTTATCAAGTTTACGGATCTCTCTGGTAGCTTCCCAGCCGTCCATTCCCGGCATCTGGATATCCATCAGGATCACATCGTAGGTATAAGGACTGCTGTTCTTAAACATCTCAACTACCTGAATACCGTCTACTGCCCGCTCTACCACTGCCCCCTCCAGTGCAAGGATCTCCATTGCAATCTCCGCATTGATATCATTATCCTCAGCCAGAAGTATCCGGATATTTTTAAGTGTGAAGGCTTCCACAGCCCTGGTACGCTTCTCATCTGTGCGGAGCCTTTCTTTTTCTGTATGGCTTACCTCGATCGCTTCCATATCCTGTGCAACCGGAAGTGTAAGATAAACTGTAAACTCACTTCCCTTACCTTCCTCACTCTCTACCAGGATCTTACCATCCATCAGTTTCACAATACTGTCTGCAATGGCCATACCCAGACCACTTCCTCCATAATTGTGTGCTGTGGAAGCATCTTCCTGTTCAAAAGGCCGGAATATCTTGCTGATAAAGTCTTCCTTGATTCCTTTACCTGTATCCCGTACCCGGATCATCAGATGGACATCATTACCTAATTTATCCATCTGACGGAACAGTACGCTTACCGTTCCTCCGGAAGGTGTGAATTTGTTGGCATTGGAAATGAAATTAATGATCACCTGGCTTAAACGCATCTCATCTCCCAGCAGATAACGGACATCAAAGTCCTGAAGCTTCACTTCCCAGTGAATTCCATTCGCCTCTGCTGTGCTGCGGAACATGGTATCCAGTTTGTCCGCAAGTCCGTAAATATCGAAAGGAGCTTTTTCCAGTTTCATCTTGCCACTTTCGATCCTGGACATATCAAGAATATCATTGATCAGTGTAAGAAGAAATTCAGACAGCTCTTCTGTACGTTCCAGATAGGATTCTGCAGCAGTTACATCTTCGATATGTACCCGCATCAGATTCAGCATACCCAGAATACCGTTCATCGGAGTACGGATCTCATGGGACATCTGGGACAGAAAATCCGTCTTGGACTGGCTCTCTCTTCTTGCCTGAGCCAGTTTCTGCTTCAGTTCCCGGCGGGTTTTATATTCTTCTGTGATATCTGTGACACTTACCAGATATCCGCTCCCGGAATCAGAGATCAGCACGACAGCTCTGTTGAGCTTCTTCTGACCTGCGGGCTGATAGGATATCTCGCAGGTAAATGTTTCTTTCTGATCCCACTTTTTTAATGCCTCCAGGAAACTGCGTCTGCTTTTGTGAGACAGAAGTTTACGGATGGCTTCATAATCCCCCCTGAATATCTCTGTAGAGATTCCTGTCATATTTTCAAAATTGGGACTCACAAACAGTACTTTAAGGCTTTTCTTATCCAGCAGGAAAAAGAATTCCCGCCGGTTCTCCACAAAGGCACTGTAAAATTTACGTTCCCCTGTTACGGAAGCCTCCTTCGCAACCACCTGTTTCTTCTCCCTCCGATACAGATTCCAGAAAACAGCCGCCAGGATCAACGCTCCCAGAAGCAGCACCAGCAGAACCTTGTTGTCTCCCATATACACCAATACGTCTCTCATATTTAAAGATACTCCGTTTTTTAATTATATTGACCGGATATTTACTGTCCGTTTTACACCTGCTCAGAAAGAACCTAACCCAACTGAATCCCCCATATTTTGCAGTCTCTGGTTCCCACAACCGCAGTATTTCCATACACCGCCGGGGATGCCTCGATAGTTCCGTTGCTTAAAGCAAAAGAAGAATTTTCCTCTCCGGTCACTCCGTCAAGAAGATACATCTTGCCGTTACAACTGCAGTAGATCACCTTTCCGGTCCCATCTGAATTGTAGACACATACAGGCGAAGACCAGGCATAGGTTGCCTTGTGCTCCCATACCACTTCACCGGAATCTTTTTTCAGGCAGGCAAGAACACCTGTGGAATTATCATCTGTCTTGGAAACTGTCACATAGATGTAATCTTTCAGGGAATTCTTTCCTGTGGCAATGGTAGACTGAACACCGCCGGAAACACCATCATCTGAATGACAGGTGTAATCCTGCTGCCAGACGATCTCCCCAGTCTCAGCATTGATCTTCCAGACCGGTACTGTGGCAGTATCGCTGCTTCTCCATCCAAGCCTGAAAGATGTACTCACATAAATATAAAGTTTTCCGTTCTCCACGGACAGTACAGGTGTGGAATTGGAATCATCCAGGATATCCTGCACCCACACAAGCTGCAGTGTATTGATGTCCATGCACATCAGGTTGCCGCCGTTGTCAGCCACAAAAAGATATCCTTTATAGATAGCCGCACTGTCCTCCATTCCGATCCAGAAAGAACTTGTGCTGGAACGGGTTCCGTAATAATGCCATTTCACAATATTTCCAGGGGCAATGGATAATGTTCCCCCTTTTTCATCATACTGTGTATTCAGTTTCATAAGATAAAGAATTCCGTTTTCTCCCGGATAGATCAGGGTATCTGTCTCTGCGTCCACAAGAGCGGATGAATCAAAATAGCTCAGATTTCCACGGAGTGAAAATTCATCGTTGTTTCCGAAAGTGTACATCACACTGCAGTCCAGAAGATTGACGATAAACACCCTGGCAGTACCCTCATTGCTGTCATACCCTGCACCTACATACATAATGGGATAACCCCTGGGATCCAGTGCGCCTGCTCCCTTAAAGGTGTAACCCAAAAACAGCGGATCTCTGGTAGGTTCTCCGGTCTCCAGATCAAGGAAATACACATAGCCATCCATGCAGGCATAGATCACTTCTACCAGGTTATCATCTGCCTTTGCCTTATCATACATGTTCATGTGCTGCTTTACTTCCTTTGGCCACTGCATCATCAGAGGCTGGCCTGTCCATCCGCTTCCGCTCCAGTATGCGTCCCCGGAAGAAAGGGAGCCTGTATCATGGGACCACTTTTCAGTGAGGGTGAAATTTTTCATATCTGCCACACCATATGTGGGATCATCCCTGAAATTATTCCCACGAAATGTAACGATTCCTTTTGTATCTGTATAAGTGCTTCCGGGACCGAAAGTAATCTGAGAAGCCGGTGCGTAATCGTTTTCGTCCCCAAGGGTATTTCCATCTACCTGAATCTCTGTTGTACTGATAAGATTCTCAGGCTTTGTGGAATCTACACAGTGGGGGGTAAATTCTATATCCTGTTTCAGAGCATCAAGTGCTTTCTGTACCTCCGGATCGTTTTCTCCCTGTGTGGTTTCCATCTCTACCACGTTGGATTTTTTGGAAGATTTTTTGGATTTTTTTGCTGCTTTGGAACTTCCTGCTGACTTTCCTGCTGTCTCCACAGATTCTGTATTATTTCCCATATTATAGATCAGCACAATAATACCGCTGATGCATACGATTCCTGCAAGAACAGCCAGCGCAAGCGCCATCCTGCGTTTCCTCCGGCGTGCAATCCGTCTTGCCCGGGCACTCTGCCTTTTCCCGGATGCAGGTTTGGTCTGTTTTTTTTCTTTCATTACTTTTCCCTTCCTGTTATTTATGTATTTCTTTAATGTTAATATGTTACAGCAAAAAAGTCCAGAAAAAAACAGACAGAAAAACATTTTTCTGCTCTTCTGCCTGTTTTTGACGTTATTTAATAGATAATGATGGGATATCCAGCATCAATGGTATTGTAGATCAGTGCTGCCTGGTCTTCCGGAAGGTTGATACATCCGTGGCTTCCAGCCCCGGTCTTATACCTGTTCCCTCCAAATGCCTTCTGCCAGGAAGCATCGTGGAGTCCCTGTCCGTAAACAAATGGCATCCAGTATTTTACGGTTACTTTGTAACCATATTCCTGACTGGACAGATCAAAAGGACTTGCCTTGAAGGGTATTGGCCACGCGCCACGGTAAGTCTGGCGTTCCGGTGTAGGCGCACCACTTACAATATCCGTCTGAGTCACAAGATTTCCGTCTTTGTACAGCCACAGGTGCTGTCTGTCAATGCTTACTTCTATGTAACTTCCTGCCAGGTCATCTCTTCCGTTCCGTTTAAATCCCCGGATACTGTAAACCGGTTCCCTGGTAACGGCTTTTCCACTGGTGAGGTCTTTGATAAGCTGCTTAAATTCCTGCTCCTGATCGATCTGATATCCATATTCATTTCCGGAAACAGTGATATCTGTCCCCTCGGAAGTATGAAAACTTCTCGGTCCATAGATCGTGTCATAATTCACAGCCAGATTATATACATATTCCCTGATCTTATCCTGATCCAGAGAAACCTTCTCCTTACCAATGTTGATCCAGGATTCGATCTTTGCCTTGTCAATAACTTCCGTGGAATCTCCGAAAGTATAAGTCACGGGACTGCTTCTGTATATCTTCAGTCTTTTGTTCAGCTTTTTGACCTTCTGTTTCATTTCTTTGGTCACTGTTTTGGAAGGTTTCTTATAGATGCTTTTATCCAGGATAACTTCACGGTTTCCCAGAAGCTCTTCCCTGATCTCTTCATCCAGTTTTCCGGTTACATAGGTAAAAAGTGCCTTCTCATCGATTTCTGTTCCCAGCGTATCACTGATCACCTTATACTGTTTCTTTTTCTTGTCGTATCGGATGACAGCATCTGTGGAAGGCTTCCGCTCTTTCTCTCCAAAACCGGAACTTACCAGTACAGTTCCGGCTTTTGCCTCATCAAGATCTGCCTTATAGCCGATCCTGTACTCTGTCTGCTTCTCCACAGGCCGAAAAGTCTTCCGCCGTTCTGTCTGAATGTTCTCAAGAGCTGCCCGGAGACTTTCTTCGTTAAGAGAATATCCCAGTTCTTCAATGGTAGTCTCAAGAGTCCCTCCATCTTCTTCCCGGATGGTCACCTTTTCCACGGCAAATGCCTGCTGTACAAGCTTCATCGCTTCATCTGCAGTCCGCTCCGATACATCAATGGAATATATTGATAGTTTCCTTCCAAGAGTGGTATGATCAATATGATAAAGATATCCAAGCCACCCTCCGACACCGGCCAATACCAGAAGCACCACAGCCAGAAGGATCTTCCACCATATACGCCGCTTTTGTTTCTTTTCTTCCATAAATCACCCCTGCTCTCCAAGATCTGTTATCATACTTCTGTATTATATCCAGTTCTTTACGCAGGTCTGTAAAACCGGATTACCGATCAGTCCATTGCTTTCTTAATGGCACCAAGAAGCTCATCGTAATCTTCATATGCCGGAATATCCGGGTTGTCTGCCTTGATCTGGTCTGTACTGCGGAAAAGGAATCCGGCTTTGCTTGCCTTGATCATACCAAGGTCATTGTAGGAATCTCCACTTGCAATTGTCTCAAATCCCATGGACTGTAATGCCTTCACAGTGGTAAGCTTGGACTGCTCGCATCTCATCCTGAATCCTGTGATCTCACCATCCTCTGCCACTTCGAGAGTATTACAGAAAAGTGTAGGCCAGCCAAGTTTCTCCATAAGCGGAGTTGCAAACTGTGTAAATGTATCACTGATCAGGATCACCTGGGAAAAAGTCCTCAGTTCATCCAGAAACTTTTTCGCTCCCGGGAGGGGATCGATCTTTGCAATAGTCTCCTGGATCTCCTTCAGTCCAAGTCCGTGCTCCTTCAGAACAGAAAGACGCCATTTCATCAGTTTATCATAATCCGGCTCATCACGGGTCGTTTTCTTAAGCTCCGGAATACCGCTTGCCTCTGCAAAAGCAATCCAGATTTCCGGTACCAGTACACCTTCTACGTCCAGACATGTAATATACATAATCAATTTCCTCCTCTTAAAAACGTGCTGCTTTTATTTTCTTGTCTTCTGTCACAGAACGCTTTATTCTTTTATTGCTTTACTTTGATATATTACCATATGTTTTCCAGGTCTGTAAACAGTTTTCTGGCGGGCCATAACTTTTTCCCGTTATAGTCCGCCAGAATATATCAGGCCTTTTTATTCTTTTTCTCTTCTTCGTAATTTTTCAGTTCTCTGAGGGCTTTTCCCCCCAGCGGGTACAGCATGAAAATGTTAAAAATTGTCATAAGTCCAATTCCCACATCCCCAAGATCCCATACAAATGTATAAGCTGCAATTCCTCCGATAAACAGCATCACAAGAGCAAGGATCTTATATCCTGTCTGGGATGCCCAGTTATCACCGAACAGATAGGCCACATTACTTCTTGCATAGAACAGAATCCCCAAAAATGTGGAAAAACTGAACATAAAAAGCGTGGCAGCAATAAATATTACTCCAAATTCCCCAAGATGATAACCCATGGCTGTCTGGAGAAGTTCCATTCCGGAAAGTCCGCTCACCAGATTTTCCGGGGCAAGAAGCATGATCATAGCTGTACAACTGCATATCACAATAGTATCCACAAAAACCCCAAGTGCCTGGACCAGTCCTGCCTTTACCGGCTGGTCGCATTCTGCCGCTGCCGCTGCGCATGGTGCAGAACCGCTTCCTGCCTCATTGGAAAACAGGCCTCTTTTTACTCCGTTCATCAGCACTGCCCCGAAACCACCGGCTGCCACCTGGCGGATTCCGAATGCTTCCTCAAAAATCCTTTTAAATACTCCCGGCATGCTTCCAAGGTTCGTTGCAATGATAAACAAAGTGATTGCAAAATAACAGACAGCCATTACCGGAACAAGAAAATCCAGTACTTTAACTGTTGCATTCTTCCGAAGAACGATCACTGCTGCCACTGCTACCAGTATGATCGTTGTATATAATGGCGGAATATTAAAGGCATTCTCAAAGGATGCAGTGACGGAATTACTGATCACCTGGCTGATTCCGCACCAGCAGATCAAACCTGAAATTGCAAACAATACAGAAAGCAGAACTTTTTTCCGTTTTCTGCCCTGTTTTTCTTCCCAGTAGTGGTGGATATAATAGGCAGGGCCGCCACGGTATCCACCGTAAAGAGGATCTTTTTCTTTATAGATCTGTGCAAGAGTCGCCTCAATAAACGCCGTGGATGATCCGATCAGTGCCAGAACCCACATCCAGAATACAGCTCCTGCGCCGCCTGCTGAAATGGCAGCCACTACACCCACCAGGTTTCCCATTCCCACACGGGTCGCTGTTGATACGATCAGTGTCTGAAATGCAGAGAGGTTATTTTTGTCGCTCTTTTTCTCCACTAGTGCGTGTACCATATCCGGAAACATACGGACAGGCAGAAATCTTGTCCTTATGGTAAAATATATTCCGGCAGGAACCAGCAATATAATGATCAGAGATATTCCCAGACTGTTTCCTCCTGGCAAAGGGAGCTTAACCAGGTCTCCCCACAGAAAAGAATAAATCTTTTCAATCAGTGTTACTATCATGTTTTATTTTTCCTTTCCCAGATCATCTCACGGTGATCGTTCATTTGTTTTGCTCTTTCATTCCTGTTGTTTTGCCCGTTGAAGAGATATTTCTGCAACGTTTTAAACGGGCAAAGCATTTTTTTATTATAGTTGTTTTTTCCCTTTATGTAAAGAAAAATTCCGAATCTTCCGACCCGAAATTTTCTTTTTATATATAAATTTTCTGTTACTGAACAAACAGCCTTGATCTGTCGGTTATCTATGATGTCAAAAGCAGCTTTCCTGCAGACACTTCGCAATTCTGCTTCATCCTGCAAGATGGAACATCTCGATCAGGAAGATCCAGCTCATTCCATAATATGTTACAACTGCTACAAGGTCATTTACTGTTGTGATCAGCGGACCGGATGCTACCGCAGGGTCTACGCCGATCTTTTTGAAAAACAACGGAATACAGGTTCCTACTGCACTGGATACCAGCATAGCCACCAGCAGGGATAATCCGATACAGCCGGATACTGCATAGGCAAATACGAGTGTTTTTCCTTTAAATAAGAAAATATACAATCCGATCAGTACAAAAGACAGAATACCGAGCAGACCACCGTTACAAAGACCGATCCGCATTTCCTTCAGCACAAGCTCTGCTTTCTGTCTGCCTGTCAGTGTCTCATCCATCAGTACACGGATGGTTACAGCCAGGGACTGGGTTCCCACATTTCCGGCCATATCCAGGATCAGAGACTGAAAGCACATGATGATCGGCAGACAGGTAACTACTTTTTCGAACATTCCCACAACAGAAGATACCACCATGCCAAGGCCCAGAAGAACGATCAGCCAGGGCATTCTTTTTTTCATGCTTTCAAAAAGAGGTTCTTTCAGATCTTCCTCTGCAGTCAGACCAGCCAGCTTCGCATAATCCTCTCCCATCTCATCGTCTACCAGATCGATGATCCCTGCGGATGTGATCACTCCAAGGAAACGGTTGTCATCGTCCAGTACAGGAATGGAATCTTCAGAGTAATCCTTCAGCCGTTCCATACAGTCGTCGATCTGCTCAGTACCGTACACATATGGATAGGAGGTTACGATCAGTTCTTCCATGGGATGGTCCTGTCTTGCTGTGATCAGGTCCTTAAGATCCAAAGCTCCATAAAACTCCCCTTTTGCTGTAACTGCAAAGATGGTGGAAATGTTATCGTTGTCTGCCGCCTGGGAAACCAGCTCACTCATGGCCTGCTTTACTGTCAGGTTTTCACGGATCACAATGCAGTTGGTTGTCATTCTGCTTCCGATCTCATCCTCATCAAAGGAACGGATCATTTCGATATCCTTGCGCACCTGTTCATCCAGAAGCTGGATCAGAAGCTTGCGTTTTTCTTTATCGATCTGCTTTAAAACATCTGCCAGGGCATCGGTTTCCATTTTGGAAAGAATGGCTGCTGCTTTTTTTACATCCATCTCTTCCAGATATTTTACAGTTTCTTCTTCCTCCAGATATTCAAAAACATCTGCCAGCATGCTGCTTTCCAGGATACGGTACAGTCTGCTGCGCTCCGCAGTGCTTAATTCTCTTAATACTTCTGCCAGATCATTTTCGTGGAAATCCTGCAGTCTCTCACCCAAAACTGCCGGAGAAACACTGCTTCGGATCAGACTCAGAATATCTTTTGAAAAATCCTGATTTCTTTTTGTCATTTTCTCATCCTCCTCACATAGTTTCGCACAAAACACGCACACCAAAAACAGACATGTTTCCGGCATGTCCTTGTGCTGTTTGATTTTTGATTGTGTTTCCTTGGGATTTGCGTGTAAAACGGAATCAAATCATACTTGTCCGCTTTACTTGTAGGATTCTCAGAATGAGAAGAATGAAAAAGATATATATTATAATCCTGCTATAATTATAATGTAATAATACCGTACAGATTCTGGTAACACCGTTACATCCTGTCAAATATATCCTTCTGATATACAGACATAGTATCCTCACAGATATTCTGTACACTTAAAACAGAATGGAACAGTCTCATCCCTCTCTGTTCTTTCCATCTTTCGCTCTGAGAGCTGCAACTTCGCCCATGAGAATCACAACTGTCCATTCTGTTCACCTGCCTTTTTTCTTAAAAATATCTTATCAACCCGGCCATTATAACGTTCCCGGCTGGGTTTTGTCAACCGGATTTATGGTTAAATTTATGGTAAATCCAGGTAAAATTTTTCCACTTTACAGAGGTGGCTGTTTATGCAGCAGCATTTGCGTTGATGGTATCAATGACTTTTTTTATTCCAAGCCAAACACCCATATCTGTAAAGATTTCCGAAATACTTCCACGATCCGTAAACGGAGATTCCAGCAAAACGGAAAGATCCTTCATCATTCCATTATGAACAATATACTCAATGATCTGATTTACAAAATAAATCTGTCTGCTGTCCAGACTTACATCCTCAAGATACTTTGAAAAAGCTTCCTTTGCTGCATTCATATCAAGACCTACCATTTCTCTGACAAATTCTCCCAATGGCTTTCTGCCAAATTCTGCTTCATAATCCTCTTTTGTGCCAAGCTCGCTCCAGAGAATTTTTTCCAGTTCTTCCACATCATTTTCTGTAAGTGGCTGATTCTTTTTCAGCTTAGCTATTACATGGTTATCCTGATGCTGTCGGACATAGTATTCTACCCGTGCTTTATAATTTTTCAGGTCATCATTTTCCAATTCTGCTTCTTTCCATTCTGTTGAAAGAATTTCGTCTGTAAAATTGGTCATATATTTATTTCTGCTCTTATCCGGAATATACTTCATAAGATCTCTCAGATTTTCCCTGATGTTTTCAAATTCATCGATTCCTGCATTTTCCACATAATCTGTATGCAAAATCTGATCGATCAGCTCTGTCTGTGCCTGAATCTCCGGTATATTTGCTACTCCGGCAATTCCGGAAACCTTTTTTAAAAGGTCTTTTCGCGCGCTTGTATATTTCTTTCCTGTCAGTAATGCAAGCTCAATTCCATACATTAGCACATCAAAACGTACTGCTGTTACTTCATCACTTTCAGGCAAAATCAAGGGAGCAACTTCTTCCCGAACAAGTAAAGTATCTTCATAAGTAAGCATCTGATAATTTGTTTCTTCTGAGTATAACTCCACATATTTTAGATGCTGACGAACTGCAAAACTATCTCTTGGCAATTCTTTTACTTTTTCAGTCATATGTTTTACAAGTGCAGCTCTGTACGAAGTCAATCTATCTGTCTGATATTTAATATCCTGAAGCTTGTACGAAATCTCAAACTGACGATTAAAAACCGCACTTTGCAACGCCATCAGATTTGCACTTGCTTTTCCCTTATCCATTCGGAAAAACTCAAAATTCCCACAGAAATCAAAAATGTAAAACTTTTTCTTATCTTCCCCATCCAGCAATCCCGGGCAAAGCCTTGTTCCTCGTCCGATCATCTGCCAGAATTTTGCTTTACTCATAACTTTTTTAAAAAACACAAGATTCAGGACTTCAGGTACATCAATTCCGGTATCTAACATATCTACTGAAATTGCAATCTGCGGTAGTTTTTTCGGATCTGAAAACTCATCAATTGCACTCTGTGCATATTTCATTCTGTTATCGATCACCATAGCATAATTCTTTAAATGGGGATATTCCTTATTAAAAATCTCAAGGATCTTTTCCGCATGATCATGATTTTTCGCAAAAATAATTGTCTTTCCGATCTTCTGTCCATATTCAATTTTAATTCCGTCTCGCATCAGAACATGAAGAACTTTTTTAATGGTATCTTCGTTAAAAATCCAGGTGTTCAATGCAGCCGAATTTATCGCTTCCGGCAGTTTTCCATTTTCATCTTCAAAAGTATTTTCATAGATTTCTTTATCTGCTTCTGAAAGTTCATCATATACAATTCCCTGATCAATAAATTTCACCCTGGATTCCACTGACAGATAATCAACCAGATATCCATCCCTCACTGCCTGCGCCAGGTCATAACCATAAGTAGGATCTCCGTTTGCCAGTTCAAATACTTCATATGTATTTTTGTCAATCTCATCCTTCGGTGTTGCGGTAAGCCCTACAAGCAGTGCATCAAAATATGTAAAAATATCTTTGTATTTATTATAAATGGATCTGTGTGCCTCATCACAAATGATCAGATCAAAATAACCACAGGTAAAAACTTTTCCTTCTTTATCATTTATCGTATCAATACAGTTTATCATGGTCTGATATGTGGAGAAAACACATCGCGACATATAATTATTCTTTTCTTCAACCAGATTTGTACAGGAAAAATCCTGCATCCAGTTTACAAAATTTCTTTTCGCCTGCGTTACCAGTGAATTTCTGTCTGCCAGAAAAAGTATATTCTTTACCCAGCCCGCATCAACCATTGCCTTGCACAAAGCCATTACTGTTCTGGTTTTTCCGGAACCGGTAGCCATAACCAGCAGGGCTTTTCTCCGATTCTTTTCATCAAAGCTCTGACATACTGCTTTTATCGCGGCTTCCTGATAATAGCGTCCTGCAATTCTTTTATCTACAGAAATATCTTGCAGACTTGTCCGCATACTCAAAAGATTAAACCATTTCTCCAGATCACGTTTGGAATAAATAACCGAACATTTTCTTTCCGGATACTGTCCGTCTATGATCCGTGTTTCAAAACCATTGGTAAGGAAAATCACCGGACGTCGTTGGTATTTCTTTTCCAGCAGATCTGCATAAAGTTTCGCCTGCTGTCTGCCCTCGGCAATGTCCTTACAGGTACGTTTTGCTTCTATAATTGCCAGAGGTTTACTCATATTATCATAAAGAACATAATCAATACGCCCAATTCCTGATTTATTCGGCATGCCTGTCACAGTCATCTCATTTAACCAGTCTTTTCCCTGGGTCCATCCTGCATCAATGAGCATGGAATCTATGTAAAGTTTTCTTGTTTCATATTCAGACAGCTCCAGTGGCTTCGGAACATATGTCTGCTGCTGTTTCTCGTGACGTGCGGACAGTTCTTCCCTGAGAAAAGTATTTTCTGCCATCAGTTTTTGTAGATCCAGTTCCTGCCGGGCAGTTTTTTCCTGTTCTTTCAGGAGTGTTTCCTTTGTTTTTCTGGCTGTTTCCCTGGATGCCTTTGCCTTCTCAATTCTGCCATCAATAATCGACTTGTCAAATGGATGCTCCTGATACTTTTCTCCATAGCAATATGCAACGTAATCCAAAAAAATCGAAAGATTTTCAAGGCAGAGCATCGCTGCATCTCTGCCAGGTTTTTTATTGCTATGTGCCACACTATTTCCACATCTGCGGATATAATCCATCCGTTTCCAAAGATCCGGTCCCACTAACTGTCTGAATTCCTCTGTATTCATCAAAGTGTGAAGGTTATCCTGATACGGAATCTGCAAACTGTTTTCCACAGAATACAACCATTTTACAGCAAATTCCATAGCCCGCCGGCTGTTAAGAATACTCGCATCCGGATCTGCCAATATGATCTTCTCCGCAGAAATGGCAACATTCGCAAATGCAGAGAATTTTGATTCATTTTTTAAGTAATCAAAGTTTGTTACCATTGTGAAATCTCCTCTTTAGCGTTTTATTCTGAAGCAGTTGCCGCAAAATTTGCGGTAACTGAATCATCTAGTCTTTTTCATTAAATCATACTGTATTATTTAGAGCAAACAAAGATAATTTTATTTCTTTAAATAGTATTGATAAATTTTGATTTGTTGACTTGCTCAAAAAAATCGGCAAATTGATTTTGTAAAGAAATATTAGCTTTAATTATTGGCCATTTTTTTACTAATCCAACACTTATTGCCCCTTGAGCCGATCCTTTTGAATAACCAATACTTGTATGTTGCCCATATACATAAGTTATATATGCTGAAAGAAATACAGAATTGAATTTCTCACTTTTTCTAATAATTACAGCATTACCTATACTTGAATTGTTATATTCCGGTGGAATCACAGCTGTCATACCCCGATTAATCCCCACTCTCGAAATAACAACATCATCAGTAAATACATGAGCTTTTCTTATTTTTTTATGAAATTCTTCATTAATGTAAATAAGATTATCTGAAATCACTTTCATTGGACGAATATTTTGCATTCTTAAATATGGAATACCATTATCTACATATTCATTTGTCGATTCTCCAACAAATCCTACTGCCACCTCATCAGTAAGATTCTCAACCAATTCTGTTTTACCATCTGCAATCATTTTTACCGGATCACCAAACATCTCGACAAATCGGGCTTTAATAAGATTATCCAAATATATTATCTCATTTTTTCTCTGTTGAATAATTTTCGTCAACTTATCCAACACTTCAATTACTTTCTTTTGTTTATTTATATCAGTATCAATGTTGATAATAAAATCTCCAAACTGACTTTTATTAATAATCGGAACCACAGGTGCATTTGCAATTACAACTAATTTTGCCTTATTAAAATACAAATTATATGCTAAGTATTTCGGTCTAACTTTTTCATTTGGAATAATTACGTTGATTTGTTGATTAAAAGCATACTCACCTGATCCTGCAACTCCAATTTTCCCAATACTGCCTATACATGTAACAAAAATTGCATTCTCTTTAACTATCCTTGCCTTTTTTCTTGCAGATTCCGATATATATTCATTCGATTGTATAATATCTCCAACACCTTCATCTGCTATAATATCCGGTTTTACAAAACATATATCTTTTGAATCCCAATATTCTTTTACTTTTTTGCTTGGCGTGTTTCCTGTAATAATTGCTCCTAGCTCTTTTATCGCTATTTTCATCTATACTATTCACACAAACCCGAATTTGAATAAAATTCAGCTCATATATTTCTGATGAGCTGTTTTAACATTGTTTTGATTCACCATCGCATACTGCATCGTTGTATCAATTTGTGAATGTCCTAATATTTTTTGCACCTGTTCTATTGGCATTCCTTTGTCTATTGCTCTGGTTGCCATGGTTCTTCGAAATTTATGGGGATGAATACGTTCCAGATCAATTCTTTTTCCTAATTCCCTTAAACGAATTTCCACTCCGCTTATTTTTAATCTATCATGTGGTGCATCCAGAGTTACAAATAATGCAGAATTATTATCTTTTCGATGAGCAATGTATTCTTTTAAATGTACCTTCGCTTTTGCATCAAAATATACACGCCTCTCTTTGTCTCCCTTTCCGTATACAATGCACTCACGCCCTTCCAAATCAATATCATCAACATTCAGATTTACCAGTTCACCTACTCGTATTCCTGTAGAATATAGCAAATCTATAATTGCCAGATCCCTGATTTCTTTGCAGTTATCCCTGAGTCGTTCAATCCCTTCATCTGTAATAACGCTTTTTACTACCGTTTTCGTTTTAATCTTATGAATCCGTTTCATAGGGCTTTTTAAAATATAATCTTCTTCCTCTAACCAGGAGAAAAAGCTGGAAATATTTCTTCGAATGTTATCCACCGTAACATTTGAACATTTATTATTTTTCTGATATTCTGCCAAATATGTCCGTATTTCTTCTGTTGTAATCTTCCTTACAGATGTTTCAATATGGGATAACAAATGTTCTACCGTAACTTTATAATACTGAATGGTTCTTTCTGAACAACCCTCTATC
>CAKROW010000015.1 GCA_934373235.1 uncultured Blautia sp. | reverse complement strand
TGTGGAGCCTGTGCAGCGGCCTGCCATGAGGGAGCCATATCTATGGTGAACGGAAAAGCAAAGCTTATGCGTGAAGATTACTGTGACGGCCTGGGGGACTGTCTTCCGGCCTGCCCCACAGATGCCATCCACTTTGTGGTGAGGGAGGCAGCGGCCTACAATGAAGCGGCAGTTCAGAGAAATAAAGAAAAAATGTCCGTACACAGCGGATGTCCAGGTTCCAGAGCCATCTGTATCAACCGTGAAGCAGATGATATCCAGGAAGAAAAAGTATCAAAAAGCAGAAGCTGTCTGTCCCAGTGGCCGGTGCAGATTAAACTGGTTCCTGTAAATGCGTCGTATTTTGAGGGGGCTGATCTTCTCATTGCAGCAGATTGTACAGCCTACGCCTATGCAGGTTTTCATGAAAGATTTATAAAAAACCACATTACACTTATCGGCTGTCCAAAGCTTGATGATACCGATTATTCCCATAAACTTACGGAAATAATCGCTGCCAATAATATAAAAAGTGTCACCATTGTCCGTATGGAAGTTCCATGCTGCGGAGGCCTGGAAAATGCCACAAAAACTGCCCTTAAGAACAGCGGCAGATTCATTCCCTGGCAGGTAGTGACCATATCAACAGATGGAAAGATCCTTTCATAAATACAGATGCCGTTTTAAACGGAAAAGAATAAAAAGGAAAAAATAACAGATAATAGATGAAACAGATAAAAACGTCAAAAAAAGATCAGGAGGATTATATATATGGAAAACAAAATGTTCTGCTACCAGTGCGAACAGACAGCCGGATGCGCCGGATGTACAGGAAAGGCAGGGGTCTGCGGAAAAACAGCAGAGACAGCCAGACTGCAGGATGAGCTGACCGGAGCGCTTATCGGTCTTGCAAGAGCCGTAAACGGGGATGAGGAAGCAGTGGAAAAAGTCTGGAAAACTGTGATCGAGGGGCTTTTTACCACAGTGACCAATGTAAGCTTTGATGATGACAGCATCCGTCAGATGACAGAAAAGATCCACAGGGAAACAGAAAAGCTTATGCCAGGATGTACAGGCTGTGGCAGCCCCTGTGGAAAAAATGATGATTATGATATGAAGAAACTGTGGGAAGCAGATGATGATATCCGTTCTCTGAAATCGCTGATCCTTTTCGGGGTGCGCGGTATGGCAGCCTACGCTTATCATGCAATGGTACTTGGATATTCGGATAAGGAACTGAATCAGTTTTTCCTTAAAGCACTGTTTTCCCTAGGAGAAGACTGGGGAATGACAGAACTTCTTCCCATTGTGATGGAAGTTGGAAAATATAATCTTACCTGTATGGAAATGCTGGACAGGGCAAATACCCGGACTTATGGTACCCCGGTGCCGACAACCGTTCCCCTGACTGTGGAAAAAGGACCTTTTATCGTGGTTACAGGACATGATCTTCTGGATCTGAAACTTCTTCTGGAACAGACCAGGGACAAAGGCATCAATATCTACACACACGGGGAAATGCTTCCTGCCCACGGATATCCGGAACTGAAAAAATACAGCCATTTAAAAGGTAATTTCGGAACTGCATGGCAGAACCAGCAGAAAGAATTTGCAGACATTCCGGCGCCTGTGCTTTTTACGACCAACTGTCTGATGCCTCCCAAAGCTTCCTATGCAGACAGGGTGTTTACCACAGAGATGGTGGCTTTTCCGGGAACGGTCCATATTGGGGAGGATAAAGATTTTACTCCTGTGATCAAAAAAGCCCTGGAGCTTGGCGGATATAAAAAAGATCAGGAGTTTACAGGGATCAACGGAGGAAAAACAGTTACAACAGGATTTGGCCACGGAACGGTTCTGGGAGTGGCAGATCAGGTGATCGATGCAGTAAAAAGCGGTGCCATCCGACATTTTTTCCTGGTTGCAGGCTGTGACGGAGCACGTCCGGGACGAAATTATTACACGGAATTTGTAAAAAAGACACCAGAAGATACGGTGATCCTTACCCTTGCCTGCGGAAAATACCGTTTCAATGACCTGAATCTGGGAATGATCGGCAATCTGCCAAGGCTGATGGATATGGGACAGTGCAATGATGCCTACAGTGCCATCAAGGTGGCAGTTGCGCTGGCAGAAGCTTTTGACTGTGAAGTCAATGAACTTCCCCTTTCCATGGTATTGTCCTGGTATGAGCAGAAGGCGGTCTGCATCCTTCTTACCCTGCTTCATCTGGGAATCAAAAATATCCGTCTTGGCCCCACACTGCCGGCTTTTATCTCTCCTAATGTACTGGGATACCTGGTTGACAATTTCGGGATCGCGCCGATCACCACACCGGAGAAGGATCTTGAAGATTTGCTGGAGCGAAAATAGTAGAAATAAACAGAAAAATTAAAAAAATTGAAAAAAGGAGTTGACATCCCACACATGGTTTGCTATACTATCACTTGTCGCGAGGGAGAGCAAAAGAATCCCGTTGAAATGCGATATGCGGAAGTGTCGGAACTGGCAGACGAGCAAGACTAAGGATCTTGTGAGCATTGCGCTCGTGTGGGTTCAAGTCCCATCTTCCGCATAACAGAATCCTGCATCTTAAGTGGTGCAGGATTTTTTTTCGATATAGAGTGCAAAAATAATCATTTTTGATAATTTTTTTGAAAGAAAAAAGGAATTTGTGATTTTCTGTAGAATATAATTAATAAGAGGTATTTTGTCAGCCTGTGGAGGAAGTACTTATATGAATATCAGAGAAAGTATGGAACAACGGGAACGAGAACTCTTAAGCCCCTGGGCATCCCACAGCAGTGATACCAGAGGGAGAGATACACCGGAGGAGGAATGTGATGTCCGCACAGCATATCAGCGGGACAGGGACAGGATCCTCCACAGTAAGGCTTTCCGGCGTATGAAGGACAAGACACAGGTTTTTCTGGCACCTCAGGGAGACCACTACAGAAATCGTCTGACTCATACTCTGGAAGTATCCCAGATCGCAAGGACCATAGCCAAGGCACTGAGACTGAATGAGGATCTTGTGGAGGCTGTGGCACTTGGACATGATCTTGGACATACGCCTTTCGGACACGCAGGAGAACGGGCACTGGATCAGATACATCCGGGCGGTTTTGCGCACTATAAGCAGAGCGTCCGTGTTGTGGAAGTGCTTGAGAAGAACGGAAGAGGCCTGAACCTTACCTGGGAGGTAAGAGACGGGATCCGAAATCATCGCACCAGCGGCAGTCCCTCAACACTGGAAGGCCAGGTGGTACGTTTGTCCGACAAGATGGCATATATCCACCATGATATGGATGATGCACAGAGAGCCGGGATCATCACGGAAGATGATATTCCGGTGACTTTGCGAATGCTTCTCGGATACACCACCCGCGAGCGGCTGAATACCTTTGTACATAATATCATAGAGAACAGTATGGGGAGGGATTCCATCTGTATGTCCTCGGAGATCTTTGAGGCCATGATGGATCTGAGAAACATTATGTTCCGCAATGTTTACGAGAATCCGGCTGCCAAAAAGGAAGAAGAAAAGGCTGTTAAAATGCTGACCGGATTATACGAATATTATACAGACCACCCGGAGGATATGTCCCGGGAATACAGATATCTTATCAGAGACCGGAATGTGCCGGTGGAACAGGCAGTATGTGACTATATTGCAGGCATGACCGATCAGTATTCCATGGATAAATTCAGGAAGATCTTTATTCCGAAATCATGGGAGGCCTGTCAGGATACATAAAAGGGGGATGAAAATGCGCTATTCTGATGACATCATAGAAGAAGTCCGGATGAAGAATGATATCGTAGACGTAATATCCCAGTATGTGAAGCTTACAAGGAAGGGAAGCTCATACTTCGGGCTTTGTCCCTTCCACAATGAGAAGACGCCTTCCTTTTCCGTGACACCGTCCAAGCAGATGTATTACTGTTTTGGATGCGGAGCAGGGGGGAATGTATATAATTTTGTTATGGAATATGAGAATTATTCTTTTGGAGAGGCACTTTCCCATCTGGCAGACAGAGCCGGGGTGGAACTTCCGAAGATCGAGTATTCAAAGGAAGCCCGGGAGAAGGCCGAGAGGCGAGGAACGCTTCTTGAGATCAACAAGCTGGCAGCTCAGTATTTTTACTACCAGTTAAGGAGAGAGGGCGGACAGGCAGCCTGGAATTATCTTACAGGCAGAGGCCTTACCGAGGAGACCATCCGTAAATTCGGTCTGGGCTACTCGGATAAGTACAGTGATGATCTGTATAAGTATCTTAAGGGAAAGGGATACAGTGATGAACTGCTTCGGGAGTCCGGCCTTTTTAATGTGGATGAAAGCAGGGGGATGTATGACAAGTTCTGGAACCGTGTGATCTTTCCCATTATGGATGTAAATAACCGTGTGATCGGTTTCGGAGGCAGGGTCATGGGGGATGGCAAACCTAAGTACCTGAACTCTCCGGAAACAAAGATCTTTGATAAAAGCCGTAACCTTTACGGCCTGAATGTGGCCAGGACCACAAGGAGAAATTATCTTATCCTCTGTGAAGGATATATGGATGTGATCGCCATGCACCAGGCAGGTTTTACCAATGCGGTGGCTTCGCTGGGAACAGCCCTTACATCCGGACATGCAAGTCTTGTGAAGCGATACACCAAAGAGGTTCTGCTGCTCTATGACAGCGATGGTGCAGGCATCCGGGCGGCACTGAGGGCCATTCCCATTCTCAGGGAGGCAGGAGTGAATTCCAGAGTGGTAAGCCTGAAACCCTGGAAAGATCCGGATGAGTTTATCAAAAATGAGGGAGCAGAGGCCTTTGAGGAACGACTGAACCAGGCGATGGACAGTTTTATGTTCAGGGTTCGTGTTGCAGAACAGGACTTTCCCATGGAAGAACCTCAGGGACAGAACCGATTTTTTGAACAGTGTGCCCAGATGCTTCTGGAGCTTTCGGATGAACTTGAGAGGAATCTGTATATTGAGGCGATCGCCAGGGAATATCGCCGCTTCGGCGTCAGCCCGGAAGATATCCGTAAGAGGGTGAATACTCTTGCCATCAGGGGAACTCCCGCAGAAAAAAGAATCCAGCCCAGATCCGGCTCGCCTGAACAGAAAAAGAAGGAGTCTGCAGCAGACAAAGCACAGAAGCTGATGCTGACGTGGCTTGTGACTTATCCGGGAATTTTTGATCAGGTGGAGAAATATATCTCTCCGTCGGATTTTGTGGTTCCTTTATATAAAGAAGTTGCCCAGATGCTGTTTGACCAGCATAAGGAGGGGGAGAGTAATCCGGGTAAACTTCTAAATGCCTTTACTGACAGTGAGGAACAGAGGGAAGTGGCGTCTCTTTTTAATGCCACCATCCATCTGGAAAATGAAGGAGAACAGCAGAGGGCTTTTGCAGATACCCTTCTGCGTATCAAGGAGGAGAGCCTGAAGGAGAAGAACAGGACGTGGGACCCCACGGACATGAACGGACTTCAGGAACTGATAAAAGCCAAGAAAGAGCTGGAGGATCTTGGAAGAAAGCGGCAGCAGTTGCATATTTCTTTTGAATAAGGATAAAATATAAACACTATATGGAGGTATAGAGCACCTATGGAAATGAATATGGCAAAATTCAGCGAGAAACTTGTAGAGCTTCTTGAACTTGCAAAAAAGAAAAAGAATGTGCTGGAATATCAGGAGATCAATGACTTTTTCAAAGATTCACCGCTGGATGTGGATCAGATGGAGAAGGTATTTGATTTTCTTGAGGCAAGTGGCGTAGACGTTCTTCGTATTACCGGAAACGGTGGTGATGAGCTTCTCCTGGACAATGATATTGATATGGATGGCCTTGAGGATGAGGAAGAGGTTGAACTTGACAAGATCGACCTTTCCGTGCCGGAGGGTGTCAGCATTGAAGATCCGGTCCGCATGTACCTGAAAGAGATTGGCAAGGTCAGCCTTTTAAGTGCAGATGAGGAGATCGAGCTTGCAAAGAGAATGGAAAACGGTGATGAGGCTGCAAAGAAGCGTCTTGCCGAGGCAAACCTCCGTCTGGTTGTAAGTATTGCAAAGCGTTATGTGGGACGTGGAATGTTGTTCCTTGACCTGATCCAGGAGGGTAACCTGGGACTTATCAAGGCAGTTGAGAAGTTTGATTACCGTAAAGGTTACAAATTCAGTACCTATGCAACCTGGTGGATCCGTCAGGCGATCACAAGAGCCATTGCGGATCAGGCCCGTACCATCCGTATTCCGGTGCATATGGTTGAAACTATCAACAAGCTGATCCGCGTTTCCCGTCAGTTACTTCAGGAGCTTGGACGTGAACCTACTCCGGAGGAAATCGCAGAAGAGATGGATATGAATGTTGACCGTGTACGTGAGATCCTTAAGATCTCCCAGGAGCCGGTGTCTCTTGAAACACCTATCGGTGAGGAGGAGGACAGCCACCTTGGAGACTTTATCCAGGATGATAATGTCCCGGTACCTGCAGATGCGGCTGCATTTACTCTTCTCAAAGAGCAGCTTGTGGAGGTACTGAGCACACTTACCGACCGTGAGCAGAAGGTTCTCCGTCTCCGTTTCGGACTGGATGACGGACGTGCCAGAACTCTGGAGGAAGTCGGCAAGGAGTTTAATGTTACAAGAGAACGTATCCGCCAGATTGAGGCGAAAGCTCTGCGCAAGCTGCGTCATCCCAGCCGCAGCCGTAAGCTGAAGGATTATCTTGACTAAAAATATATCCGTACAGCTTTCCATGCGTCTTGGTGCCCTTGCCGGTATGGTAACAGAAGGAAACCGGCTGGCAGACGTAGGCTGTGACCATGGATATCTGTCCATTTATCTTGTAAATGAGAGAAAGGTACCGTCAGCCATTGCCATGGATGTCCGTCCGGGTCCCCTTTCAAGAGCCAGGGAAAACATTGCCCGTTATGGCCTTGGAGATTACATAGAGACCCGCTTAAGTGACGGGCTTGCCGGTCTTGAGCCGGGAGAGGGGGACACACTGGTGATCGCAGGCATGGGCGGCCCTCTTATGGAAAGAATATTAAATGATGGTGCGAAGGTCCGCGAAGGGTTTCAGGAGCTGATTCTGCAGCCCCAGTCGGACCTTCCTCATTTCAGGCATTTTCTTGCAGGAATCGGCTGGGAGATCACTGATGAGGAAATGATAAAGGAAGACGGCAAATTTTATCCCATGATGAAAGCTGTGCGGAACAGAAAAAGCCAGAAGATAACCTATACGGAGGAGGAAGCCTGGTTCGGCCCTCTTCTTCTTAAGAAATGTCATCCGGTGCTTAAGGAATATCTTCTCAGGGAGGCATCCATCCGCAAAAAAATAATCGCAGGTCTTTCCGGTGCACCTTCCGCATCTGCAAAAGACCGTCTTGGAGAGGTAAAGGAGGAAATGGCGCTGATAGAAGCTGCCATGAAACGATATGAAAGCTTATGAACTGATACGGTGGTTAAATGAACACCATCCTGAGAAATTTGCGGAGGACTGGGACAATGTAGGACTTCTTGTGGGAGATGACCGGAAGGAAGTATCTCATGTATTCCTTGCGCTGGACCTTACGGAGCCGGTGCTTGAGGAGGCGATGGCTGTCGGAGCAGATATGATCATCACACACCACCCCATGATCTTTTCCGGAATTAAAAAGATCAACAACCATACATTTACAGGGAGAAAGATCCTTCGCCTGATCAGTGAAAATATTCCTTATTTTGCTATGCACACCAATTATGATGTGATAGGTATGGCAGATTTAAGTGCGGATTATCTGAAGCTTCAGGATACAAAAGTTCTTTCTGTGACAGATGGATCGGGAGAGCGTCCGGAGGGATTCGGACGGGTAGGAAGGCTTCCTCATTCCATGACCCTGAGAGAGTTTGGTACCTATGTAAAAAAATGTAACAGTCTTACGGATGTGCGGGTTTACGGTGACCTGGATCGAAAGATTGAGAATGTGGCAATCTGTACAGGAAGCGGTAAAAGCATGATCCGTGATGTGATGGCAGCCGGAGCGGATGTGTATGTGACCGGTGATATTGACTATCATACAGCCATTGATACTGTGGCAGAAGGCCTTGCCATTGTAGATGCGGGACATTACGGCACAGAGTATATTTTTGCGGAAGCAATGGAAAAAGAACTGAATCAGGCTTTTCCGGAGCTTAAGACAACCTGCGCCAGGGTGAATAATCCGTATACTGTTTTATAAGTAAAATATGATATTAAT
Organism: uncultured Blautia sp.; assembly: GCA_934373235.1. GTDB lineage: Bacteria > Bacillota > Clostridia > Lachnospirales > Lachnospiraceae > Blautia_A. The sequence goes on along the minus strand of CAKROW010000015.1, from coordinate 43,380 downwards.
GTCCGCATTATCGGACAGCAATGGAAATATAAGCCTGTGGAGGTGATCGTTATGGAACAGACGATGATAAAGGTGACTATAAACGGAGAGACAAGGGAATATCCAAAACTGACACCCTATGCGGACATTGTCAGGGAGTATGAGGAGACATCAGAATATCCCATTATCCTTGTAACAGAAAACGGAAAGCTCCGGGAGCTTCACAAAAAGCTGAAACATAACTGTACACTGGGTTTTGTGACACTGAAGGACAGTGCGGGACGGAAAACATACCGCCGGAGTGCTGTTTTTATCCTTCTTAAAGCCATTTTTGATGTGGCAGGAAAAGAGAATATCGATCATGTGGTGATCCATTATTCCCTGGGAAATGCCCTTTATTTTACCATGAAGGGAAGTGCTGTGCTGGATCAGGCACTTCTGGATCAGGTAAAAGAGCAGATGAAGAAGCTTGTGGATCAGAAGCTGCCGATCTATAAACGCAGTGTCAGTACAGATGATGCGATTTCCATGTTTCACAGACATCATATGTATGACAAAGAAAAGCTGTTCCGTTACCGCCGGGTATCCAGGGTGAACATCTACAGCCTGGAAAATTTTGAAGATTATTTTTACGGGTTTATGGCACCGGATACCGGATATGTGAAGTATTTTGACCTGCAGCTTTATGATGAAGGCTTTGTACTGATTCTTCCGCGTCAGAAAACACCGGAAATGCTGGAACCTTTTAAACCTCAGGATAAGATCTTCCATGTGCAGAAGGAATCTGAGGAGTGGGGAGATAAGCTGGACGTTGCTACAGTTGGGGATCTGAATGAGCGGATCACCAGGGAGGGCGTGCAGAGCCTGATACTGATACAGGAGGCCCTTCATGAGGCGAAGATTTCTTCTGTTGCAGAGGAGATACGGAGGCGTGGAAATGTAAAGTTCGTGATGATCGCAGGACCGTCCTCATCAGGCAAGACCAGCTTTTCCCACAGGCTTTCCATTCAGCTTGCGGCACATGGGCTGAGGCCTCATCCTATTGGCGTGGATAATTATTTTGTTGACCGTGTGCATACACCTCTGGATGAGTTTGGGGAAAAGAATTATGAGTGTCTGGAAGCAATTGACACAAAACAGTTCAACGAAGATATGCTGGATCTTCTTGCGGGAAAGACTGTGGAGCTTCCTGTATTTAATTTCAAGACCGGATGCAGGGAGTACAAGGGAGATAAGCTTACTCTGGAAAAAGAGGACATCCTGGTGATCGAGGGGATCCACGGGCTGAATGACAGGCTGAGTTATGCCCTTCCAAAAGAGAGCAAGTATAAAATCTATATCAGTGCCCTGACACAGCTTAATATTGATGAGCATAACCGGATACCTACCACAGATGGAAGGCTGATCCGCCGGATCGTCCGCGATGCACGTACACGAGGAACTTCCGCAAAAGATACCATTGCAAGGTGGCCGTCTGTGCGAAGGGGAGAGGAACAGAATATCTTCCCCTTCCAGGAGGAAGCAGATGTAATGTTTAATTCTGCACTTGTATATGAGCTTGCCTGTTTGAAGGTTTATGCGGAACCGCTTCTGTTTGGCATTGACAAAAGTGAGCCGGAGTATCAGGAAGCAAAAAGACTGCTGAAATTCCTGGATTATTTTGTGCCGGTTCCCAGTGAGGGTGTTCCTTTTAATTCACTTTTGAGGGAGTTTATCGGTGGAAGCTGTTTTAATGTATGATAAAAATGTAAATAATGCCTGGGAGTGTGGATGATGAAGAAAAAAATACAACTGACAAAACTGGCACCTAACTGTGGATGTGCGGCAAAAGTGGGACCGGGAACCCTGGCCGGGGTTCTGGGCGGCCTTCCGGTTTTTTGTGATCCCGATCTTCTGGTGGGAACGGACACCTCTGATGATGCGGCGGTCTACCGGGTTTCTGAGGAGCTGGCGCTGATCCAGACACTGGATTTTTTTACACCTGTGGCAGACGATCCTTATGATTTCGGACAGATCGCTGCAGCTAATGCATTAAGTGATGTATATGCTATGGGCGGGGTGCCCAAAACTGCTCTGAATATTGTGGCTTTTCCGAAGGAAATGGATGTGGAGATCCTGGGCGAGATCCTCCGCGGTGGTGCTGATAAAGTGCTGGAGGCCGGTGCAGTTCTGGCCGGAGGGCATACCATTCAGGATGACACACCAAAGTACGGGCTCAGCGTGACCGGATTTGTGGATCCGGGAAAATTCTGGAAAAACTACGGGGCACAGACAGGGGATAAGCTGATCCTGACCAAACCCCTTGGTGCAGGGATCGTAAATACGGCGATCAAAGCAGATCTGGCATCAGAGAAGGCCAGATCAGCAGTTTTGGAGTCCATGAAGAGACTGAACAGGGATGCCTGTGAGATTTTTAAGAAGTTTGAGATCCATGCCTGCACAGATGTAACCGGGTTTGGCCTTGGCGGACACGGGACAGAAATGGCAGTGGCCAGTGATAAGACCATTGTGATCAATACAGAAAAGCTCCCGGTGCTTCCGGGTGTAATGGAATACGCGTCAATGGGCCTGATCCCGGGAGGTGCATACAGGAATCGGGAGTTTGCAGAGAAAACCGGTGTGAGAAGTGAGGCAGAACTGTGGAGGGAAGACCTGGTATTTGACCCTCAGACCTCAGGAGGGCTTCTGGCATCAGTAAAAGCCGGGGATGTCCCGGAGATTATGAAAAGGCTGGAAGAAGCAGGACTTCAGGCCGGTGTGATCGGAGAAGTCACAGAACGTCAGGAATGGACTCTGGTGCTGAAATGATATTCCGGCTTTACAAGTTACGAAACCTGTGCTAGAATAGCAGTTGCGCAGCCAGGCCAGGTGATCGCGGCTGAACAGACGAAAGGGTTCAGACGAGGAAAGTCCGGGCTTCACAGGGCAGGATGCCGGATAACGTCCGGTGGAGGTAACTCCCAGACCAGTGCAACAGAAATATACCGCCTCGCCTGTGCGGGGTAAGGGTGGAAAGGCAGTGTAAGAGACTACCGCCGGTGTGGTAACACAACGGGCACATGTAAACTCCATTTGAAGCAAGACCGAGAAGAAAGCAATACGGTTGCCCGCCGTGCTTTCAGGTGGGTCGCTTGAGCCTCCCGGCAACGGAAGGCCTAGATAGATGATCACCCAACGACATAACCCGGCTTATCGGTCTGACTGTGTGTGAGGAAAGAGAGTATACGCTTATGCGTAATGAAAAGAAACCGCTGTATTTACGGCATTGAACCGTAAACCAGCGGTTTTCTTTATACATTTTTGTGAAACGGCAGGTACTTTCTGTTTTCAGTTCCGGTTACTTATTACGTTTGCCGGTGTATTTCTCCTCACAGTATTTGCAGCGGTAAATTTCTTTCTCCTCGTCTGTCAGAACAAAAATCTGATCAAGATCCTGCTCGATGGATGTGATGCAGCGGGGATTCTTACATTTGATAACGTTGACTACCTGTTTGGGGAGCTTCAGTTCTTTCTTTGCAACGATCTTCTCATCCTTGATGATGTTGACAGTAATGTTGTGATCGATAAATCCCAGGATGTCAAGGTCAAGCTCCTCAATAGGGCACTCTACCTTGATGATATCCTTTTTACCCATCTTTTCGCTGCGGGCATTCTTGATGATGGCTACAGTGCAGTCCAGCTTGTCCAGTTTCAGGTCATGATAGATGGTCATGGCTTTGCCGGCCTTGATATGGTCCAGAACATAGCCTTCGCGAAGTGCTCCTACATTTAACATGGCAATTCTACCTCCAGTAATGTGAGAATCAGGGCCATACGGACATAAACACCGTACTGAGCCTGTTTGAAGTAAGCTGCACGGGGATCGGAATCCACTTCAACAGCAATTTCGTTGACACGTGGAAGAGGATGAAGGATATACATATCCTTTGGTGCCAGCTCCAGTTTCTGTTTGTCCAGTATATAGAAATCCTTCATGCGGACATAATCTTCCTCATTGAAGAAACGTTCCTTCTGTACACGGGTCATGTAGAGGATATCAAGTTCCGGAAGGGCATCTTCCAGGCGCTCCACCTCAGCAAAATCAACGTTATTGCGCTTCAGTACATCTTCGCGGATGTAACTTGGAACACGAAGCTCCTCCGGTGAGATCAGGATAAACTTCACATTGTCATAACGTACCAGTGCCTCAATAAGGGAATGGACAGTACGACCGAATTTCAGGTCGCCGCAGAGACCGATTGTGATATTGTCAAGTCTGCCTTTGAGGGAACGGATAGTTAAAAGATCGGTTAATGTCTGGGTTGGATGCTGATGGCCGCCATCGCCGGCATTGATCACCGGAATATTGGATGCCATAGAAGCTACAAGCGGAGCACCTTCTTTGGGGTGGCGCATAGCGCAGATATCTGCATAGCAGGAAACAACGCGGATGGTATCGGCCACACTCTCGCCCTTGGCTGCGGAGCTGGAATCAGCGGAAGAAAAACCGAGAACTTTCCCGCCAAGATTCATCATGGCTGCCTCGAAACTTAAACGTGTACGTGTACTTGGTTCATAAAACAGTGTGGCAAGTCTTTTGTCATCGCAGACATGCGCGTACTTCTTTGGATTATTTCCGATGTCGTCAGCAAGATCAAGAAGCTTCCCAAGCTCTTCAACGGATAAATCCAACGGACTCATTAAATGTCTCATGTTGTACCTCCAGTTATTAAATGGAAAATCAAATTCCTTTCCTGATATCATATAATATATGCAATGATTTTTCAAGATGATTTCCCGGGATTTTGTCGAAGAAGCCATTCAAAGAACAGACCGGTAAAAAACCATAAGGGAGCATAGTCCAGCCGTATGATCCCCCGGAACTGAAGAGGGACATGAGAGTAATCCCAGGGACAGATGTGGAAAAACTGAAAAACAGAACCACTTAAAAACTCTGTAAAAAAGATACCCAGGGTGTAAAAAAGTCCCCGTACTGCAACAGGAAAATCTTTAAGGTACCGGTATGCAGGGCGGATCAGTGCCGCACAGCCGTAAACCGGGAACATAAGAAGAGAGGTTTTTCCCATCATGGTAAAATTTCCTTCAAGGAGAGAGTGGATACCAGTCCAGAATACTTCCAGGCACCAGCCTGTCAGCCCGCAGCGAAAAAAGTCCCGTTTTATCATTGGTTCCCTCCTGTTTTTTACTTTCATTTAGTGTGGAAATAACCTGTTTATAGACTGCCCTGCCTTGAAAAAAATATGCATCTGGGGTATAATGAACGGCAAACAATACAGGCAAAAAGGAGAAACAGGATACGATGAATTACGAAGAGAGCCGTGCCTACATAAGGGATGCGGAACGGAAAAAAAGCATTGTTCTGGGCCTTGATAATATGAAGGAGCTGATGAAACGGCTTGGAGATCCTCAGGATGACCTGAAGTATGTCCATGTGGCAGGAACCAATGGAAAAGGTTCTGTCATAGCATATTTATATTCCGCTCTGTCAGGAGCAGGATACCGTGTAGGCAGATATATCTCACCGGCGGTTTATTCATACAGAGAGAGGATGGAGGTAAACGGGGAACCGGTCAGCGAAGAGAAGTTTGCTGCCTGTGTGACCAGAGTCAGAGAGGCAATCTGTGAGATCGCAGCGGAAGGCAGGCCATATCCTACAGCGTTTGAGATCGAGACAGCAGCAGCCTTTCTTTTTTTTAAAGAGGAGAAGTGCGACCTTGTATTAATGGAAGTTGGTATGGGTGGTGATCTGGATGCCACCAATATTATTCGGACTACAGTTCTTTCCGTGCTGGTTTCCATCAGCATGGATCACACGGCATTTCTTGGAAATACCCTGGGAGAGATTGCAGAGAAAAAGGCAGGAATCATAAAGGCAGGCAGCCATATGATCACTGCAAAACAGAAACCGGAAGCAGAGAAGGTTATAAAGGATACCTGTGAGAAGCTGGGAGTGCCTTATGCAGAGGCGGACGGAAATAGCGCAGAGATTTTGAAGGCCGGCCTTGAAGGACAGACCTTCTGTTATGAGGGAGAGGAGTTTACCACAGCGCTGGCAGGAACTTACCAGAAAGAGAATGCAGTTCTTGCCCTTGGCGCCATGAAGCTTCTGGATAAACTTGGATATCCCACAACCCTGAAGCAGAAACAGGCAGGTCTTTCAGATGCAAAGTGGCCGGGAAGGTTTACACTTCTGGCAAAGGATCCGGCATTTGTGGTTGACGGAGCACATAATCCTGCTGCTGCGGACATGCTGGAAGCGTCCATACAGAAGTATTTTAAGGGAAAAAGGATCATCTACATTATGGGGATGTTCCGTGACAAGGATTACAGAAGTGTGATCAGTAAGACCAGCAGATATGCGGAGACGATCCTTACCATTGCGGCACCGGGTAATCCCAGAGCACTTACCCCGGAGGAACTGGCCGGGGCAGTCAGGGAATTTCATAAAGATGTAAGGCCTTTTGACAGAATTGAGGAGGCAGTGGATGAGGCATACCGCCTTGCAAATCCCGAGGATGTGATCATAGCCTTTGGCTCCCTGGCATTTTTGGGGGATCTTACAGAGATCATAAAGAAACACAACGGAGGAAAACATGACTGATTTGGAGAAATACAGAGACGAGATCGATGTGATAGACTGTGAGATCGTCCGTCTCTTTGAAAAAAGAATGAAGGTGAGCGAGGAAGTTGCCGAATACAAGATCAAAACAGGAAAGCAGGTACTGGATCCCAAGAGAGAAAGTGAGAAGATCCACACACTGAAGGATAAGGCTCACGGGGAGTTTAACCGTCTTGGCGTGCAGGAGCTTTTCCGCCAGATCATGGCTATCAGTAGGAAACGCCAGTATCAGCTTCTTACACAGCATGGCATCTACGGAGAGAGAAATTACAGTACTGTAAAGCAGGTGCCTATTGAGAATGCCACAGTGGTGTTCCAGGGCGTGGAGGGTGCATACAGTTATGCTGCCATGCGTCAGTATTTTGGCAGAAACATTGAAAGCTATCATGTGAAGACATGGCGCACTGCCATGGAGGATGTGACAGACGGAAAGGCAGATTATGCAGTACTTCCCATTGAGAATTCCACCGCAGGTATCGTGGCTGATATCTACGATCTTCTTATGGAATATAAGCTGTATATTGTGGGAGAGCAGATCATCCGTGTAGATCACGTACTTCTTGGAACCCAGGATGCTTCCATGGAAGATATCCGGAAAGTCTGCTCCCATCCGCAGGGCCTGGCTCAGTGCAAGGCGTTTCTGGAGGAGCATCCCACCTGGAAGAAAAAAGAGGTGGAAAATACAGCCGGAGCAGCCAAAAGTGTCAGCGAAGGCGGGGATAAGACCGTGGCAGCCATTGCCAGCAGAGAGGCAGGAGAGGTATTTGGCCTTAAGATCCTTGCGGAAAATGTATGCAGGGAAAAAGCCAATTCCACACGTTTTATCATTGTAGGAAGAAAGCCGGAGTATGAGGAAAAAGCGGGCAAGATCAGTATCTGCTTTGAGTTGCCTCACGAAACCGGAACACTTTACAATATGCTTTCCCATATTATTTATAACGGTCTGAGCATGACCAAGATCGAGTCAAGGCCAATCCCGGGTAAGCCATGGCAGTACCGTTTCTTTGTTGATTTTACAGGGAAACTTGGTGAAAGTGCAGTGGAGAATGCCCTGAGAGGTATGGAAGCGGAGGCAAATGTACTCCGGGTTCTGGGAAATTATTAGATCAGGGAATCAGGATACAAGAGGAGAGTGATTATTATGACAGCAAGAATTCAGGAATGTATTCTTTACCGTGATTTTTCAAATGGTGAGATACTGAAGCATATGGCAGAGCTTATCAATCTGTATGAATCAGATGAGGAAGCTTTGAAGGCAAGAGAAGATGAGTTTTTCGGATGTGTCAACGGACTTGTGGAGCTGGCGGGAATGTATGGATTTTCAGGGAATCTGTGGCATAATTACCTGACATTCCTTCTGGTAAATCATGAAAATGCTTTCAGCATGGCAAGTGAGATCCGGGGTGCTATCAAGGGAAGCATCAATGACCTGGCAAAAAATGATTTCCAGATCTTCAGGGAACTGTATGCATTTGATATCAGCGTGTTTGACGCTGTGTTTGGAAGTGCGTGCTGTAGGGTGATCTGTGATTATCAGACACCGGATGAGAACAGCAAGCTGTTTAATATCAGGATCCGTGACAGGATCTGTGAGATGAGCAGACGCCTTGCAGTTGCAGAGACAACAGAAGAATTCATGGATGATATGGTGGGCTTTTACAAAGACTTCGGTGTTGGTAAGCTTGGCCTTCATAAGGCATTCCGTGTAGGACATGATGAGGATGGAAAGGTTGAGATCCAGCCTGTCACAAGGATCGCCCACGTAAATATTGATGATCTTGTAGGATATGAGATCCCCAAGAAAAAACTGATCGATAACACAGAAGCGTTTGTTCAGGGAAGAAAAGCAAACAACTGTCTTCTTTTCGGTGATGCCGGAACCGGTAAATCTTCCAGTATCAAGGGCATCCTGAACCGTTATTATGATCAGGGACTTCGTATCATTGAGGTGTACAAGCATCAGTTCCAGGATCTCAATGAGGTGATCGCTCAGATCAAAAACCGTAACTATCGTTTTATCATATATATGGACGATCTTTCCTTTGAGGAATTTGAGATCGAATATAAATATCTGAAGGCTGTTATCGAGGGCGGGCTTGAGAAAAAGCCGGATAACGTGCTGATCTACGCTACAAGCAACAGACGTAATCTGGTGCGTGAACGTGCGTCAGACAAACTGGAGATCGCAGATGAGGACGATCTGCACTCTTCAGATACCGTACAGGAGAAGCTTTCTCTTGTGTATCGTTTTGGCGTTCGTATCTACTATGGAAAACCGGACAAAAAAGGATTCCAGAATATTGTCCGTGCGCTGGCATCCCGTTATGGTGTTACCATGCCGGAGGAGGAACTTCTTCTGAAAGCCAACCAGTGGGAGCTTTCCCATGGCGGTCTTACAGGAAGGACAGCTCAGCAGTTTATTGATTATATAGTAGGTACAGAAGAAAAATAACTTCGTTTGGGAAGGGGGATGCGCAATGGCAGTGACAACTTTTGCGGCAATTGATATTGGTTCTTATGAGATCAGTATGAAGATATTTGAAATGTCCAAAAAAATCGGTTTTCGTGAGCTGAACGATGTGAGGTACCGTCTGGAAATCGGAAAAGGTACCTACGCAGATAGAAGGCTTGATATGGAAACTGTGAATGAGCTCTGTGAGATCCTGAATGATCTTAAACGTGTGATGGCAGACTTCGGGGTGACCAGATGGCGTGCATGTGCAACCAGTGCTCTCCGTGAGCTTGAAAATCCGGTGATCATCCTGGAACAGATCTACCAGCGGACAGGAATTCATGTGGAGATCTTAAGTAATGCGGAACAGCATTATCTGGGCTACAAATCCATTGCTGCCATTGAGACCGGATTCAAAAAGGCGATCCAGAAGGGAACTGCTATCCTTGATGTAGGCGGCGGCAGCCTTCAGGTATCGCTTTTTGACAAGGATGCCCTGGTTATGACCCAGAGTATCCGTATGGGAAGCATGCGTATCCGTGAACGTTTGAAAGAACTGGAAAAAACAACCCCTCACTATGACAGGCTTGTGGAGGAATTTGTCCGCAATGATATCACAAGTTTTCAGAGACTGTACCTTAAAGACCGTGTTGTCACCAATGTGATCCTTATGGGGGATTTTCTTACAGATACTATTTTCCGGGAGGAACTTAAGGATAACATTATCACAAACCAGGAATTCAACGGAAAATATGAGCAGATCATCAATAAATCAGATTATGACCTGGCACAGATGATGGGGCTGGAACCGGAATATGCTTCTCTTATCGTGCCAAACATGGTTATTATCCGTAAGTTTATGGAAATTTTCCACTCAGAGGCACTTTGGGCACCGGGGGTTTCTCTTCTGGACGGAATTGCATATGATTTTGCAGAAAAAGAGAAATTTCTGAAAAGTGCCCATAATTTTGAAAACGATATTCTGGTGGCATCCAGGAATATTGCAAAGCGTTATTCCAGCGGAAAGGATCATATCAAGGGAACTACAGATGTGGCTCTGGCAGTGTTTGACAGCACCAGAAAGATCCACGGTATGGGAAAACGGGAACGTCTGCTTCTGCAGATCGCGGTGATCCTTCATGACTGTGGTAAATATATCAGTATGGGAGATGTGTCAGAGTGTTCCTACAGGATCATTATGGCTACAGAGATCATCGGACTTTCCTCGGCAGAGCGGATGGTGATCGCCAGTGCGGTAAGATATAATACAACGGAGTTTGGGTGCTACGATGAGATCCGCAGTGAGACAGGAATGAGCATGGAGAATTATCTTCTTACGGCCAAGCTGACAGCTATCCTCCGTCTGGCAAATGCCATGGACAGAAGCCATTATCAGAAGGTGCAGAATATACGTGCAGTACTTAAGGAACGCACACTTCATCTGATCGTGGATTCTGTGCAGGATGTTTCTCTGGAACTGGGGCTTTTACAGGATAAGGTGAAGTTTTTTGAGGAAGTTTTTGGTATTGAACTGATACTGAGAAGAAAAAGAAGAATATAGGGAGGGCACAGACTATGAACCTGAAGGAATTTGAAAAACCGGAATATTTCGTAAACCGTGAATTGAGCTGGATCAAGTTTGATGAGCGTGTGTTAAGTGAGGCAAGGGACAAAAATCTGCCTCTGTTTGAAAGGCTGAAGTTCTTAAGTATCACATCTTCCAATCTGGATGAATTTTATATGGTGCGTGTGGCTTCCCTGAAGGATCAGGTTCATGCAGGCTACAAAAAAACAGACATTTCGGGGATGACTGCCAGGGAACAGTTGAAGGAGATCAGCAGGCAGACTCATGAGCTGGTTCATGTACAGTATAATACACTGAACCGTTCCCTTGTGCCTGCCCTGGAAAAGGCAGGTCTTCATGTGATCTTTGAACATGAGGAACTTTCTGAAAAACAGAAGGCTTTTGTGGATAAATATTTTGAGGACAATGTATATCCGGTTCTCACGCCGATGGCTATGGATTCATCCAGACCGTTCCCCCTGATCCGGAACAAGACCCTGAATATTGGGGCGCTGATCTCCAAGAAGAACAAAAAAGGCAGAGAAGAACTGGATTTTGCAACAGTCCAGGTTCCATCTGTGCTTCCAAGGGTGATCATTATTCCATCTGAAAAGAAAGAGAAGACCACAGTTATCCTTCTTGAACAGATCATTGAGAGAAATATTGACAAACTGTTCTTAAGCTACGATGTGGTATGTGCTCATCCATACAGGATCATGCGTAATGCAGATCTTTCCATTGATGAAGATGAGGCGGAGGATCTTCTTGTTGAGATCCAGAAGCAGTTGAAAAAACGTCAGTGGGGTGAGGTGATACGTCTTGAAGTGGAAGAGAAGATGGATAAAAGACTTCTTGACATTCTCAAAGAGGAGTTTGAGATCAGAGAAAATGATATCTTCTATATCGGCGGACCGTTGGATCTTACCATGCTGATGAAAGTGTATGGAATTGATGGCTACGATCATTTCAAGGAGCCAAAATACACACCTGCGCCTGTGCCTGCATTTCAGAATGACAAGGATATTTTCCATGTGATCCGGGAGGGGGATGTATTTCTCCATCACCCATATATGAGTTTTGATCCGGTGGTGAATTTTGTTCGCCAGGCTGCAAAAGATCCGGATGTCCTGGCCATCAAGCAGACACTTTATCGTGTCAGCGGTAATTCACCGATCATTGCTGCCCTGGCACAGGCTGCGGAGAATGGAAAACAGGTTTCTGTTCTTGTGGAACTGAAGGCGCGCTTTGATGAGGAGAACAATATTGTGTGGGCGAAGATGCTGGAAAAAGCAGGCTGCCATGTTATTTATGGTCTGGTAGGTCTTAAGACCCACAGTAAGATCACTCTTGTTGTGCGCAGAGAAGAAAACGGGATCCGCAGATATGTTCATCTTGCTACCGGTAACTATAATGATTCCACTGCCAAACTTTATACAGACTGTGGTATTTTTACCTGTGATGAGAGATTTGGAGAGGATGCTACCGCTGTGTTCAATATGCTTTCCGGTTATTCTGAACCAAAGCGCTGGAATAAACTGATCGTTGCACCGATCTGGATGAAGGATCGTTTTGTAAAAATGATCGAAAGAGAAGCAGAATATGCAAAGAACGGGGAAGAGACCCGTATTGTTGCAAAGATGAATTCCCTGTGTGATCCTGTGATCATGTCCGCGTTGTATTATGCATCTTCCTGTGGAGTAAAGATTGAGCTTCTGGTGCGTGGTATCTGCTGCCTGAAAGTGGGAATTCCGGGCATCAGTGAAAATATCCATGTGCGTTCCATAGTAGGTAATTTTCTGGAACACAGCCGTATCTTTTATTTCCACAACGGGGGGAGCGAGGAGATTTACATGGGCAGTGCGGACTGGATGCCGCGTAACCTGGACCGTCGTGTGGAAATCGTGTTCCCGGTTGAGGATGAAGCTATTAAAGCAGAGATCATGCATGTGCTGGATCTTGAATTCAGGGATAATGTAAAAGCCCATATTCTCCAGCCTGACGGAACCTATGCAAAACAGGATAAAAGAGGAAAGGTTCTTGTTAATTCTCAGATGGAATTCTGCCGTGAAGCCACAGAGAAGGCAGCAGAAGGAAAGAAGGAGAAAAAAGAAAAAACAAGAGTGTTCATCCCGGCAGAACCGGCAGAAGATCCGGAGGAATAAAAATATCTGGGAACAGAATGTGCTTGAATATCAGCCCGTACTGTGCTATGATGTGATATATCACAAGGGAGGAGAGGATAGATTTGTATGACAGACAGGGAAATGCTGGAAATGCTCGTAGAAGGTCAGCGACAGATATTTGGGCGCCTTGATGGGATAGACACACGTTTGGATAAAGTTGATGCACGTCTTGACGGAATCGACACACGTTTGGATAAAGTTGATGCACGTCTTGACGGAATCGATGCACGTTTGGATAAAGTTGATGCACGTCTTGACAGAATCGATGAAGAACTGTCGTCGATAAAGAATCGTCTGGATATACTGACAGAGCGTCAGCGGCTGCTTGAGAAGAAATTTGATCGGATGATTAATTTCGATTTCAAACAGATGCAAGATACTTTGGATACGATTGTGACATTACTGCAGATAAGAGAGATCATACCGGAAAGATCTATCCGGATATGACTTAAGTGATACATAAGAAAAGATATCATAAAATACATAAAATAAAAGGCACTGCCAATCCATCTTTGATCAGATGAGGAGACAGTGCCTTGCTGTTATTTAATAACACTTCTTACAAGCCCCATACCCGGCAGCTTCTGCCTGGGAACGGGTCATTTCCGTGGCATTATCCGGATTCATATTTCCGCAGTTTGGAATGCGGTGATATTTGCTTCCGGTAGCGGAGATCCACACCATATCACCGGTATCCTGTGTGGCGGGAGCTGCATCCTGTACCTGGGTGTCCGCTGCCTGAGTGTCAGCTCCGTAGGAGGAACTATCCTGGCTGGTATAAGCGGAGGAGGGCTGGGTGCCTGTATCGGATTCGTCCCCGGCAGAGTAATCGTTGCATGGATTCTGGTTCCACCGGATGCTGTTTCCGTCGCTGACGGCGATGACAGTTCCCTGTTTATCTGTACGGAAAACCTGGATCCCCATATCAGACAGCTTATCCATAGTATCTTTATGAGGATGTCCGTAGGAGTTTCCTGCGCCGCAACTGATAATAGCATATTCAGGAACGGTTTTCTGGAGAAAATCCCAGGTGGTTGCGGTGGCAGATCCATGATGTCCTGGAACGATCACATCACAGGAAAGATCGATCCCGGAGTTACAGATGGCTTCTTCTCCGGCAGACTCTGCATCTCCTGTAAAGATAAAGCTGTTATTTCCGTTCTCAAGTTTAATGGCAACAGAATTGTCATTGTCATTGGAACTGATGGTGGAAGGAGAAAGAATGGTAAATTTTCCGCTTCCAAAAGGATACTCAGTACCAACTGCCGGATGCTGGACAGAAAGTCCCTGTGCAGCTACCTGATCTTCGAAAGACTGATAGATTTTGGTATCCTGATAATAATCCGCTCCGATCACATTCTGTACCTGAAAAGAACTTAAGCATCCTACCAGTCCCGCAACGTGGTCCTCGTCGTAATGAGAAGAGATCAGATAATCAACAGAAGTAATATTCTGATCCTGAAGATAGGAAACTACGAAGCTTGAATGACTGCGGTCACCACCGTCATACAGAAGATTCTGTCCTTTTGACTGTACAAGAATGGAAAGCCCCTGACCAACATCGAGGAAATGTACAGCCATGGTGGTTTCTGCGGAAGAAGCCTCTGCAGCAGAAACCTGGACTGGAGGGATACCGGATATGGTAGCCGCAACAAGCAGTAATGTGAGAAGAAATGCCTGCATTTTCTGTCGCAGGGAAATTTTGTGATCCATAAGAATCATCTCCTTATTTAAAATATAATTTCTTTTTTTAGTATAGAATAAAAACAGATGGAATACAAGAAAGATCAGGAAGCAGAGAAGAGAGTGCTTTGGGCATAATAGTAAAGTCACAAACTAGATAAAAAAGAATTGTTGGAAATGCTGAAAGTCGGCAGATTAAAAACAATACGGTGCATATTTGTCCTAAGAGGGGTATAATTTATGTAAGATAAATAAATGAGGAGCGATTATACCATTGCAGGATAAAGAATATGGGGGAATATTTATGGCGAAATGGATGAGAATGAAAAAAGGCTTGGCAGTTCTGCTTGCCATAGCCATGGCAGGACAGCCGATGATGGCGTATGGTGAAGAATTTACTTCCGAAGCAGAAATACAGGATTTTGGAGAAGAAAATCAGTCAGAAGAAAATCAGTCAGGAGGAGAGCAGCAGGACGGACAGACAGAAGAAACTCAGCAGCCGACAGACGTCCGGACAGCAGAAACAGAGGATAATGAGAATGAGCAGCCTGAATCTGACAGTCAGAACTCTTCTTCGTTTTCAGAAGATGAAAATAACCAGACAGATCAGCCCGCAAATGATCAGTCAGAAGAGACAGAGCAGCAGGAGCCTGATGATGGAAGCCAGAGCATAGATCAGAATGAGATATCCGAAGAAGAAAAAATATGGTCGGACACAGAGGAAGTTGTTTCCGGGGCTTTAGAAGCTCAGGACATAACTCTGGACAGTGGGGATGATGACAAAACAGAAAAAGGCAATCAAGACGAGAATCAGGAAATTGAGCTGTTTTCAGATGAAACTGCGGATGCTTCCGTTGTTGCAAGTGGTACATGCGGCGAGAATCTTACCTGGACAATAGACAGCACAGATACTCTGAATATCTGTGGAACCGGAGATATGTATGATTATAATGCGGTTAATGAGCCTCCCTGGAAATATTGTGATTTTAAATACATAAATTGCGAAGGCGGAGTCACAGGTATTGGACAAGATGCATTTTCTATGCGTATAGACATAGAGAGTGCAAAAATGCCCGGGGTAAAGAAGATAGGAGATTATGCTTTTTATAAAACCAGTTTGAAAAGTGTGGAAATGCCTCAGGTGGAAGAAATAGGAAGTAATGCATTTGTTAACTGCTATAAGTTAAAAAGTATAGAAATGCCTGTGGCAGATTATATTGGAATAAACGCATTTCAGGATTGCTTTGCGCTGGAAAGTGTGAAAATGCCCCAGATGAAAACAATCTGCGCAAATGCTTTTTCCGGATGCAAAAATCTGTTAAATGCAGATTTTTCACAGGTAACGTTCATGGGGCAGAGTGCATTTAACGGATGTACTGCGCTTGGTAACGTAAAATTATCCGAAGGTCTGAAGAACATCGAAGCAAATGCGTTTGCAGGCTGTACCTCTCTGACGAAAATTACAATTCCTTCCACGGTAACAGAGATCAAAGCCAATGCCTTTAAAGACAGTCCTTTAAGTGTGATCTTTTTCAGGGGAAAATGTCCGAAGCTTGGAACGAATGCATTTGCTGCTGTAAATGGAGGCAAATATTATTATCCAGCATATAACTACTGGACCGGCAGCAATTTTAAAGACGCAGCTTTTGGAACCGGAAAATGGATATCCTATACCAAATGGGTGCTGGGAAATTATGTTTATAATCAGGATGCGACCTGCAGCAGTGACGGAACTGAGACTGCGGAATGTATCTGCGGATGTGGCCTTAAGGACACAAGGACTGCAGCAGGAACAAGAAATCCGGATGCCCATGTCTATTCCGGAAAAACAAATAAAGAGCTTCCGGATGGAAGTAAGCTCTGTCTCTGTGATGAATGTGGCAGGATTTCCGGAGAGCCGGAAGAGAGCGGAAAGTGCGGAAATGATCTGGAATGGAGTCTGTATGATTCCAAAGCACTGTTTATTACCGGAACCGGTGCAATGTATGATTACGATGTGGACAATCCGGCACCCTGGAGAGGAAAGCCGATCATATACTGTGAATTTGGATCAGGCGTTACGTCGGTTGGTTCCTCTGCATTTGAGGAGTGCAGTTCTCTTATGGCAGTCAGCTTTAATGAAGAGATCACAACGATCAACAGCTATGCTTTTTACGGCTGTTCGGCGCTGAAAGAGACAGAACTTCCCAAAAGTGTGACAGCTATTGGGGACAACGCATTTGAAGGCTGTACATCTCTTGGAAAACTAACCGGATATGAGAAGATCACATCTGTAAAAAGCACCAGTTTCCGTAAATGCGGTGCATTGACTATTTACGGATATACAGGAAGTGCTCTGGCGAAACATGCACAGGAAAAAGGAATTCCCTTTGAATCCATGGGATACTGGGGGATCTGTGGAACTGATATGGAGTGGCTGCTTGTGGGGGAAGAGCTTTCCATTACCGGAACCGGTGCAATGAATGATTACACAGCAGAAAATAAAGCACCCTGGTCAGAACTGAATGTGCGTCACTGTGAGATGAAAGGTCAGATCACTCATCTTGGAAGCTACGCTTTTGATGGGCTGGAAGGGCTGGAAGATATTGATGTCGGTGTTCCGGCTGCATCTGCAGGGGAATATACGTTCCGGAACTGTACTGCATTAAAGGAGATAAGTCTGCCTGTTCAGATGACTGCAGTTCCAGATGGAATGTTCAGCGGATGCGTATCCCTTGAGAGCATAAAGTTTATAGGAGCAGTAGACAGCCTTGGACGATATGCTTTCCGGAATTGTCATAATCTGAAAAGCTTTGTTCTGCCGGAAAATGTCACAGAAATAAAAGAGGGAACCTTTGAGGGCTGCGGCCTGACGGAAATACAGTTCCCTTCCTCTGTAACGAAGCTTGGAGACTGTGCATTCAGGGGAAACCCCTTTAAAAAAATCACCATTCCGGCAACTGTGACAGAACTGGAGGGAAATCCATTCAGTGGCTGTGGTGAGCTGGATGAATTTGCAGTTGAAGACAGAAACGGGTATTTTTCAGCGCCAGGCGGGCTTCTCTATGATAAAAACGGCACAAAACTGGTGATTTGCCCCGGAGGAAAATCAGGAAGTTATACTGTCCCGAGAAGGACAAAACAGATAGGAACTCAGGCTTTTAAAGAATGTAAAAATATCACAGAGCTGATTCTGCCAAGTGGAGTGACATCTATTGAGAGCAGGGCTTTTGACGGAATGGAACTGAAAACAATAGAGCTTCCGGCAGAGCTGACGGAGTTTTCCACAACTGCATTTGCCGGCTGTGATATGCTGACCTCCATCACAGTGGATCAGGATAATCCTCTTTATATTTCAGTGAATGGAATTCTCTGTGATATAACCGGGAAAAGTGTGGTAAGCTGTCCGCCCGGATATCAGGAAGTTGAGCTGCCGGAAGGCCTGCTGTATATCCAACATGGAGCCTTTGACGGTTGCAGGGAGGATATCATCATTGATCTGCCTGTTTCGATGAAAGATATAAATTCTGCTGCTTATGGGGAAAAGACGATATTCAAAGTTTATGATAATGCACCGATCCTCCCGGCTATGCTGAAGAGAGGATATACCTGTCAGTCAAGAGGAATGTATGAGTTTTTGTGGGATGGGGAGGACAGCGAAAAAGAGCATATAATCATGGCTTACGATGAACTGTGTGAGGAGTTGAAAAAAGAAAAAGGCTGGTATATATCTTACGGACCGGAATCAAAAAAGGGTACACTTAAGTACAGCCAGACTGATTTGGAAACTGAAAGAGTCGAATACGTCTATACAGAAAATTGCAAAAATGATATAACGGCAAAAGTTACATTTCATATCGACAGAGACCCGGAAAGAAAAAATCAGATATGGATATTGATAACTGAAAAGAACAGCCAGAAGGAGAAAGGAATTCATGGGAAACCTGAGATAGATTCCGTAAAAGAATTTACATCAGATCCGAAAGCCTATCACTATAAATGGGATCTGAGCAGGGATGATTATATTAACCTTAATGTTAGTGATGAAGAAGCGGAAAGTATCGCAAATTCTGTTTTATATGATGCGCTGCAGTGTCTGGATATCCAGATACTTGGAAGTCTGCCGCGTGAAAACGGCTGCCAGCTTGATATGAAGGATCTGCGTCTGACAGGATATCATAACAGCAATTCTATCCACACGGAGACAACGGCAGATGGAATGGCACCTGGCTGTACCACTGAGGGAAAAAGCGGAAAAGTTTTCTGTTCCATCTGTGGTGCATTAAAAGCGGAAAATCAGGTTCTCCCTGCAACAGGTCATAACAAGGTTGTTGATCCGGCTGTGGCTCCGGGCTGTACAGTACCTGGAAAAACTGAGGGCAGTCACTGCAGCAGATGCGGCCAGATATTTGTGGAACAGCAGTCGGTTCCTGCAACAGGACACAGGGAAGTGACTGACCCGGGCGTGGCTCCGACATGTACGCAGGAAGGCAAAACAGAAGGCAGCCATTGTGAGATCTGTAATGAAGTATTACAGGAACAGAAGCCGATTCCTGCAACGGGACATGATTTTGGGGAACAGCAGATAAGCAAAAATCCTACATGTACGGAAACCGGAGAGGCTTATGCTGTCTGCAAAACATGTGGAGAGATAAAAACAGAGATCCTTGCCAAAACTGCCCACAGGGAAGAAGTTATTCCGGCAGTTGCACCTACCTGCGAGAAGCCGGGTCTGACAGAAGGAAAGAAATGTTCCGTCTGTGGAGAAATCCTGAAAAAACAGGGGACAGGAGCTCCTGCTGCAGGCCATAAAATGACAGTGGTAAAAGATAAAGCTGCAACCTGTGGGAAGGCCGGAACACAGCACAGAGAATGTAGTATATGCGGATACAGGGAAAAGACAACAACAGTTCCTGCAACAGGAAAACATCAGTATGGTGCATATAAGATAACAAAGGCAGCTACAGTGCTGGAAACAGGAACTAAAACAAGAATCTGCAGTGTATGCGGACATAAAGACAATGTTCAGTTGCGGAAGCTGGAGGCAACCATAAGGCTGAATGTAACCAGTATTGTTTTAAAGACAAACCAGGCTACAGCAAAAGTGAAAGTCAATGGTCTTGCAAAAGGAGATTCTGTGGTATCGTGGAAATCCAAAGATACAAAACTTGTGACAGTTACAAAATCCGGAAAGATCACAGCAAAGGCAAAAACAGGATACACAGCAGTGATCATAACATTACGAAGCGGTAAGAAAAAGGAAGTCAAAGTAAAGGTTCAGAAACAGGAAGTAAAAACCACTGGCATTTCCGGCCTTCCCCCAAAGGTGTCGCTGAAAGCTGGTAAAAAATGTACATTAAAACCTGTATTGTCACCAATTACGTCTGTACAGAAAGTTACATATACAACTTCAGACAAAACTGTGGCATCAGTCAGCAGCAAAGGTGTGATCACCGCAAAGAAGGCAGGAAAAGTGAAGATTACAGTAAAGGCAGGAACCAAAAAGTCTGTGGTGACAATTACAGTAAAGAAATAATTTAACCGAATGCAGTCCTTTTCAGAAAGCAGATAAGAAAGCTGAAGGATAAAGATATTCTTGAGTGATGTTATTAAACATAAAGAGCAACCGCCCACAAGGGGTTGACCTTATAATAAGATGAACATAGAAATGCCATCCTTGTACTCGTTCGAAGTTTTGGGATGGTTTTTCTATGTGGAAAATTACTTACAAAACGTCAGTACGAATGCAGGCAATGCCGGAATGGACATACCAAAAGTCATAAGATCTTTAAAGCTGTTGTTCATCGGTACCATCTCATTGCTTTATATCATTTCCAAAACAACAAAAAAAGCAGTCAGAACAAAGTCTAACTGCTTTCAGCTAATAGCCAGTACGGGAATCGAACCCGTGTTTCCGCCGTGAGAGGGCGGCGTCTTAGCCCCTTGACCAACTGGCCATATTCGATTGTTTCTGTCGTTTAAGTTGTTTCCCTCAACCGACTTCGTTAGTATATAACACTTTTTTTCAAAATGCAAGCTTTTTTTTGAATTTTTTCAAAAAAATTTTTTGAGTGAGATTTCATGGAAGTTTTAGGCAAATTCTGTCTATATAAATTGCTTGCAGTTTTTGCCTTAGTTTGCTAGAATAAGCAATGCTTTCAGGCATCGCAGATCCCGGGGTACAGACAGTATGATACGGGCAGGATGCTTTTTTTGTGTCACAGGAAGATACCCTGTAATGTTTTACAGAAAATAATCTTTTGGAGAATGCTTGCAAAAGAGGATAAATTTGGTTATAATACAGAACAAATGTTTGATTAAATGAAAGGAATCAGTGGAATGGCAAAGAAAGACACTTATGATGCGGGCAGTATCTCTGTCCTGGAAGGCCTTGAGGCTGTAAGAAAGCGTCCCGGTATGTATATCGGAAGCGTATCCAGGAAGGGACTGAACCATCTGATATATGAAATAGTAGATAATGCGGTAGATGAACATCTTGCAGGATACTGCAGCCGGATCCATGTAGTTCTGGAGAAGGACGGTTCCTGTACAGTTGAAGATAACGGCCGTGGAATCCCGGTTGATATGCATGCAAAAGGTGTTTCCGCAGAGCGTCTTGTGTTCACTACTCTCCATGCAGGTGGCAAATTTGACAACTCTGCATATAAGACAAGTGGCGGACTTCATGGGGTAGGTTCCTCGGTAGTGAATGCCCTGTCGACATACCTGGATATCAAGATCAGCCGTGACGGTTATGTCCATCATGATCATTATGAGAGAGGAATTCCCACTATAGAACTGGAAGCCGGACTTCTGCCAAAGCTTGGCAGGACAAAGGGAACAGGAACCTGTGTGAATTTTCTTCCGGATCCGGAGATTTTTGAGAAGACACGTTTCGGAGCAGCAGATGTGAAAAGCCGTCTTCATGAGACCGCTTATCTGAATCCGGAACTTACCATTCATTTTGAGGACCGCAGAGGAGAGATCCCGGAGGATATTGAATATCATGAACCGGAAGGGATCGTAGGATTTATCCGTGACCTGAATAAGAATGCACAGCCACTTCATGATCCTGTATTTTTTAAAGGCGAAGCAGATGGAATCAGTGTTGAGGTGGCTTTTCAGTTTACCAATGAGTTTCGTGAGAATGTCCTTGGTTTCTGTAATAATATCTATAATGCCGAAGGTGGTACCCATCTGACCGGTTTCAAGACCACATTTACAACTGTTATGAATACCTATGCACGTGAGATCGGCGTTCTGAAGGATAAAGATCCTAACTTTACAGGTGCGGATATCCGTAATGGTATGACAGCAGTTGTATCCATCAAACATCCTGCACCTCGTTTTGAGGGACAGACCAAGACCAAGCTGGATAATCAGGATGCTTCACGGGCTACCGGTAAGGTGACAGGAGAGCAGCTTGTGCTTTACTTTGACCGTAATCTGGAGATACTTAAAACAGTTCTTTCCTGTGCGGAGAAAGCAGCTAAGATCCGTAAGACAGAGGAACGTGCCAAGACCAATCTTCTGACCAAGCAGAAATACTCCTTTGACTCCAACGGCAAACTTGCCAACTGTGAAAAGAAGGATCCGTCTCTGTGTGAGATCTTTATTGTGGAGGGAGATTCCGCAGGCGGTTCTGCCAAGACAGCCAGAAACCGTAACTATCAGGCAATCCTTCCTATCCGCGGAAAGATCCTGAACGTGGAGAAGGCAACCATTGACAAGGTTCTGGCCAATGCGGAGATCAAGACTATGATCAATGCTTTTGGCTGTGGATTTTCCGAGGGCTACGGAAACGATTTTGATATCACCAAGCTTCGCTATGACAAGATCGTGATCATGGCAGATGCGGATGTAGACGGTGCACATATTTCCACTTTGCTTCTTACTCTGTTTTACCGCTTTATGCCGGAGCTTATTTATGAAGGGCATGTGTATATTGCCATGCCGCCTCTTTATAAGGTAATGCCAAAGAAAGGCGAGGAAGAGTATCTTTATGATGACAAGGCTCTGGAGAAATACCGCAGAAGCCATAAACCGGGAAGTTTCACCCTTCAGAGATACAAAGGCCTTGGAGAGATGGATGCCGCACAGCTCTGGGAGACTACGCTGAATCCGGAGACCAGGATGATGAAACGTGTGGAGATCGAGGATGCACGTATGGCTTCCGATGTGACAGAGATCCTGATGGGAAGCGATGTTCCGCCAAGAAAGGCATTTATCTATGAACATGCTACAGATGCGGAACTGGATATCTGACGGAGAGCAAGATTGGGAGAATTGAACTATGAATACGAAACAGGATAATATCATCCGCACAGATTATGCGGAGATCATGCAGAAATCTTATATAGACTACGCTATGAGCGTTATCATTTCCAGGGCACTGCCGGATGTACGTGACGGACTGAAACCGGTACAGCGCCGTACACTTTATGATATGTATGAACTGGGAATCCGCTATGACCGCCCGTACCGTAAATGTGCCCGTATTGTGGGAGATACCATGGGTAAATATCATCCCCATGGAGACAGTTCTATTTATGATGCGCTTGTGGTTATGGCACAGGATTTTAAGAAAGGCCGTACTCTGGTTGACGGACATGGTAACTTCGGTTCCATTGAGGGAGATGGAGCTGCAGCCATGCGATACACAGAAGCCCGCCTGGAGAAGCTGACCCAGGAGGTTTTTCTGGAAGATCTGGATAAGAATGTTGTGGATTTTATGCCGAATTTCGATGAGACGGAGAAAGAACCGGTGGTACTGCCGGTAAGGATCCCCAATCTTCTTGTAAACGGAGCGGACGGAATTGCTGTTGGTATGGCAACCAGTATTCCCCCTCATAACCTGGGAGAGGTTGCGGATGCTGTCAAAGCATACATGAAAAATAACGATATCAGCACAAAAGGCCTGATGAGATACCTGAAAGGACCGGATTTTCCAACCGGCGGTATTGTGGTAAACAAAGATGACCTTGTGAAGATCTATGAGACAGGTACCGGCAAGCTGCGCATCCGTGGACGTGTGGAAGTTGAGAAACTGAAAGGTGGCCGCCAGCAGCTTGTGATCACAGAAATCCCGTATACAATGATCGGTGCCAATATCGGTAAATTCTTAAATGATGTGGCAACCCTTGTGGAAACCAAAAAGACTACGGATATCGTAGATATCTCCAACCAGTCTTCAAAGGAAGGGATCCGTATTGTCCTGGAACTGAAGAGAGACGCAGATGTAGAGAATCTTACAAACATGCTATACAAAAAGACCAGACTTGAGGATACCTTTGGTGTGAACATGCTGGCTGTTGCGGACGGAAGACCGGAAACTCTGGGCCTGAAACAGATCATTGCCCATCATGTGGATTTTGTTTTTGAGGTAAATTCCAGAAAATATACCACTCTTCTTGCAAAGGAGCAGGAGAAACGGGAGATACAGGAAGGACTTATCAAGGCCTGCGATGTGATCGACCTGATCATAGAGATCCTTCGTGGGAGCAAGAACCGTGACCAGGTAAAGAAATGCCTGACAGATGGTGTGACAGAAGGAATCAGATTCAGGACCAAAACATCCGAAAAAGCTGCAAAAGATCTGAAATTCACAGAGAAACAGGCATCTGCGATCCTGGATATGCGTCTTTACAAACTTATAGGACTGGAGATTGATGCCCTGATGAAGGAGCACGAGGAGACTCTGAAAAATATTTCCACCTATGAAGATATTCTGAACAATTATGATTCCATGGCAGCAGTTATTATAAAAGAGCTGGATCAGATCAAGAAAGAATACGGCAGCAAGCGCAAGACCTCCGTAGAAAATGCAGAGGAAGCAGTTTACGAGGAGAAGAAGATGGAAGAGACGGAAGTCTGCTTCCTGATGGACCGTTTCGGATATATGCGTCTTATTGACAAGAATGCCTATGAGCGGAACAAAGAAGCTGCCCATGCAGAGAGCCGTTATGTATTCACCTGTATGAATACAGACAGGATCTGTATTTTTACAGATACAGGTAAGCTTCATACTGTGAAGGCTGAAGATATCCCGCTGGTGCGTTTCCGTGACAAAGGTGTTCCGGCAGACAACCTGGGAAATTATGACAGTACAACAGAGCAGATCCTCTATGTAGCTCCGCTGAACCAGGTGGCAGCCTCCACAGTGTTGTTTGTAACAGAGAGCGGTATGTGCAAGCTGGTAAAGGGAGATGAATTCCGTGCTTCCAAGCGTACCATTGTTTCCACCAGGCTTGGGGAAGATGACAGACTTGTTTTCGTGGGAGCAGCAGATGAGATGGATCAGGTAGTGTTCCAGTCTGAGAAAGGATATTTCCTGCGCATCCTGAAATCCGATATTTCCATCACCAAGAAAAATGCCATGGGAGTCCGGGGCATGAAACTTACCGGCGAAGACCGGATCCGCCATGCCTACCTCCTGGAAAGCCGCCAGGAATGTACGATCCAATACCATGACAAAGATTATGTACTTAACAAAGTCAAGCTTGCCAGACGTGACACAAAAGGGGTAAAACCAAGAATCTGACAGGAACTGATATCCCGGATGCTGCCGTTCACTGATAACATTTTGAGAAATGTGCTGCTGTGAACCAGGCATACAGGGGATAAATAAAAAATCCTTGCAATTCACAGACATTGGTGTTACAATGATGGAAACTTAGAACTTGTTGGCATAGGAGTGGGCGAGAGCCCGCTCCTATTTGTTGAGAAGGGATTTGTTCAGATGTGAGCAGAAACGCCTGCAGGATATGAGGAATATCCCACAGGCAGAAAATGAGAAAGGCAGGTGGGAGCATGAGCAGAAGAGAAGAATATGAACAGAAGGCTGAGGCACTCCTGGCACCGATCGTTGAAGCACAGGACTTTGAACTGGTAGATGTGGAATATGTAAAGGAAGCAGGCAACTGGTATCTGCGAGGCTACATTGACAAACCAGGCGGGATCACGGTAAATGACTGTGAGGCTGTAAGCCGGCTCTTCAGCGATAAGCTGGATGAGAACGATTTTATTGAGGACAGCTACATCATGGAGATCAGTTCACCGGGGCTGGACCGTCCTCTTAAGAAGGAGAAGGACTTTAAGAGAAGTCTTGGCAAACTGGTAGAGATCCGAACCTACCGGCCTGTAGATAAACAAAAAGAGTTCTGCGGTGTTTTAAAAGCATATGATAGTAACAGTGTGACCATTGATGAGGAAGGCACAGACCGTATCTTCGATAAGAAGGATATCGCCCTGGTCCGCCTTGCCATTGAGTTTTAACACAGTTGTGGTAAATTTCAGGAGGAAAAGAAGAAAATGAGCAGAGATTTGAAAGAGGCGCTTGATGTTCTCGAAAAAGAAAAGAATATCAGTAAAGACACACTGCTGGAGGCTATCGAGCAGTCACTGATCCAGGCATGTAAGAACCATTTTGGAAAAGCAGACAACGTTCATGTGACCATTGATCCGGACACCTGTGATTTTAGTGTATATGCGGACAGAACTGTTGTTGAGCATGTAGAGGACCCGGCGCTGGAGATTTCTCTGGTAGATGCACAGAAGACAAATGCCAATGCGGAAATTGGAGATGTCATGAAGGTGGAGATCCATTCCAAGGAATTTGGAAGAATCGCCACACAGAATGCGAAGAACGTGATCCTTCAGAAGATCCGTGAGGAAGAGAGAAAGGTCCTTTACGATCAGTACTACGGAATCGAGAAGGAAGTTGTTACAGGTATCGTTCAGCGTGTAATGGGAAGAAATGTAAGCATCAACCTGGGAAAGGCAGATGCAGTCCTTACAGAGAACGAGCAGGTTAAGGGAGAGACATTCCAGCCTACAGAGAGAGTAAAAGTTTATATCCTTGAGGTTAAGGATACACCGAAAGGACCCAGGATCTCCGTTTCCAGAACACATCCGGGCCTTGTAAAGAGACTTTTTGAGTCTGAGGTGGCAGAGGTAAGAGACGGAACTGTTGAGATCAAGAGCATTGCCCGTGAGGCAGGATCCCGTACAAAGATCGCAGTATGGAGCAATGATCCGGATGTTGATGCAGTAGGTGCCTGTGTAGGTATGAACGGTGCGCGTGTAGGTGCAGTTGTCAATGAACTCCGTGGAGAGAAGATCGATATCATCAACTGGGATGAGAACCCGGCGATCCTTATTGAGAATGCATTAAGTCCAGCCAAGGTTATTGCTGTTATGGCAGATCCGGATGAGAAGACTGCACTTGTTGTAGTTCCGGATTATCAGCTTTCCCTTGCAATCGGCAAGGAAGGACAGAATGCCCGTCTTGCTGCAAGACTTACAGGCTTTAAGATCGATATCAAGAGTGAGACACAGGCAAGAGAGTCCGGCGATTTCTATGACTATGACGAGGAGCCTTCTGATGCAGAAGAGGTATCAGGGGATACAGAGTCCCAGGAGACATACACAGAGGAGACACCGGATACAGAGGAAACCTTAGAGGAAGAGAATGAAGAAGCTTCCAACGGAGATACTGAGGAATAATGAAAACGAGAAATAAGATTCCCATGCGTCAGTGCACCGGCTGCAGGGAAATGAAAAGCAAAAAGGAAATGATAAGGGTTCTGAAAACAGCAGAGAACGAGATCATCCTGGATGCCACGGGCAAAAAAAACGGACGCGGCGCATACCTTTGTTTCTCAGAGGAATGTCTGGAAAAAGCCATGAAGAACCATGGCCTTGAGCGTTCCTTAAAAACAGCGGTTCCGGATGAGGTATACCAGAGCCTTAAAAAGGAGTTTGAGTCAATTGAAAAATAATAAGGCTTTATCGCTGATCGGACTTGCCACAAAAGCCGGCAAAACCGTAAGCGGGGAGTTTATGACAGAGAAATCCGTAAAAACAGGAAAAGGCTATCTTGTGATCGCAGCAGGGGATGCCTCAGAAAATACCAAGAAGAAATTTCGGAATATGTGTGAATTTTACGAAGTTCCGTTATATTTCCTTTCAGACAAAGAGAACCTGGGCAGGGCAATGGGAAAAGAATTCCGTGCCAGCCTTGCCGTACAGGATGATAATTTTGCGAAGGCGATCATCAGAGCACTGGAGCTTCCTGAGAAGTAAGCCGGTGTGATGGCCTCATGTCATAAGGAGGTATGGCGAAGCAATGGATTTTTCGGAAAAGAATAGATCAAATACAGATAACAACAGAACGGGAAAGGGGCAGAATAGACAATTGGATACACCAGAAAAGACAACAGGTATGAATACCGAGGACAACAAGTCTGAGGCACCAAAAAAGAAAAAAAATATCATCCGTGTATATCACGCACAGAATGCAAGTGACGGTGGAAAAAACAGAAAGAAACCGGCAGGAGACAGAAAACCACAGGGTCAGGGCCGTCCGCAGAGCGGAACACCGAGAAACACCCAGGGAGCAAGAAGCCAGGAGGCAGGCTCTGATCAGAACAGAGGCGGAGCATCCAGACCTTATGGACAGAATTCAGGCAGCCGTGACGGCGCCGGCAGAGGCCAGGGTGGCCAGGGACGTGACGGAAGAAGAGACAACCGTGACGGAAGGAATTTTGACAGAAGAGGCGGAGACCGTTTCAATAACCGTACAAACGGAGAGGGCGGACGTCCGGCAAGACAGGGTGAAGGAAACAGAGGCCCACGTCCACAGGGCGATGGCAACAGAAGCGGTTCCCGTTTTGGAGGCGGTCAGGGCCGCCCGCAGGGTGACGGACAGCGTCGCTTTGAGGGAAGAGGAGATAACCGCTTCGGAGGCGGTCAGAACCGTTCACAGGGCGGTGGCCAGGGCCGTGGTGAAGGCGGAAGAGGAGACAACCGTTTCGGTGGTGGCCAGAACCGTACCCAGGGAGGCGCTCAGGGCCGTCCGGGACAGAGAAGAAGCAGTTCTTCTGATTCCGTATTCACTCCGGAGATGACCAAGACATCCAAGGACAGCAAGCGTGAGCGCGACAGAGAGAACAAAAACAAAAAGAAGGATTTCGAGAAAGGAAATCAGAGTGGACGCAGACCGAACCAGGGTGGACACAGACAGAATTCCAGAATCCCGAAGGCACTTCAGAAACCAACTCCGCAGCCGAAGCAGGAAGAGAAGAAGCCGGAGATCAAGGAGATCACCCTTCCGGAGAAAATGACGATCCGTGAGCTGGCTGATGCCATGAAGATGCAGCCATCTGTAATTGTTAAGAAACTCTTTATGGAAGGCATAATGGTAACTGTAAACCATGAGATCGACTTTGAGAAAGCTGAGGAGATCGCACTTGGATTTGATATCATCGCAGAGAAAGAGGAGAAGGTAGACGTTATCGGAGAGCTTCTGAAAGAAGAAGAGGAAGATGAGTCCACAATGGTTCCAAGGCCACCGGTAGTCTGCGTTATGGGCCACGTTGACCATGGTAAAACATCTCTTCTTGATGCAATCCGTAACACAAGTGTTACAAGAGGCGAGGCCGGCGGAATCACACAGCATATCGGTGCTTATGTGGTAAATGTCAAAGGTGAGAAGATCACATTCCTGGATACACCGGGACATGAGGCATTTACTGCAATGCGTATGCGTGGTGCCAACGCTACAGATATTGCTGTTCTGGTAGTTGCCGCAGATGACGGTGTTATGCCACAGACTGTTGAGGCTATCAGCCATGCAAAGGCTGCAGGGGTTGAGATCATCGTTGCCATCAACAAGATCGATAAACCAAGTGCAAATGTGGAACGTGTAAAACAGGAGCTTTCCGAGTATGAGCTGATTCCTGAGGACTGGGGCGGAAGCACTATCTTTGTTCCGGTATCTGCGCATACAGGAGAGGGAATCGACAATCTTCTTGAGATGATCCTTCTTACTGCAGAAGTCTGCGAGCTGAAAGCAAACCCGGACCGTGCAGCAAGAGGTCTCGTTATCGAGGCTCAGCTTGATAAAGGTAAGGGACCGGTTGCAACTATCCTTGTTCAGAAGGGAACGCTTCATGTCGGGGACTTTATCGCTGCAGGTGCATGCAACGGTAAGGTACGTGCAATGATGGATGATAAGGGACGTCGTGTAAAAGAGGCAGGTCCGTCCACACCGGTTGAGATCCTTGGCCTTGGTGATGTTCCAAATGCAGGAGAGATCCTTATGGCATTTGACAGCGACAAGGAAGCCAAGAACTTTGCAGGTGCTTTTGTGACAGAGAATAAGAGCAGGCTTCTTGAGGAGACCAAAGGCAAGCTTTCCCTTGACAATCTCTTTGACCAGATCCAGGCAAGCGATCTTAAGGAGCTCCCGATCGTCGTCAAAGCTGATGTACAGGGATCTGTTGAGGCGGTTAAGCAGAGCCTTACCAAGCTTTCCAATGAGGAGGTTATCGTTAAGGTTATCCACGGTGGTGTAGGTGCCATCAACGAGTCTGATGTAAGTCTTGCGGCAACTTCCAATGCTATCATCATTGGATTTAATGTCCGCCCGGATTCCACTGCAAAGGCACTGGCTGAGCAGGAGGGTGTTGACCTGAGACTTTACAGAGTCATCTATCAGGCAATTGAGGATGTTGAGGCTGCCATGAAGGGTATGCTGGATCCGGTATATGAGGAGAAGGTGATCGGACACGCAGAGGTCCGTCAGTTGTTCAAGGCATCCGGCGTGGGAACTATCGCAGGAAGCTATGTGCTTGATGGTATCTTCCAGAGAAACTGCAAGGTTCGTATCACAAGAGAGGATGAGCAGGTTTACGAAGGTGAGCTGGCATCCCTTAAGAGATTTAAGGATGACGTCAAGGAAGTCCGTGCAGGATATGAATGTGGTCTTGTATTTAATGACTTCAATGATATCAAGGAAGAAGATAAGGTCGAAGCGTATATCATGGTAGAGGTACCAAGATAGGAGTAAGGCATAATGAGAAAAAACAGCATTAAAAATACAAGGATCAATGGTGAGGTTCAGAAAGAGCTGAGCATTATCATCCAGAGTGAGATCAAGGATCCGCGCATCCATCCGCTGACATCCGTAACAGCGGTGGAGGTGGCTCCTGATCTTAAGACCTGCAAGGCATACATCAGTGTGCTGGGTGAAAAGCAGGCAAAAGATGCCACACTCCGTGGACTTACCAATGCGGAAGGTTATGTGAGGAGAGAGCTTGCAAGAAGACTGAATCTCCGCAATACACCTGAAATCCGTTTTATCCTGGATGAGTCTATTGAGTATGGCGTGAATATGTCAAAGAAGATCAATGACGTAATGAGTGGGATGGAAACAGAGGAATAGGTGAAAAAAGATGAAAAATATTTCAGAGATACTGGACGGTGTCAGGACTGTGGGTATTGCAGGACATATCCGTCCGGATGGTGACTGCATAGGCTCCTGCATGGCTCTGTACCTTTATATCCGGGAGAATTTTCCGGATATAAAGGCTGATGTATATCTGGAAGATCCAAAACCTGTATTTGATTATATCGAGGGAATGGATCAGGTGAAGACAGAGACAGATGGTGAAAAGGTATATGATCTTTTTATCACCTGCGATGTCAGTGCCAGGGACAGACTTGCCGTAGCGGGAGAATATTTTGAAACAGCCGCAAAAACAGCCTGCATCGATCACCATGTGAGCAATTCGGGTTTTGCGGATATTAACCATGTGGAGGGAGAAGTAAGCTCTGCCAGTGAGGTGCTGTATACACTTCTGGACGAAGACAGGCTTACACGCTCCATTGCCATTGCCATTTATACGGGAATCGTACATGATACAGGTGTGTTCCAGTATTCCTCCACATCACCGGAAACCATGAGGATCGCCGGTGAGCTGATGAAGTGGGATTTTGATTTCAGCAGGATCATTGACGAGTCCTTTTATCAGAAGACCTATATCCAGAACCAGGTTATGGGCCGTGTACTTGCAGAGAGCATTCTTCTTCAGAATGGAAAATGTGTAGTAGGTTATCTCAAGAGAAGAGAGATGGAATTCTACGGTGTGGAAGGCAAGGACCTGGACGGCGTTGTAAGTCAGCTCCGTCTGACTGCCGGAGTTGAGGTGGCAATTTTTATCTACGAGACAGAAACACAGTTCTTCAAGGTTTCGCTCCGATCCAACGGAGACGTAGATGTGAGCAAGGTTGCTATTTATTTTGGTGGCGGCGGCCATGTACGTGCAGCAGGCTGTGACATGCAGGGTTCCATGTACGATGTGATCAACAATCTTACTGCTGAGATCGAAAAACAGCAGTCAAAGGAGTAACCGGTCATGGATGGAATACTGGTGATCCGCAAGGAAAAAGGCTACACATCCCACGATGTAGTTGCAAAGCTCCGTGGGATCCTTCATATGAAGAAGATCGGGCATACCGGAACTCTTGACCCGGATGCAGAAGGTGTTCTTCCCGTAGCACTGGGAAGAGGAACACGCCTTGTTGAACTGCTCACAGAAAAACAGAAAACCTATGAGACTGTTCTTCATTTAGGCGTTGTTACGGATACCCAGGATATGACAGGAACGGTTCTGGAAACAAAACCTGTTAATGTAACAGAGGAACAGGTAAGAGAAGCGGCAGCTTCCTTTGTTGGTGATAAACTTCAGATTCCACCCATGTATTCTGCCCTCAAGGTAAACGGCAGAAAGCTCTATGAGCTGGCCAGGGAGGGAAAGACTGTAGAGCGTAAGCCCCGGCCTGTGACTTTTTACGAGATACGGATTCTGGATATGCAGCTTCCAAAAGTCAGGCTGAGCGTTACCTGCAGCAAGGGGACGTACATCCGCACCCTGTGCCATGACATAGGTGAAAAGCTTGGCTGTGGCGGAGCTATGGAAGAACTTCTCCGTACCAGATCCGGAAATTTTACCCTTGAAGAGAGTATGACCCTTTCCCAGGTGGAGGAAGCTGTGAAGGATGGGACCATAGAGGAGAAGCTGGTAAGCATCGAAGATGTGCTTTCGGGCTATCCTGCTGTTTATGCCACCGGGGAGGGAGACAGGCTCCTTCAGAACGGAAATCCTCTTACAGAGACTCTTGTAGAGAAGAGCATCCGTGAAAAAAATGTCCGTATGTACAGAAGCAGCGGCAAATTTACGGGAATATACGGATGGGATGAACGAAAAGAGAAATATGTGCCTGTCCGTATGTTTTTTGTTTAGGAGCAGATATGGAATACTTGAAGATTAACGGAGAATTTCCGCGACTGAAAAAAAGTGCGGTGACACTGGGAAAATTTGACGGCATACACAGAGGACATCAGAAGCTTGTGGACAGGATCCTTGCCCAGAAAGAAAACGGTATGGAGACCGTGCTTTTTTCTTTGGGGATCGGAAGCCAGATGATCTTTACAAAAGAAGAACGTATCAGGATCCTGGAAAATGCCGGTGTGGACGTACTGGTGGAAAGCCCGTTGGATGAGCGCATACGTCACATGAAGGCGGAGAATTTTGTAAAAGAGATCCTGGTAGGAGATCTTCAGGTCGGATTTGTGGCAGTGGGAGAAGATTTCCGTTTTGGCTTTGAGCGTAAGGGAACACCGGAGGTTTTGCGTGATCTTGGCAAAAAGCTTGGCTTTGAGGTGGAGATCATACCCAGGGAGATGGACGGACGCAGAAAAGTCAGCAGTACCTACATCAGGGAAGAACTTAAGCGGGGTAATATGGAAAAGGTTTCCGATCTCCTGGGACAGAACTTTTTTGTGGACGGGGTGGTCGAGCATGGAAGAGGAATGGGACATAAAGTTCTTCTTCCCACTGCCAACCTGATTCCCTCAAAAGAAAAACTGATGCCTCCAAACGGTGTATACCTGAGTATTTCACATTTTGAGGACAGAAGTCTTCCGGGGATTACCAACGTAGGGTATAAGCCTACAGTGGGAGAGAAATTTCTGGGTGTGGAGACATATCTCTTTGACTACAATGAAGATCTTTACGGGGAGAAATGTACCGTGGAATTCATTCATTTTCAGAGACCGGAACAGAAATTTGCGTCCATTGACGCACTGAAGAAGCAGCTTCTCAGTGATGCCAAAAAAGGACGGGAATACTTCAGCGGACAGAAGCAAAATTAAAATAAAAAAACAGTTTACAGAAAAGAAACCCTGTGCTATACTAGTCGAGGTGAAAAAAGCCCGTATTCAGAAGCCGGACACTCCGACCACTTCTTAATACTTGGCGTTTATTAAAATTATAAGGAGGAAACAACAATGATTTCTAAAGAAAAGAAAACAGCTATCATGAAAGAGTATGCAAGAACAGAGGGTGACACAGGTTCACCGGAGGTTCAGGTAGCAGTTCTTACAGCAAGGATCCAGGAGCTTACAGAGCACCTTAAGACACATCACAAAGATCATCATTCAAGAAGAGGTCTTCTTAAGATGGTTGGTCAGAGACGTGGCCTTCTTGCTTACCTTAAGAAAACAGACATTGAGAGATACCGTGCACTGATTGAAAAATTAGGTTTAAGAAAATAATTGGTAAGCGGAAGGGGCGGATATTCCATCCGCCCCTGTTTTACCATATGGGGTTATGAGCAAGTAGCGAATGCGGATTGCGAATATCCACTTGACCTGGAACCATAACAGGAGTGATTTCCGAGACTACTGAAAAGAACATTTCCGAAGTTTGCATAAACTGACTTGGAAGTGTGTTTTTCAGTTGTTTCGGACTCCTGTTTTTATGTTCAATAAAGAATGATCATTTATATTAAGAAAAAGGAGAACGAATATGTACAAAAGTTATTCCATGGAACTTGCCGGAAGAACACTGACTGTAGATATCGGACGTGTTGCAAAGCAGGCCAACGGTGCTGCTCTTATGCATTACGGAGACACAACAGTTCTTGCAACTGCCACAGCATCCAAAGAGCCGAGAGAGGGCATTGATTTCTTCCCGTTAAGTGTTGAATATGAAGAGAAGATGTATGCAGTAGGAAAGATTCCGGGTGGATTTAACAAGAGAGAAGGTAAGGCAAGCGAACATGCCATCCTTACATCCCGTGTTATTGACCGTCCGATGCGTCCGCTGTTCCCGAAGGATTACAGAAATGACGTAACACTGGTAGACATGGTTATGTCTGTTGACCCAGAGTGCAATCCGGAGATCCCGGCTATGCTTGGTTCTTCCATTGCAACCTGCATTTCTGATATCCCGTTTGACGGTCCCTGTGCTACCACACAGGTTGGTATGATCGACGGAGAGTTTATCATCAACCCAACACTGGAACAGAAAGCAGTTTCAGATCTTCAGCTTACAGTAGCATCCACCAGAGAAAAGGTTATCATGATCGAGGCCGGAGCCAATGAGATTCCGGAGGATAAGATGATCGAGGCGATCTATAAGGCTCATGAGGTAAACCAGGAGATCATCAGATTTATTGACCAGATCGTTGCAGAGTGCGGAAAAGAGAAACATTCTTATGAGTCCTGCGCTGTTCCGGAAGAGCTTTTTGAGGCGATCAGGAAGATCGTTCCTCCGGAAGAGATGGAAGTTGCAGTATTTTCTGATGACAAGCAGACACGTGAGAAGAACATCAGCGATGTAACAGATAAGCTGAAAGAGGCATTTGCAGATAACGAAGAGTGGCTTTCCGTTCTTGGAGAGGCTGTTTATCAGTATCAGAAGAAGACTGTCCGCAAGATGATCCTCAAGGACCACAAGCGTCCGGATGGCCGTGAGATCAGACAGATCCGTCCGCTGGCAGCAGAGACAGACATTATTCCGAGAGTTCATGGTTCTGCCATGTTTACAAGAGGACAGACACAGATCTGTACAGTGACAACTCTGGCACCTCTTGCAGAGGCACAGCGCCTTGACGGACTGGATGAGTTTGAGACATCCAAGAGATACATGCATCACTATAACTTCCCGTCCTATTCAGTAGGTGAGACAAAACCTTCCAGAGGACCGGGACGTCGTGAGATCGGACATGGAGCACTTGCTGAGAGAGCACTGGTACCGGTACTTCCTACAGAGGAGGAGTTCCCCTATGCGATCCGCACCGTATCTGAGACATTTGAGTCCAACGGTTCCACATCCCAGGCAAGTATCTGTGCATCCACCATGTCACTGATGGCTGCAGGCGTACCGATCAGGAAACCGGTTGCAGGTATTTCCTGCGGACTTGTTACAGGTGAGACAGACGATGATTACATTGTTCTTACAGATATCCAGGGTCTTGAGGACTTTTTCGGAGATATGGACTTCAAGGTAGCCGGAACACATGACGGTATCACAGCGATCCAGATGGATATCAAGATCCACGGACTGACAAGACCGATCGTAGAGGAAGCGATCCGCAGAACAAAAGAGGCGAGAGAGTATATCCTTACAGAGGTTATGGAGAAATGCATCAGCGAGCCGCGTAATACTGTAGGCGAGTTTGCACCGAAGATCATCCAGATCCAGATCGATCCCCAGAAGATCGGTGATGTTGTAGGCCAGAGAGGAAAGACTATTAATACGATCATCGAGCGTACAGGCGTAAAGATCGATATTACAGATGAAGGTGCGGTATCTATCTGCGGAACAGAGCAGAAGGCTATGGATGAAGCGAAACGCATGATCGAGATCATCGCAACAGATTTCGAAGCAGGTCAGATCTTCACAGGCCGCGT
Organism: uncultured Blautia sp.; assembly: GCA_934373235.1. GTDB lineage: Bacteria > Bacillota > Clostridia > Lachnospirales > Lachnospiraceae > Blautia_A. The sequence goes on along the minus strand of CAKROW010000015.1, from coordinate 7,380 downwards.
AGTAAGCATTAAGGAGTTCGGCGCATTTATCGAGTTTGCACCGGGCAAAGAGGGAATGGTACACATTTCCAAGATTTCAAAAGAGAGAATCAACCGTGTTGAGGATGTTCTTACACTTGGTGACAAAGTTAAGGTAGTATGCCTTGGCAAGGACAAGATGGGAAGAATCAGCTTCAGCATGAAGGATGTTCCGAAAGAAGCATAAACCATGAGATATCATAACATTACCAAGGACGATATGTTAAACGGAGACGGACTCCGGGTAGTGCTCTGGGTAGCCGGCTGTTCACACGGCTGCCGGGAGTGCCAGAACCCTATCACCTGGGACCCGCGGGGAGGTCTGCCTTTTACGGACAGTGAGCGTGCTGAGATTTTTGCAGAGCTGGATAAGGATTATATCAGCGGAATCACTTTTTCAGGAGGAGATCCGCTGCATCCTGCCAATATCGCTGAGGTAACTGCTCTCGCAGGAGAGATCAGGGAAAAATATCCGGATAAGACCATCTGGCTTTATACCGGATACCTGTGGGAAGAGATACAGGAATATGAGATCCTGCGTTATCTTGATGTGTGCATTGACGGAGAGTTCCAGATCGACAAAAAGGAACTGAAGCTGAAGTGGAGAGGATCTTCCAATCAGCGTGTGATCAATGTGCAGGAATCCCTGCGAGAAGGAAAAGTAGTTCTGTATACAGACTGACCCGGCGATTAAGGAGACTTTATGAAAAGAATAGCCAGATTTCACAAGGTGAGCCAGGAAAGGTTCGCAGCAGACTGGATGGATACCTTCGGAGAGGCATCCAAAGAAGAGGTATCAGCCATTTATAACAGGATCAAGCTTCCTGTGAGAGCTACAGCAGGAAGTGCAGGATATGATTTTTTTGCACCGGCTGAATTTACACTGAAGCCAGGCGAGATCGTCAAGATCCCCACAGGCATCCGTGTGGAGATGGAAAACGGCTGGGTGCTGAAATGTTATCCCAGAAGCGGTCTTGGATTTAAATACCGTCTTCAGCTTAACAATACAGTAGGGATCATTGACAGCGATTATTTTTATTCTGATAATGAGGGACATATTTTTGCAAAGCTGACCAACGATACAAAAGAGGACAAGACCATCTGTATTCCGGAGGGAACTGGATTTATGCAGGGGATCTTTGTAGAGTATGGCATTACAGTGGACGATGAAGTGGAAGCTGTAAGAAATGGCGGTTTTGGAAGTACAACCAGATAAATACAAAAGCCCGGAAACCTGATGAAAGGTTCCGGGCTTTTGCGTCCGTTAAAAGGGACAGTGTGAAGGCCTGTTAATTCAGGGGAGTGCTGGCAGCTTCCTCTTCTCTGGCACGTTCAATGACAGCGTTAAATTCAGTTGCTGCTCTGTCATACTCATCGTCATCCTCGATATTGGCAAGCATGGGATCACCGTTCTCTGTGCGGCTGAAAGAGTAGAGATAAACTTCTCCGGTCTGGTTCTGACCGTTCTCATCCAGGGGCAGAAGAGCGATGTACTCCTTGTTCTCTACCGGGAAAACAGTAAGGATAGCACATTCTACCTCTGTGTCATCGTCCATGGTAAGAGTGATAGTGTGGTGTTCGTTGTTGATATCACAGCCTCCCTGACATGATGCACAGTCACTTGGGCTGCAGCCGTTCTTCTTAAATTCTTCGCTCATGATCTCCTCCGTTCTGATACTGCGGAAAAATCCCGCAGGTAACATACTGTGATAAATACCGTACCTGATGTCTTTCTCTGCGTAATACGGCAGGTACAGCAGTATGGTTATTGTAGCAGATTGATGTGGGAAAAGCAATGGATATGTGTTATAATAGCCCTATGACAAAAAAGGAGAAAAGTTTATGAGATTGATTTCCTGGAATGTAAATGGAATAAGAGCATGTATTACCAAGGGATTTGAGGAGAACTTTCAGAAGCTGGATGCGGATATCTTCTGTGTGCAGGAGACCAAGTGCCAGCAGGGACAGGTTGACCTTGAACTTCCCGGCTATTATCAGTACTGGAATTATGCCAACAGGAAAGGATATTCCGGAACTGCTGTTTTTACCAGAACAGAACCCCTGTCTGTGTCTATGGGGATCGGAATAGAGGAACATGATAAGGAAGGTCGTGTGATCACACTGGAATATCAGGATTTTTACCTGGTTACAGTGTACACCCCCAATTCCCAGAGCGAGCAGAAGAGGCTTGCCTACCGTATGGAATGGGAGGAGGCATTCTTAGGCTACCTTCTTACCCTGCAGCAGAACAAGCCGGTAGTGTGCTGCGGAGATCTGAATGTGGCGCATCAGGAGATCGATCTTAAGAACCCGAAGGCCAACCGCAAAAATCCCGGCTTCACAGATGAGGAGAGGGCATGCTTTACCCGGGTTCTTGAAAACGGTTTTGTTGATACGTTCAGGTATTTTTATCCGGATAAAGAGGGGGCTTATTCATGGTGGTCCTACCGGTTCCGTGCCAGAGAGAAGAATGCAGGTTGGCGTATCGATTATTTTATTGTATCGCCGGGACTGAAAGGCAGACTTGAAGGCGCAGGCATACACAGCGAGATCATGGGCTCTGACCATTGTCCGGTGGAGCTTGATCTTGATATTTAGAGAAAAGGGGGGCAGAGAGTGATGAAACAGAAATATGGAAGCATCAGACAGGGAGCGGCTGTACTGCCAGGTGCCAACAAGACAGAGAATGGATACAATTTTGCAGTTGATGCACCGGAAAATGCTGAGGTTTCTCTTCTCCTGTACAAAAAAAGGGGCAGAACAACAGAAATCCCGTTTCCGAAGGAATATACTGTAGGCAGGATCCACAATCTGAGGATCGAGGGTTTTGACCCGGAAGAATATGAGTACAATTTTAAGATAGACGGAGAGGTTGTCCCAGATCCCTGGGCATATGGAATCCGCGGAAGAGAGCACTTTGGAAGCCATGCAGACCGCAGTAAGGAGATCAGGTGCAGATTCCTTTCCGAGAAAGAATATGACTGGGAGAAGGACCAGTCACCGGACATCGGATATGAAGATATGATCCTTTATAAAGTCCATGTCCGGGGGTACACCAGACAGATGAGAGGCCTTGTGGCAAAACGAGGAACCTTTGCAGGCCTTGCGGAGATGATCCCATACTGGAAGAAACTTGGCATCAACACAGTGGAACTGATGCCTGCCTATGAGTTCTGCGAGGTTCCCTTAAATCCACCTCGCCAGAAAGAACACATCCGTTCCATACACAGGGAGGATCGGGTAAATTACTGGGGTTATACGTCAGGATTTTATTTTAGCCCCAAGACATCTTACTGTGCAGGCGGGGAACCGGAACAGGAATTCCGGGATATGATCCGGGAATTTCACAGAAACGGGATAAGCTGTATCATGGAATTTTATTTTCCTGAAACTGTAAGCGGGATCATGGCCCTTCGTGTGCTGCAGTTCTGGAAAACATTTTACCATGTGGATGGGTTCCATATCCTGGGAGATGGTGCCAACAGCGGGATCCTTATGGAAGACGGTATCCTTTCCGGCACAAAGCTTATATTCCAGAATTTTGATTTTGACCGTTTTTACAGGGGTAAGCTTCCGGAGAAGCGCTGTGGAGCAGTAACCGATATGAACTTTCTTCAGGATATGCGCCGTTTCCTGAAAAGTGATGAGGGTATGGTGGAGGCTGCGGCCTGGCATATCCGGCATAGCAGTGACAGCCATGGTGTGATCAATTATATGGTATGCCAGGATGGATTTACCATGAACGACCTGGTTTGCTATAATTACCGTCATAATGAGGCCAACGGAGAGGATAACCAGGACGGAACCAGCTTTAATTATTCCTGGAACTGTGGAGTGGAAGGTCCCACACGGAAGCAGGCTGTGCGTCAGATGAGGGAACGTCAGGTAAAGAATGGTTTTCTTATGATGCTTTTAAGCAGAGGAGTTCCCATGATCTACGGCGGCGATGAGATCGGCAATTCCCAGGAGGGTAACAACAATGCCTACTGTCAGGACAATCCGGTTGGCTGGATCGACTGGAAGGGTCTTACACGTAATGAGAAGCTTCTGGAATTTGTAAAAGGAGCCATTGCTTTCCGCAGGGAGCACCCTATCTTAAGGATGCCGCAGGAACTGAAGGGCGTGGATTATCTGTCAAAAGGATTCCCGGATGTTTCCCTTCACGGAGAACGTGCATGGTACTGCAGCTTTGAGAATACCAGCCGTCTTCTGGGGATCATGTATTATGGTGCCTATGCAGAGAAAGAGGATGGAACCCCCGATGATTTTATATACGTGGCATATAATTTTCACTGGGAAAACAGAAATGTGGCACTGCCCAATCTTCCGGAGGGTATGTGCTGGAAAAAGGTGGCAGATACTTCTGCCAGAGAGGGCGGTTTCCTGACAGAAGATCAGACCGAATATCATAAATCAGCAGAAATCAGCCCCCGTACCATTGTGGTCCTGATGGGCAGACAGGAGGAAAAAAAGCATGCATCCGTGGCTACACTTCAAGACCATCACAAAGCATAAACTTCTGGTAATGAAATACTGTTTCCGTATCGGACTTTATAAACAGGGACTTCTTCATGATCTGTCCAAGTATTCTCCGACAGAATTCCTGGTAGGCTGCAAATATTATCAGGGAACCAGAAGTCCCAATAACGCAGAGAGGGAGGCAACCGGAGTGTCCATGTCCTGGCTTCACCATAAGGGAAGGAACAGGCACCATTTTGAACACTGGGTGGATTATTCCCTGGACGGAGAGCATGTGATCATGGGAGCCAGGATGCCAAGAAAGTATGTGGCAGAGATGGTGATGGACCGGATCAGTGCGTCCAGAAATTATCTTGGGGATGCCTACGATCATCATCAGCCTCTGGATTATTTTCTGAAAAGCAAGGAAAAGCTCTGGTTTATCCATCCCCGGACAAAGAAGGAGCTGGAGGGGCTTTTGCGTATAGTGGATAAATACGGGGAGGACAGAGCCCTTAAATATATAAAGCACGTATATCTGGGAAAAGGAAAAAAGAAGAAATAGGAGAGACTATATAATGGACACACCGACAATTGCAAAATATTACAGGGAGCAGGATCCCATGAAACGTCTCGCGCTCCTGGAAAAATCCATAGAGCAGGGAGAGGAGCCGGAGGCAAATACCATCCGCAGAGAACTCTGGGATCTGAGATACAGTGAGAATTCAGAACTTGGCCCGGACACAAGGGCTGACGGTTTTCTGGCTCTGTGGATGACTATGGAATTTAACAGGAACGCAGGTTCCAGGTTCTTTGGAGAGAAGAGCGCATCCAAAGAGATCCGCAAATATCTTACAAAGCTGAAATTCCAGGAGACACGGGCCAGAGGAGAACTTTACGAGCAGCTTATGTACAGAGAATGTTGCCATCTGATCATGTTGTACCTGGAGCTGTGCAAAAAGGACAAGTCCTATAATACAACATTATTTGGAATTGTCCGTATTAATGAAGAGCGTGCCACAAGCAAGATCCACAGGGATATTTATGAAACGGCTGTCTGCCTGCCGGAAACATTGAAAATGCAGGAAGAGCTGGAAATCATCACAAGGGCAGCCAGAGAGATTTACAGCCTTTATTATCCCAATGAGGAACCGATCTGAAACTGTGGACTGATAAATAATCCCATACCGTCACAGCGATATGGGGTTTTTCAGGTATAAATAAAAATACCGGAGACATAATAATCCGGTATGAATCAGGAGGTAATATATGAATCAGGATAAACTTACAGCATATGAGATCCAGAGAAGAGAAGAACTTCCGGACATTCATTCTGTGGGCTGGCTTCTGCGTCACAAAAAAACAGGTGCAAGAGTCATGCTCATTGAAAATGACGATGAGAATAAGGTTTTTAATATTGCATTCCGCACACCGCCTAAGAACAGCACAGGTGTAGCACATATTCTGGAGCATAGCGTTCTGTGCGGATCAAGGGAATTTCCCCTTAAAGATCCTTTTGTGGAGCTTGTAAAGGGTTCGCTTAATACATTTTTAAATGCAATGACCTATCCGGACAAGACCTGCTACCCGGTTGCAAGCTGCAACGACAGGGATTTCCAGAACCTTATGCATGTATATCTGGATGCGGTATTTTTTCCGAACATTTACAAAAAAGAAGAGATCTTCCGTCAGGAGGGCTGGAACTATCATCTCGACCAGGTGGAAGGCCCGCTGAAATACAACGGAGTTGTATATAATGAGATGAAAGGTGCGTTCTCCTCGCCGGATGATGTTCTGGAGCGTCAGATCATGAACTCACTTTTTCCGGATACCACCTATGGCTGCGAGTCCGGCGGCGACCCGGAGAATATCCCGGATCTTTCCTATGAGGAATTTCTGGATTTCCACAGAAAATATTACCATCCTTCCAACAGCTTTATCTATCTGTACGGAAATATGGACATGAATGAGAAGCTTGATTTTATTGACCGGCATTATCTGTCCGGCTTTGATGCCATTGAGATTGATTCCACGATCCATGAGCAGGAAGCTTTCCGGGATGTGCATATGGTGGAGGAAAAATATCCGGTTTCCGAGGAGGAAGGAGAAGAAGATAACGCATATCTCTCCTACAACATGGTAACCGGAAACGTAAAGGATATCAGACGGTGCCTTGGATTTGAAATCCTGGATTATGCACTGTTAAGCGCACCGGGAGCACCGCTGAAACAGGCACTTCTGGATGCCGGGATCGGAAAAGATGTGTATGGTTCCTATGAGGATGGTATCTTACAGACTTATTTTTCCGTGGTTGCCAAAGGCGCTTCCGCTGATCAGAAGGAATCTTTTGTAAAGGTGATCCGTGATACTCTTACAAAGATCGCAGATGAGGGAATCGACAAAAAGGCCGTTACAGCGGGAATCAACTATTTTGAGTTCCGTTTCCGTGAGGCAGATTTTTCTTCCTATCCAAAGGGGCTGATGTATGGCCTTGATATTCTGGGAAGCTGGCTTTATGACGACAAAGAGGCATTTGTGCAGGTGCAGCTCCTGGAAGCTTTTGACTATCTGAAGGAGGCTGTAAACAAGGGCTATTTTGAGAATCTGATCCGTAAATATCTTCTGGATAACACTCATGGTTCGGTCCTTACTCTTGTCCCGGAAAAAGGACTTGCCGCAAAGAAGGATAAAGCTCTTGCAGATAAACTGGAAGAATACAGAAAAAGCCTTTCTGAAGAAGAATTAGAGGCAATGGTGGAAAAAACAAAAGCACTGGAAGCTTATCAGGAGGCAGAGGAAGATCCGGAAGCACTGACCTGTATCCCGATGCTGGCCAGAGAGGACATTAAGAAAGAAGCAGCACCTCTTAACAATGAGGAGCGTGAAGTTGACGGAAGCCTGTTC
>CAKROW010000014.1 GCA_934373235.1 uncultured Blautia sp. | reverse complement strand
AGGTATATATGTGAAAGTATTGCAGGTTGGATTAGGTAACGTGGGAGGAGGACTGGAAGCATTCGTCATGAATTATTACCGGGAATTATCCGGGATGGATGTGCAGTTCGATTTTATCTGCATGTATGGTAAGATCGCTTATGAACAGGAAATAAAGATGTTAGGCGGGAATATTTACTATATTCCCAATGTAAAAAAGAATTATCCGGGTTATGTAAAAAGATTTAAAAAGATCCTGAAAGAGGGAAATTATGATGTAGTACATGTCAATATGCTGTCTGCGGCCAATATAGTGCCTCTGAGACTGGCACATGAGGCAGGGGTGAGGAAGGTGATCGCACATTCCCATAATTCATCCTGCCCCGGACTGATCCGCAAGGTTATGAACTGGAAAAACCGGCCCAGGATAAAGAAATATGCCACAGACCTTTTTGCATGTGCTGAGGTTGCGGGAAGATGGCTGTTTGGTGATGAGACCTATGACAGGGGAGAGGTGGTCATTGTCCATAATGCCATTTCTGTTGACTCTTATCTTTTTTCAGGAGAGTGCAGAACTGCGGTCCGCAATGAATTTGGCTGGGGAGACAGATTCGTTGTAGGACATGTGGGACGTTTTGCCGCACAGAAAAATCACGATGGGATACTGGATATTTTCAAAGAAGTGCTGAAGAAGAAACCTGATGCAGTGCTGGCTCTTGTGGGGAGCAGGGGCGACCAGTATGATCACATTGTGGAAAGGGTAAGAAATGAAGGCCTGGAAGATCAGGTGTATTTTCTGGGCAAACGAACGGATATAGGTGCTTTTTTGTCAGCAATGGATGTATTCCTTTTTCCGTCGTTCTATGAGGGGATGCCTTTTGCCCTTGTGGAGGCGCAGGCAAATGGACTCTCCTGTGTGATCGCAGATACCATCTCTGAAGAAGCAGATATGGTGCCTGGACAGATCAGGGCATTTTCCCTGGATATTTCGCCCGAGGTGTGGGCAGAAGCGGTTGTGGAGACAGAGGGGAGGGCACGCGCCCGGGAACAGGAGATCCGTAAAGGAATCGAGTCCGGACATTTTGAAATCCGTGAAGAGGCAAAAAGGCTTAAGGAGCTGTATGAAGAATAAAACAGAAACCATTGATTTTGTCATTCCCTGGGTGGATGGCTCAGACCCTGCCTGGCAGGAAGAATTTATAAAATACAGGCCGGAAGAAGGCTGCGATTCAGGAGAAAACCGGTACAGAGACTGGAAGAATCTGAGATACTGGTTCAGGGGAGTGGAGAAATTTGCTCCCTGGGTGAATACGATCTGGTTTGTCACCTGGGGGCACGTGCCGGACTGGCTGGACAGGGATAATCCCAGGCTTCGGATCATACGCCATGAGGATTATATGCCGGCAGAATATCTGCCTACTTTCAGCAGCCATCCCATAGAGCTTAATTTTCACAGGATTCCTGGACTTTCAGAGCATTTTGTGTATTTTAATGACGATATGTTTCTTATAAGACCGGTGAAACCGGAGATCTTTTTTAAAAACGGACTTCCAAGGGACTGCTGTATTGAGACTGCAGTTGCCCAGGATGATATCCGTAATCCATTTGCGCATATTCTTCTCAACACTACGGCTCTTGTAAATATGCATTATAATAAACGGGAGGTTATCAGGAAAAATTTCCGGAAATGGTTTCATCCTTCCTACGGCAGTAAGGTGTTGAGAAACCTTCTTATGTTCCCGTATCAGGAGTTTTCCGGCTTTAAATATACCCATGTACCCAGTGCTTTTCTGAAATCTACCTTTAACAGGGTATGGGAGGAAGAAGGGGAGGTACTGGATCGGGTATGCAGAAACCGTTTTCGCAGTATTTATGACGTAAATCAGTATGTGATGAAATACTGGCAGTACATGGAGGGAATGTATGAACCCCAGACTCCCGGAATCGGACGCTTTTACAAGACAGGTAAGGAAGACAGGGAGCTTCTTGATGCCATCAGGCAGCAGAAAACAGCTATGCTCTGCATCAATGATGAGGGTGGAAGCCAGGAGGATTTTGTAAAGCTCCGTGATGATGTGATCCGGGCATTTCAGGAGATCCTTCCGGAAAGATCCGCTTTTGAGCTGTGGGATGACAAGGAGGGCATATGAAAATTTCTTCCGTAAAAAAACAGATAAGCAGACTGGGCTTTTTGGGGACTTTCTGCTATTATATGGGCCGCATGGGAACTGTGGCGGAGCTGGAGATCCTGGGGCGTTTTACCGGAAAATTCATAAAAGTAAAAAAGAACAGGCTCGTATTCAAAAACAGGGAAAAACAGGATTATTCAGATAATCCCAGGGCTTTTTTTGAATATCTCATTAAAAAGGGCTATAATGAGAAATATAAGATCATATGGATGGTATCCGACAAAAAATCTTTCCGGGATCATAAATATAAAAATGTAAAATTTGTCACAGCAGAAAATAAATACGGCTGGAGCAGTCCGGCATGTATATACTATGCCACAACAGCAGGCTGTTTTTTTTATTCCCACAACAGTGCAGGGCTGAACAGATATCACGGTGAGGGACAAAAGGTGATAAATCTGTGGCACGGCTGTGGATACAAAGGCGCAGAGCATGGTGACGGAAAAACGCCCAAAAGAAGTGATGAGGATGTGAAACTTCGTTTTGATGCTGCGCTGGTTCCGGGACCTGTGTTTGTGGAAACAAAATCCAGGGCATGGGGCTGTGACAGGAAGAAGCTTCTCACCTGCGGTTATCCACGATATGACTGGATGCTGAACCCGGGAATTACTAAGAAGCAGCTTTTTGAGAAACTGGGAATCAGGAAAGAACCGGGAACAAAGGTTGTGATGTGGATGCCCACGTTTCGACAGAGTGAGCTTAATGGCTGCAAAGAGGGAGAGATTTCCATGCCCTATACTTTGCCCGGACTTTCCGGGGCGCAGGAGCTTGTGGAACTGGACCGGCTTCTTGGAAAACTGAATATTACGCTTTTTATCAAAAAGCATCCACTTCAGACGAAATGGGAGTCTGATACAGGGGAGCTTAAATCTGTTTATGAGATTACAGATCAGCTTCTGGAGGAACAGGGAATCCTTCTCTATGAACTGATAGGGCTTTGTGATGGTCTGATTTCGGATTATTCTTCCATAGCAGTGGACTATCTTCTTCTTGACCGTCCGATGGCCTTTGTGCTTACAGATTACAGGATGTATCAGGAGAAAAGGGGTTTTGTATTTGAGGATCCGCTGTCCTATATGCCGGGAGAGAAGATTATGAAATATGAAGATTTCCGCAGGTTTTTTGAAGATCTGGCAGAAGGAAAAGACAGATGGAAGGAAGAGCGGAAACGGCTTCTGCCTGTTATGCACACCAGACATGAGAATTACTGCGGTGCGCTTCTGGAAGCACTGAAATTGTAACAGGAGGAACTTTTTTTGAAAAAAATCACAGGATATACTCAGGGGACCTTTGATATGTTCCATATCGGTCATCTGAACCTTTTGAGAAATGCCAGGGCCAACTGTGATCATCTTATTGTAGGTGTCAACACAGATGAACTGGTAAAAGATTACAAAAAAAAGCTTCCCATCGTACCTTTAAAGGAACGGATGGAGATCATAAGGGCTATCCGGTATGTGGATGAGGTGGTAGTGGCGGAAACACTGGACAAAACAGTTATGTGGGACAGGCTGCATTTTGATGAGATCTATATCGGAGATGACTGGAAGGGAAATGCACGCTGGGAAAAGACAGAGGAGGATATGAAGGCTCTGGGAGTAAAGCTTGTGTATCTTCCTCACACGAAGGATACCTCCTCAACCATACTGAGAGAGAAGATCAGGGATTTTTCATAAGGAAATAAACACTATGAAAATATGCATATGGATGACAAAATTATTTGAACTTGGAGGAACAAAAAGAGTGGTAACTCTTTTGTCCAACGAGCTTGTAAAAAAACATGATGTGACTATCATGATCCATCAGGATCCGCTTACAGAAGACAGAAGCATGTACCATATGAGTAAAGACATAAAAGTAGATTTTATAAAGCTCTCGGATTTTGTGGATAAACGTAAAACCCCTGCTTTTGTATTCCGTTTTGTGATAAAGAAATTAAACAAAACGCTGGGCATGTTTAACAGGAGCTGTTTTGATCAGTTTCTTGCTGATGCCTATTTTCCCGGCAAAACCAGGGAAAGGTGGATAAACTATCTGAACAGGCAGGATTATGATATCATTATTGCAACGGCAGCCCTGAGTCTTGAGCTTGCTGTGCTGGCTCCAGGCCTGAAGGCAAAAACCATAGGCTGGCAGCATAGCTGTTTTGATGGATATCTTTATAAACCCAATGCTCTTTTCAGAAATCAGGAAAGCCTTCTGAAAAGATATCTTCCAGGACTGGATCGGTATATTGTCCTCAGCGAATATGATAAAAGGGATTATAAGGAGAAACTTGGAATCAGTACAGAAGTCAGAACCAATCCCAGAAGCTTTGTCAGTAAGAAGAAATGTGATCCGTCCCGGAAAAGATTCCTTATGGTTGGCAGGCTTGCCTATGTCAAGGGGCTGGATCTTCTGCTGGATTCCTTTGGGGAATTTTGCAGGGAGGACAGTGAGTGGCAGCTTGACATTGTGGGTGACGGAGAACTGGGGGATGAGCTTCGTGCTCTGGCAGCGGAAAAGGGCCTGACAGACAGAGTGAACTTTGCAGGCTATACCAATGAACCTGAGAAATATTATTTGAATTCATCGGTTTTTCTTCTTCCGTCCAGATGGGAAGGCTGGCCTATGGCGGTAATGGAGGCTTATGAATTCGGTCTTCCGGTTATTGCCTACCGTACTGCGGCTATGGACCTGATCGTTGAGGATGGGGTTACAGGATATCTTGCGGAAGCTTTTGACACTCACGGATTTGCTGCTGCAATGAAAAGACTGGCTTCTGACAGGGAGCTTCGATACAGAATGCACTGCAATGTCATAGAAAAATCAGAGGATTTTGCCATCGAAAAAACAGTGAAAGAATGGGAGCAGCTTTTTGATGAGGTTGTGAATGGAGGAGAGAAATGTCCGGTGTCATAAAAAAATTCTGTAATCTTCAGAAAAGTTCCCGCTGTGCCTATGCAAGAGCCACAGAGAAATATCCGGTGAATAAGAAATATATTTTTTACGAGGCATTTGGAGGAAGAGGCATGCTCTGTAATCCACATGCCTTATTTTTGGAATTTCTGAAAAGAGCAGATTTTGAAAAATATATACATATCTGGGCTCTGGAAGATTTTGAGGATAACAGAAAACAGATAGAAAAATATGCAGAATATAAAAATGTCCGTTTTGTGCAGTATGATTCCCGTCAGTATGCAAAATATCTGGCCCAGGCAGGATTCCTTATCAATAATGTAGCTTTTCCGGGATATTTTGCAAAGAGAAAAGATCAGACCTATATCAATACCTGGCATGGAATATCCCTGAAAACAGTAGGTTTTGATGTTCCGGACAGCAATGTAAATGCAGGAAATTCAGTGAGAAACCTTCCGGCAGCAGATTATCTTATATCTGCCGATGATCATATGACACAGATCTACAAAAAAGCATACAAACTTGAGGGCTTTGGAAAACAGAAGATCCTGGAGGCAGGACAGCCCAGAAATGACCTGTATTTTCACACAGTCCGGGAGGAGATATTCCGGGACCTGAAGGAAGCGGGTGTAGATGTGGATATGGAAAAAAAGATCATCCTCTATGCTCCGACCTGGAGAGGGGAAAAGTATGGGGAACCGGACACGGACCTTGGGATTTACCTGGAAATGATAGAGACAGTAAGAAGACAGATGAATCCACGAAAGTATCAGATCCTGGTAAAACCTCACCAGATCGTGTACCGCCATATCCGCAATTCAGGAAAGCTGACCGGAGAATTTGTGCCTGCAACCATAGATACCAATGAACTTCTCTCTGTGACCGATGTTCTGATCTCCGATTATTCCAGTATTTATTTTGATTATCTTGTTTCAGGAAAACCGATCCTTTTTTTTGTGCCGGATATGAAGGAGATGGAAAATGGAAGAGGGCTGTATTTCGGAAGAGAGAAGCTGCCGGGGCCTGTTGCGGAAAACTTTGAGGAACTGGCCGGTTTTCTGGAAGATATTAAGGCCGCTGTGGAGCCTTTCCGGGAAAGATATGGGAGGGAACAGAAATGGGCATGCCCTGTGGATGATGGAAATGTATGCAGGAGGATCCTGGAAAAGGTATTTGACGGAAAAGATTCCTGTAAGGTAGCAGAATGTACCCTGGCAGAAGAAAAAAGAAAATCCACAGTTCTTCTCTGGGCAGGAACCATGAAGACAGGAAAAAAAACAGAGGAGATAAGTGATTTCCTGGAAAAAGTGGACAGAGAAAAACTGGATGTGACAGTCCTGGCGGAAAATACAAAAGTGCCGCAGGAACAGGAGCGCATCAACAGGATCCCCGGGAAGATCCGTGTGTTTTACAAACGTATGTCCTGTAACGGAACTGTGTCAGAGATCATCCGGGAAAAGCTTTTTGAGAAAATAAATGCAGGAAATCTTCCGCTGGGAAAACTTATAAAACCAGGAAAGGGATTTTATGAGAGGGAAGCCTCCCGTCTTTTCGGAAAATCCACTTTTGACTATATCCTGGTATTTCCTGATGACAGCCTTCTGTACCGGGAAATGACCCGGTATATGAGCGGAAATAGGATAGAAGCAGGATCCCTTGCAGAAATAGTTCTTGACAATTTGATTTCCAGATAGCAAAATAATAACCAATTGCAGGAGGTATTACTTTCCGGCAGTGCTCAGACTACTTAACGAGGAGGCGGACTTATGAATTTGCAGCAGATACTGGAAGAAGTTAAAGACGGAACACTGTCTGTGGACAGCGCACAGGAACTTCTGAAAAAGGAAGGCTATGAGGAAATGGGATATGCCAAGCTTGATACTACCAGAAAAGCACGGACTGGATTTGCCGAGGTGGTATACTGTGCCAGAAAAGCAGATGAACATCTTCTTCATATATATCAGAGACTTTACGAGGAAGACGGAGAGGTATTTGGAACCCGTGCATCCCAGAAACAGTATGAACTGGTAAAGAGTGTTCTGCCTCAGGTTGTCTATGATCCTGTCTCCGAAATCTTAAAAATCGAGAAGGAAAAAGAACACATCGGAAAAATCGCAGTATGTACAGCAGGAACCGCAGATATTTCCGTAGCTGAGGAAGCTGCCCAGACAGCGGAATACTTCGGAAGCAGGGTAGAACGTATCTATGATGTGGGAGTCAGCGGTATGCACAGGCTTTTTTCCAGACTGGACACTATCCAGACCGCCAACTGCGTGGTGGCAGTGGCGGGAATGGAGGGAGCTCTTGCCAGTGTCATGGGAGGGCTTGTAAGCCGGCCGGTGATCGCAGTTCCAACCTCTGTGGGGTATGGAGCAAGTTTTCACGGGTTATCAGCCTTGCTTACCATGATAAATTCCTGTGCCAACGGAATTGCGGTGGTAAATATTGACAATGGTTACGGAGCCGGATATCTGGCTACACAGATCAACAGACTTGCGGAGGGGAAATAAATGAAAAAGACTTTATATCTGGAATGTAGTTCAGGAATCAGCGGAGATATGACAGTGGCAGCCCTTCTTGACCTGGGGGCAGACAGGGATAAGCTTGAGAAAGTCCTTAAAAGCCTTAAAGTTCCCGGATTTACCATCAGGATTACAAGAGTTGTGAAGTCCGGGATCGATGCCTGTGATTTTGATGTAGTGCTGGATACGGAGCATGAGAATCATGATCATGATATGGAGTATCTACATGGACATGAGCACGGACATCATCATGAGCACGGACATTCCCACACAGAGTGTATCCACAGCCATGAACCTGCACATCCCCATGAACACCGTGGGCTTCCTGAGATCATGCATATTCTGGAGCACAGCGATATGACACCACGTGCAAAAGCCTACGGAGAAAAAATCTTCCGGATCCTTGCAAGGGCAGAGGCAAAGGCTCACAATGTGCCGGAAGACCAGGTACATTTCCATGAGGTAGGTGCGGTGGATTCTATTGTGGATATTGTTTCCGCTGCTGTATGTATGGATGATCTGGATATTGAGGAAGTGATCATTCCGGAATTATGTGAGGGAAGAGGAACCATCCGCTGCCAGCATGGAATCCTTCCTGTGCCTGTGCCTGCAGTAGCCAATATTGTCAGCGCAGAGGGACTGAAGCTTCATATTACCAATGTGCAGGGGGAACTTGTGACTCCTACAGGAGCAGCAGTGGCGGCAGCTTTCTGTACCTCTGCTGATTTACCTGAGAAATTTTCCGTTGAGAAGACAGGGGTCGGTGCAGGAAAAAGGCAGTATGAGTGTCCGGGTATCCTTCGGGCAATGATCATCCGGCCGGAAGAGCGCAGAGCCGAAAAGGACAGCATTCTGAAACTTGAGACAAATATTGACGACTGTACTGGAGAAGAACTTGGTTATGTTCTGAAGCTTCTTTTTGAGGCAGGAGCAAGAGATGCAAATTATACCCCTGTGTTTATGAAGAAAAACAGACCGGGATGGCTTCTTACTGTGATCACAACAGAGGATCTGGCAGAAAAGATGGAAGAGATCATATTCCGCGAAACCACTTCCATCGGGATCCGCCGGCAGAAGATGGAGCGGACAGTCTTAAAAAGAGAAAATAAAACAGTGGAGACTCCCTGGGGCAGTGTGGACATAAAGGTATGCCATTACGGTGTAAAGACCTATTACTATCCGGAGTATGACAGCCTGGTGAAACTTTGCCGGGAAAAAGGAATCTCATATAAGGAAGCATACTGCATGGTACAGCATGCAGCCGCTTCGGAGGAAGCATAGAAACAGGAGAATTATCATGGCGGTGACAATACAGCAGATTGCAGAGAAAGCAGGGGTGTCCAGGGGAACGGTGGACCGTGCCCTTAACAACAGAGGAAGGATCAATCCGGAGGTGGCACAGAGGATATGCCAGCTTGCAAAAGAAATGGGTTATGTACCGAAAGAGCGTAAAAAATCTGCCGGCAGATCACAGATGTTAAAGATCGGAGTAGTGACCCAGCTTGCCAGATCATCCTTTATGCAGGAAGTTAACCGGGGAATTGAGAAAGCTTCCCGGGAACTGGAGGAAAAGGGTATCCGGCTGGTCCTGAAAGAAGGTCTGTCTGTAGATGAAAGGGAACAGCTTCGTGCCATTGAAGAACTGGAGGAAGAGGGGATCAGCGGTCTTGCCGTAATGCCTGTGGACAGTGAGGCAGTGAGGGAGAAGCTGAATTATCTCATTGAGGAGAAAAATATCCCGGTGGTGACTTTTAACTCTGATATTGTGGGAACCAGAAGATCCTGCTTTGTAGGCATGGATAACCGCAAAAGCGGTCGGACGGCAGCAGGACTTCTTGGTGTCCTTACCAGAGGCACAGGCAAGATACTCATCATTACCGGGTATTTCAGCAATCATGTTGATAATCAGCGCGTGGACGGTTTTGTGGAAGAAGTGAAAAAAAACTGGCCCCATCTGGAGATCGCAGGAGTCCACGGAAGTTTTGATGAATCCTCGGAGGTGGAGCACATTGTGGAAAATGCAATGATGAGCACCACAGGGATCAGCGGGATCCTGGTAGTGTCCGGCGGTCAGGCCGGTGTGGCACGGGCGTTTGAAAAGCTTCGCCTGGACTGGCGGCCATATGTGGTGATCTATGATCAGACTCCCAAAAATGAAAAGGCATTGAAAGATAATTCCGTGGATTTTCTGATTGACCAGAACGGATATATCCAGGGCTATCAGCCGCCTCATATTCTGGCAGAACTTCTTACCAAGGGAAAAGAACCGGAGAGGGAGTTTTTGTTTACGGATATTAACATAAAAACAAAATATAATCTGTAGCATACAGACAAGGATGATATCAGGGAAACCTGGTATCATTTTTTTGTTTCTGAAAAAACAATCGGACAGGACTTGATTGCGTGCGATTTGCGTGCAAAGAGCAGACACGTGTAAAAGCACAACCGTGCACATATTACTTATAGTCATGTTTAATAAAAAATATTCAGATAAATTGTTTGTTTTAACTGAAAGTAAAAAAAATGAAAGTAAATACTTGTGAAAAACCAAAAAGAGTGCTATGATAACACCATAAGAAACACGCAGTATGCACGCACAATATCACAAAAGCACGCAATTGATAAAACAGCACGCGTGCAGATGAAAAGCGCACAGAACATTACAGGAACGCACATAATAAAAAACATGTAAACACAACAAATGGAGGTATGATCATGAAGTATATCGAATTTGATGAATCCAGACCAATGGATCTGGTACTCCTTGGAAGAGTTGCCATTGATTTCAACCCTGCGTACAATGACCAGGTGAAAGAGGAGTTCAAACCACTGAAAAAGGTACATATGTTTGAGAAATTTGTAGGTGGTTCTCCTGCAAACATCGCTGTAGGTGTTACCAGGCATGGCATGAAAGCAGGATTCATCGGTAAGGTTTCTGACGATCAGTTTGGTGAGTATGTGGTAGATTACTTTAATGAGAGAGGAATTGATACTTCACAGATCACAAAATGTACAAACGGAGAGAAGCTGGGGCTTACATTTACTGAGATGCTTTCTCCAAAGGAAAGCAGCATCCTCATGTACCGCAACCGCATTGCAGATCTGCAGCTTCATGTAGACGACATCCACGAGGATTACATCAAAAATGCAAAAGCGATCCTTATTTCCGGAACAGCTCTTGCCGAGAGTCCATCCAGAGAGGCTGCTATCAAAGCAGTTATGCTTGCAAAGAAAGTAAATACAAAGATCATTTTTGACATTGATTACAGAGAATATAACTGGAAGAATGCAGATGAGATTTCCATCTACTACTCCATTGTGGCAAAAGAAGCTGACATTATCATGGGCTCCAGAGAAGAGTTTGACCTTACAGAGAAGCTGATCATGGAGGGCATGACTGACGAGGAGAGCGCAGCTTACTGGCAGTCAAAGAATGCCAAGATCGTAGTGATCAAGCATGGAATGAAAGGTTCCACGGCATACACCATCGACGGACAGAAGTTCAGCATCAAACCATTCCCGGTTGAGGCAAGAAAAGGCTTCGGCGGCGGAGACGGATATGGTTCCGGCTTCCTGTATGGACTGTATCAGGGCTGGGAGATCATCGATTGTCTGGAGTTCGGTTCTGCAGAGGCGTCCATGATGGTCAAGAGCAACAACTGCTCCGATTCCCTTCCGGGACCGGATGAGGTTCATGCATTTATCAAAGAAGAAAAAGAAAAATTCGGTGAAATGATCGCAAGAGTATAAAGATAAGGAGCGAAAAAAATGGCAAAGACAGTAAGAATGACAACTGCACAGGCAATCGTAAGATTCCTGGATAATCAGTATGTTTCCATGGACGGTGTGGAGACAAAATTTGTAGAAGGCTTTTTCACCATCTTCGGACACGGCATTGCAGTAGGACTTGGTGAGGCGCTGGATACCAACCCTGGTCAGTTAAAGGTTCTTCAGGGAAGAAATGAGCAGGGCATGTGCCACGTTGCAACAGCTTTTGCAAAGCAGAATAACCGTAAAAAGATCATTGCATGCGCTTCATCCATCGGACCTGGAGCTGCAAACATGGTAACAGCATGTGCAACTGCTACTGTAAACAACATTCCGCTTCTTGTTTTTCCGGCAGATACATTTGCATCCCGTCAGCCGGACCCGGTTCTTCAGCAGTTAGAGCAGAGCAGCAGCCTTGCAGTGAGCACCAACGATGCATTTAAACCGGTGTGCAAGTACTGGGACAGGATCACAAGACCTGAGATGGTCATGACAGCTCTTATCAATGCAATGAGAGTTCTTACAGATCCGGCTGAGACAGGTGCATGCTGTATCGCACTTTGCCAGGATGTTGAGGGTGAGTCCTTTGACTTCCCGGAATATTTCTTCAAGAAGAGAGTACACAGGATCACAAGACCGGTTGCAGTAGACGAAGAGCTTGAGGATGTGGCAGAGATCATCGCAGGAGCCAGGAAACCTCTTATCGTTGTGGGTGGCGGTGTCCGTTATTCAGAAGCAGGCGAGACTGTTGAGAAATTCTGTGAGGAATTCAATATTCCGTTTGGTGAGACACAGGCAGGAAAGAGTGCCTGCAAGTCCGGCCATCCATACTGCCTTGGCGGCATCGGTGTAACAGGAACCTACGCTTCCAATATCATCGGTAAGGACGCTGATGTTGTGATTTCCATCGGTTCCAGAATGTCTGACTTTACAACAAGCTCAAAGCATCTGTTCCAAAACGAGGATGTTCAGTTCGTAAGTATCAACAACTGCAGATTCCACGCATACAAAATGGATGCAGTAAAAGCAGTAGGTGATGCAAAAGCTACCGTAGAAGCACTTGCAGAGAAGCTTCGTGCAAGAGGATATAGATCCGCATATACAGATGAGATCCGGAAAGCAAAAGCTGTATGGGATAAAGAGATGGAGCGCCTGGGAAGCATTGAGTACACAGGAGATGATTTTGAGCCGTTAATTAAGGCGAGAGATCCTCGTACCATTCCGGAGTATGTGAAGCTTACAAACGGAAAGATCACACAGACAGCAGCACTTGCAGCCATCAACAGAACAATTGATAAAGATGCTACGATCATCACAGCAGGCGGTTCTCTTCCAAGCTGTATGCAGCGTATGTGGAGAACAGACAAACGTGGAGGATATCACGCAGAGTACGGATATTCCTGCATGGGATATGAAGTAGCCGCTACCCTTGGTGTAAAATTTGCAGAGCCTGACAATGAAGTATACTGTGTAGTTGGTGACTCCAGCTTCCAGATGCTCCACAGTGAGATCATGACCATCATGCAGGAGAGACAGAAAGTCAATATCCTGATCTTTGATAACTGCGGATTCGGCTGTATCAACAACCTTGAGATGAATCACGGAATCGGAAGTCTTGCAACAGAGTTCCGCTACACAGATGGAAAGAAACCAACAGGTGACCTGATCCCTGTAGATTATGCAAAAGTAGGTGAAGGCTATGGACTGAAATCCTACACCTGCCGGACCATCCAGGAGCTTGTAGATGCACTGGAAGATGCCAAAAAACAGGATGTTGCATGCCTCTTTGACCTTAAGGTTATCCCGAAGACCATGACAGACGGATATGAGTCTTGGTGGGATGTGGGAATTGCAACGACATCTGAAAAAGAAAGCGTAAGAAAAGCCTGCGAGGGCGTTATGAAGGGCCGCGAGGAAGCAAGACTGTACTAAGTAAATATACCAGGAGGTAAATATACAATGAGTAAAGTATTTGGTTATCCGGAATATGACGAAAAAGGTGAGAAGATCCTTACTACCTATGACAATGAATATAAGGCAATGATGATGGACATCCGTGTTTATCGTATGAAAGCAGGAGAGACACGAACCTTTTTAAGAGAAGGCGAGGAGACAGCAGTTCTCCTCCTTTCCGGAAACATTACCTATAAATGGAACGGAAATGAAGCAACAGCAACCAGAAAAGATGTGTTCACAGAAGGACCGTGGTGTGTTCACGGATGTACAGGAACTGAGATCACAGTTGTGGCAAATGCAGAGTCCCAGATCCTTGTTCAGTGCACAAAGAACGAGAAGGATTTCGGTGCAAAACTCTACAAACCGGAGGATGCTCCCTGGGGATATTCCAGCGTAGGCAAATTCGGAAACGTTGCGAAGAGAAGAGTAAATACCATCTTCGATCACGACATTTCACCGGAGTCTAACATGGTACTTGGTGAGGTCCTCAATGACAGAGGAAACTGGTCCGGATATCTGCCGCACAGACATCCGCAGCCGGAGACATACTTCTTCAAATTCGACCATCCGGAAGGATTCGGAGCAAGCTTTGTGGGAGATCAGGTATTTAAGAGTACAGATGAGAGTTTTTCCGCGATTCCTGGAGGAGAGCTTCATCCACAGGCTGTTGCACCTGGATATCAGATGTACACATGCTGGATGATCCGCCACATTGACGGCAATCCCTGGCTTCAGACAGATCGTAACGAGGATGAAAGATACGTGTGGCTTCACGACGCACAGTTCTGATATAAACAAAAAATGAAAAAAATTGTATGACCGGGAAAGGGGATTTTAACAATGGCCAGAGAATTTATAGTACCGGGAGAGATTATTTCCGGATCAGGAGCACTTCAGATGGCGGAAGAAGCTCTCAGACAGCTTGGACAAAAAGCACTGATCGTAACAGACAAGGTGATGATCGATCTTGGCAATTGTGAAAAAGTACAGAAAGCACTTGAGAATCAGGGAATCGCATACAGCATTTATTCTGAGATTTCCGGTGAGCCTACAGACAAAATGATCAAAAAGGGACTGGAGATCTACAAAGACGAAAACTGTGATTTCCTCATAGCCTTAGGTGGAGGAAGTCCTATTGATTCCATGAAGGCAATCGGTTCTCTTGTAGTAAATGGTGGAAATATTTCCGACTATATGGGTAAAGTGATCGATGTGAAGATGCCGCCTATGGCAGCGATTCCCACAACAGCAGGAACAGGGTCCGAGGCAACGCAGTTTACCATTATCACAGATACGGAAAAAGACATCAAGATGCTCTTGAAGGGCAAGGTACTTATGCCAGATGTTGCCATCATTGACCCGCAGTTTACCATGACTGCACCGCCAAAGATCACAGCAGCAACAGGACTGGACGCACTGTGCCACTGTGTGGAGGCGTATACCTCAAGAAAAGCCCAGACCCTTTCCGATACCTTTGCGGTATCCGCGGTAAAACGTATTTTCAGATATCTTCCGGTAGCATATAAAGACGGAAAAAATGAGGAAGCCAGAGTGCAGATGTCAGTGGCAGCCCTGGAGGCCGGTATTGCATTTAACAATGCTTCTGTAACCATTATCCATGGAATGAGCCGCCCGATCGGTGCGCTGTTCCATGTGGCCCATGGACTTTCCAACGCAATGCTTATGAAAGAGTGCCTGAGTTTTGCACTTCCCGGAGCCTACGATCGGTTTGGCGCACTGGGACGTGATATCGGTGTGGCCGCAAAGGATGATTCCGACCAGGTGGCTGCAGAGAAGTTCCTGGCAGCATTGGATGCACTTACAAAAGAGCTGGATACTCCTACCCTTGAGGAGTTTGGCATCAACAAAGAGGAATTCTTTGCTGATATTGATAAAATGGCACATGATGCCATGGACAGCGGAAGCCCGCAGAACACCATGCGTGATGTGACAGAGGAAGATGTAAAAGAGATCTACAGAAAACTATGGTAAAATAAAAGAACAGGCTGACAGAAAAAACGCCTGTGTTACAAAAAAAGGCTCCGGACTTGGATGACAGGCTTCGGAGCTTTTTGCCAGTATTATGGTTTGCAGGAAATGAGGAGATATATGGGCGGAAGATGGAGAAGGATTCTGATGCTGTCCCTGGTGCTTTTTTCCCTGACAGGGTGCAAAAGTACGGAAGATACAGAAAGACAGGAAAAAAGGAATATCCGGATCGGCGTTGTGACAAAATCAGGAAACAGCGAATACTGGCTTTCTGTGTGTGCAGGAGTCAAAGATGCGGCAGATAAGCTGGGAGTGGAGGCAGTGATCCTGTCTCCGGATTCGGAAACACAAAAAGACATCCAGAAAAACATGATCCTGGATCTTCTGAAATCTGATGTGCAGGCCATTGCTGTTTCCCCTGTAGACTCCAGTGATATCAGAGAATATATGGAGGAAGCCGGGAAAAAGGGAATTCCTGTATATGCCTGTGACACTCCCCTTGAGTGCGACGGTATCCCCTATATTGGGATAGATAACGAAAAGATGGGATATGATCTGGCAAAGGCTCTCGCAGAGGCCATGGGACATAAAGGACATCTGGGAGTTATATCCGGGGATCTTGCCCAGGCAAGCCACAGGCTCCGTGTGGAGGGATTTAAAAAATATATGGAGCAGGAACCGGATATGACCATTGAAATGGTGGAGAGCGGTTACAGCAATCTCCGGGTATCCCAGTCTGACGTAGAGAAGATCCTTGATAAATATCCGGATCTGGAAGGGATCATGACAACCAGCGCAGTGACTGCCCTTGGGCTTGCGGAGGCAACAGAGGGAACCGGGATCCGTATTGTGTCGGTGGATACCCAGGAGGATGCGCTGGATGCTGTAAAGGAGGGAAAGATCACAGCTCTGGGAGCCCAGTACGGATATGAGATCGGATATGAAACAGTTGATTATATTGTAAAAGACCTTAAGGGGGAAGGAACAGGAAAAGACAGGATCATTGATTCCCTGGTCCTTACAGAAGCAAATATAGAAGAGTATGAGGATGCTTCTTAGAGCCTGTTTCAGGTTTTTTCCAAAAATAGTACACATTACATAAAGATATTCCAAATTCCGGAAGGCACCTGCCGGAAATTGCCACAGAATTAACAGATATTAAAAAAAATTACTGGAAAAGCTAAATTTTTTCTCACTTTGATTATCCTGCCATTCAGGTAAAATAAAATCATCAAAAGAAACCGGAACGGACAAGAAAAAGATGAAAGGCAGGAACATAAAATGGAAAAAAAGAAACTATCGATATCAACGAGGCTGTGTTATGCTGGAGGAGATGTAGGATGTAATATCGTGTTCGGAATGATCGGAACACTGCTGACGCTGTTTTATACAGATTATGTGGGGATCAGCCCCGCAACAGTTGGTCTGGTCATGCTTCTTTCCAGATGTTTTGACGGTGTATCAGACCTGATCATGGGCGTCATCGTAGAGAGAACTAACTCCAAATGGGGTAAATCAAGACCCTGGCTTCTGTGGATGAGTGTTCCGTTTGCACTCTCAGCAGTACTGCTTTTTACAGTACCACACACAACAGGAATGCTTCAGTTTCTGTATCTGTTTGTAACTTATAACTTCTGTACAACCATATGCTATACGGCGATCAATCTTCCATATGGAAGTCTTTCCTCAATGATGATCCGTGAATCATCTGAAAGAGATAAACTCAGTATTATGAGAATGGGACTGTCTCCTCTTGGAAAGATTGTTGCAGCAACCTGTACACTGCCACTTGTAAAACTTATGGGAGATGATCAGGCTGCATGGATCAAGGTTATGAGCGTATGGGCAGTATTTGCACTCTTCCTTCTGCTTCTTTGCTTCTTTAAATGTGAGGAGAAGGTTCAGATTGAAGCAAGAAAGAAAGACGAAAAACTTCCGGTTCCCAAAATGCTTAAGGCACTTTTTACAAATCAGTATTTCTGGGCAGTAATGCTTCTGTGGACAGTACAGAGTGTATCCTTTACAATTACAGGAACCATTCTTCCGTATTACTGCAAATATATTTTCAATAATGATACATGGATGTATAGTGCGCTGTTCCTTACAGAAACACTGGTACTGGTAGCAGGAATCTTTGCCTGCACACCGTTAATTAAGAAATTTGGAAAAAGAAACATCGCATTTGCAGGCGGATTTATCGCACTTGGCGGACAGCTTCTGTTTTTCCTGAATCCATACAGCTTCGGATTCATGGTTATGAGCTGTGTTACACGGGCAATCGGACTTGCACCGTTAAACGCAGTTGTATTCAGTATGGTTGGAGATGTGGTAGAATATGGACAGTGGAAGACACACCTCCGTCAGGAGAGCCTGATCTTTGCAGGCGGTTCTATTGGAACAAAGGTGGGGGCAGGACTTGCATCCGCGGCCATCACAGGACTTCTGGATCAGTCCGGTTATATCAGCTCCGCATCAGGAGCAGCCTTACAGCCGGCAACTGCACTGGAGATGATAGTATCCCTGTACAAATTCGGACCGATCCTTATCGCTGCAGTGATCATCGTAGTACTTCTGGGATATAAGCTTGACAAGATGTATCCGGTTATCATGAGTGAGCTTACAGAACGTGAATCCAGAGGAGAATTATAAATTAAGATATCTGAGGGAAAAGGCAGGGGAAATAACTCCTGCTGTTTCCTGCGTTTACAGGAGGGAATATGTTCAAAAGTATCCGAAGCAAAATATTACTGGCGATCCTGGCTGTTACAATGATCACAGCCTGTTCCATCACTGTGGTATTTTATTTCCGCTCTGCAAAAATGGTGGAGGAAAATTACTGTGAAAACCTTTATAGCAGGATAAAACAGGCAGCAGGTACTCTTGACGATGACCTGAAAGAAATCTATTATGTAAATATGAGGGCAGCATGGGATGAACAGATCATAGACGCAGTAAAGTCCTATAAAGAGGATAACAGACAGGAAGCTCTTGAAATTCTTGGGGAAGGACTGCGGCAGTATGTAAAAGAATACAAGGATATCAATTCTCTGTATTTTATATTTCCCGGGGAAAGGCTGGCAGTAACTTCTGAAGACTATCCGGTGAACAAAAGAAATCTGGATGTGCAGGTATTAAACAACATACAGAAAGAACAGGAAGAGGATCCTTTTCCCATTGTCAGTGAGACCATCACTCATGAAGGGCAGAAACAGCTTACAGTATATCAGAAGGTGGAAGGTGATTCCGGTGAATTGCTGGGATTTATGGCAGCGGACATGAGAGAGCGTACCGTATATTATGAATATCTGGAACCTGTGACAGATGAAAAGATCACCAGAGCTTATATTGTGGACAAAAAGGGAAGCATAGTCACAGGAACCAGCTATGAGGAAAGCGGAAAAACCTTTCAGTCTGTTACA
Source organism: uncultured Blautia sp. (assembly GCA_934373235.1). Taxonomy (GTDB): domain Bacteria; phylum Bacillota; class Clostridia; order Lachnospirales; family Lachnospiraceae; genus Blautia_A. Next base: position 34,582 of record CAKROW010000014.1, on the reverse strand, counting down.
GGAGACATACTTCCGGAAGACGACGGATACAGAAGAAGCGGTTCCGGTCAGGAGATCATCCTGCTGGCAAGAGGAAGCTTTTCCGGATGCGGCATTTATCTGGAAGCGGACAGAGATCAGGTATTAAGCGGCCTCTGGGAACTCCGGGTTTTTATGGCGGGAATCTTTCTGGGATTTTCTGTATTGGGCAGCGTTCTTGCAATCTGGCTTTCCAGGGTGATGTGCAGACCTGTAAAAAATATGACAGACACCATAGAAAAAATCAGTGAAGGGGATTTGAGCCTGCGCACGGAAGTGACTACCTCTGATGAAATCGGAACCCTGGGCAGGGAGTTTAATTCCATGCTGGATCACATTGAGAATCTGATCGGGCGGGTCATCCGGGAGGAACAACAGAAGAAGGACGCAGAGCTTGAAGCTCTGCAATATCAGATCACGCCCCATTTTATGTATAATACCTTAAATTCCATCAAATTTGCCGCATACCTTAAAGGAGAAAAAGAACTTGCCGGCCTGATCGGTGACTTTGTGGAACTTCTTCAGGCCAGCATCAACAAAAAAGGAAGCTTTCTGACTGTGGCTGATGAGATCCATATCCTGGATAATTATATCCATCTTCAGGAATTCCGGTATCAGGGCAGCTTTCAGGTAGAATATGATATGGAAAAACAGGTGGAATCCTGTTATATTCCAAGACTGATCCTTCAGCCGCTGGTAGAAAATGCCATTCTTCACGGCATTGATATCAAAGGCGGCACCGGATGTATCCGGATCTGCGGAAAAATATCAGATGGCAGACTGACCCTTCAGGTAAGCGACAATGGAAGGGGAATGACCAGGGAACAGATCCGGGAACTTTTGAACAGCAGGGAGAAAAAGACCAGGGGGCTTTCCGCAGTAGGTGTACCAAATGTAAAAGAAAGACTGGAATTATATTACGGAAAAGAAGGCGGCATGGTTTACCAAAGCAGTGATAAGGGAACCACAGCTACCATTTTTCTTCCGGAAATGTATGAAAGACCAGGGAGGAAATAGATATGTACCGGACATTACTGGCAGATGATGACTTTCTTGTGAGAAGCTATCTGAAAACATTAAATGCCTGGAATAAAGCAGGATATGAGATCATAAAAGATGTACAGGACGGGGAGGAGGCAGAGGCCTTCATGGAATCGGAGCAGGTGGATGTTCTGATCACGGATATTTCCATGCCTGTTATGGACGGCATAGAGCTGATCCGGAAGATCAGGGAAAAAAACAGCGGGATATATATTATTGTCTTAAGCTGCCATGATGACTTTGAGTATGTGAAGGAAGCCATGAAGCTGGGAGCAGATGAATACATCCTGAAAAACACTCTGGACGAGGATAATCTTTATGAGACTCTGGAAAATTCCGCCAGACTGATAGAAAAAAGAAAGCAGCAGTTCCACAGGCAGGAGCAGAACCGGAAACTGATCAAAATGGGCAGCCATGCCATGAAATACCATTTTTTCAACGGATTGATCTCCGGAACTTTAAAGGGAAACCTGCGGGAGGAAAAAAGAGCAGAGGCCGGGATCACCGGAAAATTTATCAACAGTGCGGTGATCTGTATGTTTGTGAAAAAATGGCCTCTTATTGAAAAACAGTGGTCACCTCTGGAAATCGAGCAGTATTCCCATAATTTCCGCCACAGGCTCATCGAAAAACTGGAAGAGCATCTGGGTGCGGAGAATGAAAGCGGTGAGGTGATCTGCCTGGGGACAGGGATCTACTGTTATTTCCTTGATCTTTCCGGAATCTGCAAAAGTTCGGCAATGCGCCAGAGGCTTACAGAGGCGGCGGCTGTCTGCTACCGGTTCTGCTGTGAGGATTTCTGTGATATGGGAATTGGTGTCAGCGGTATCTGCATGGGAGAGGACGGCATACGTCAGGCATATCAGCAGGCCAGGGAAATGATGAAGCTTTATTTTTATGAAAAGAAGGATGTTCTTTACTATGAAGATGATGAGCGGGTCAGCACGCAGCTTCCAAAGGCCTGTGGGATACTTCTCGGAGAACTTCCGGAACTGAAGAACAAAAAAGATTCAGACAGAATCCAAAAGCTGTGGACAGAGGTCACAGAGGAGGCCTGGAAGCTTCACACGGAGGGGCGGCTTCTGATCCAGTGGCTGAAAAAGCTGGATCATGTAGCAGAGCTTGAGCGAGAACCGGATTTTTATGACCGTCTGGATGGATTTGACGGATTAAAAAAGACGGGAGAAGCTTACAGTGAAGAGCTTCTGAAAAAAGAAAAAGAAGAGCTTCCGGAGGGGATTTCCCCGGCTGTGCGGTGTGCAGTACAGTTTGTGAGGGATAATTACCAGAAACCAATAAGTCTTCAGGATGCAGCCGGTGCGGCAGATGTGAATCCTGCATATCTCAGTTATCTTTTTAAACAGGAGATGGAGATCGGTTTTTCCAATTATCTTCAGGACTGCAGGATCGGATGTGCCAGGGAGCTTCTTGTAAATACCAATTACAAGGTGCGGGAGATCGCCATTATGGCAGGGTTCAGTGATTACCATTATTTTTCCAGGACATTTAAGAAGGTTACAGGTTTAAGTCCGGCAGAATTTCGCAAAAACGGGTGCCTGTCATAGAAAGGGAGGAAGCATGGGAGTTACCATAAGACAGATCGCGGAGGCAGCAGGTGTTTCAAGGGGAACAGTTGACAGGGCTTTGAATAACAGAGGAAGGATCAGGCCGGAAGTTGCCAAACGGGTGAGAGATATCGCGCAGGAAATGGGATACCGTCCCAATCAGCTTGGCAGGGCTCTGTCCATGAGCAAAAACAACATCAGGATCGGCGTGATCGTGCAGGGTGCTGAGACACCTTTTATGCAGGAAGTTTTAAAGGGGATCCAGGAAGCAACAGCGGAGGTGGACAGCCAGGGAGGAACTGTGATCCTTCACAAGATTCCCCATATCAGTGAGGCGGAAGTCCTTTCCTCCATGGAAAAAATGAGGGAAGAGGGTGTCAGCGCTATTGCTATGGTTCCCCTGGAATCCGGAAGGATCCGGGATGAGATCAATATTTTTGTGGAGAAATATCAAATTCCGGTGGTTACATTTACGTCTGATGTGGCAGATACCAGGAGACTTTGTTTTGTGGGGCAGAATGCCTTTCAGTGCGGCCGTGCGGCGGCAGGACTTATGGGCGAGCTGATGGGAGGTAATGGTAAAACAGCGGTAATTTCCGGATACAGCTCCAATCCATCCCTGAGCAGCCGGGTACGAGGGTTCTGCAGTGAAATAGAAAAAAAATATCCGCAGATGAGCATTGTGGGACCTGCCTACTGTTATGAGGAAAATTTAAAAGCAGAGGAGATCACGGAAAAGCTTTTCCGGGAAAATCCGGATCTTGGTGGGATATACCTTACTTCCCACGGAGAGGAAGGTGTGTGCAGGGCATTAAAAAGGCTTGGACAGGCAGGAAAGATCCGTATGGTAGCTAACGATTTCATGGGAAAAAATTATGAACTGCTTAAAGAGGGAAGTATCCACTTCCTTATCGGACAGGATGCAAGGATCCAGGGGTATGAGCCGGTGATGATCCTGTCGCGTCTCCTTTTTAACGGAGAAGAGCCGGACGGTGAGCTCCAGTACACGGAGATCTATATCCGGAATGAATATACCATACCAGAGAGAGGGCTTTGAACCATAGAGAAGGTCATGAGCCCTCTCTTTTTTGATGATTATATTTTGGTAATGATATGGTGAATTTAATCCTAAAAATAATATAATTTTATTCAAAAAATAATCCTCGTCAATTTGAATAGAAAAAATAAGGGAATATTGTACAATATTCAGGGTTGCGTTTTCGGGCACGCAATGATAATATAACAAACAGAAAGAAACGTGATCAGAAAAATCTGGCACAAACGTGAAACAAAAACTCATAAAATACTCAAAAGGAGATCGTTAAAATGGTAAAAGTTGGTATTATCGGAGCAGGAAGAATCGGAAGAGTACATATCACAAGCATCACAACAAGAGTACCGGATGCAGTGATCAAAACAGTTGCAGATCCGTTTTTAAATGACGAGACAGCAGCATGGGCAAAGAGCATGGGTGTTCAGAACACAACCAGGGATTACAAAGAAATCATCAATGATCCTGAGATCGATGCAGTTCTGATCTGTTCATCCACAGATACACATTCTCCTATTTCCATCGAGGCGATCAAGGCAGGCAAACATGTATTCTGCGAGAAACCTATCGATCATGATGTAGAGAAGATCAAGGAGGTTATCAAAGCTCTTGAGGGAACAAACCTTAAATATCAGGTTGGATTCAACAGAAGATTTGACCATAACTTTGAGTCCCTGCAGCAGGCAGTTGCAGCAGGCAAGGTTGGCAAACCGGAGATCATCAAGATCACATCCCGCGATCCTGAGCCGCCAAGCATTGATTATGTCAAGGTTTCAGGAGGAATGTTCCTGGATATGACGATCCATGATTTTGATATGGCACGTTTCCTGGCAGGCTGTGATGCAACAGAGGTTTATGTACAGAGTGCAAACCTTGTTGATCCGGCTATCGGTGAGGCAGGAGATGTTGATACAGCAGTTATCACACTTCAGATGGAGAACGGTTCCATTGCAGTTATCGACAATTGCAGAAGAGCTTCCTACGGATATGATCAGAGGGCTGAAGTATTCGGTTCTGAGGGAATGGCAGCTATCTCCAATGACAGCCAGTCTTCCACAGTGATCAGCAATGCCCAGGGAGTAACCGGTGAGAAACCTATGTTCTTCTTCCTTGAGAGATATATGGACGCATACGGCAAAGAGGTTGCAGCATTTATCGATGCTATCGTAAATGACAAGGATACACCACTGAACGTATATGATGGATTAAAACCGGTATTAATGGGACTTGCAGCAAAGAAATCCAGCGAGGAGCACAGACCGGTCAAGATTTCCGAGATCATGTAAGAAATTATCCAGGGATAAAAGGAGACCAGACAGATGTTAGATAAAAATAAAGTAAAACTTGGAATTGCCCCCATTGCATGGACAAACGATGATATGCCGGATCTGGGCAGGGAAAATACATTTGAGCAGTGTGTCAGCGAGATGGCACTTGCGGGATTTACAGGATCAGAAGTAGGAAACAAGTATCCAAAGGATCCGGAGGTCCTCAAAAAAGCTCTTGAGCTTCGTGGAGTGGAGATCTGTAACCAGTGGTTCTCAAGCTTCCTTATCACAAAGCCCTTTGAGGAGGTTGAGAAGGAGTTCCGCGCACAGCTTACATTCCTTAAGGCTATGGGAGCCAGGGTTATCGGAGCTTCCGAGCAGAGCCACAGTGTGCAGGGACAGCTTGATACCCCGATCTTCGGACATAAATATGTAATGAATGATGAAGAGTGGGAAACTTTCTGTACAGGAATGAACAGGCTTGGCAGGATTGCCAGGGAAGAGTACGGGATTGCCCTTACCTTCCACCACCATATGGGAACTGTAGTGCAGAGCCTTGCCGAGGTTGACCGTATGATGGAGAACACAGATCCTGAGTATGTAAGCCTTCTGTTTGATACCGGACATTTTGCATATTGCGGAGAGGATCCTCTTGAAGTGGCAAAAAAATATGCGGACAGGATCAAACATGTACATCTTAAGGATATCCGCCCGGATGTAGTTGAGAAGGTTAAGAAAGAGGATTTAAGCTTCCTTGCAGGTGTAAGAGCCGGTGCATTTACCATTCCCGGAGATGGATGTATTGATTACGACCCGATCTTCAAGGTACTTGAGGATGCAGGCTATGAAGGATACATGGTTGTAGAGGCAGAGCAGGATCCGGCCAAGGCCAATCCGCTGGAATATGCGATCCGCGCAAGAAAGTTCATTGCTGAGAAGACCGGTTTATAGGAGGATCCTATCATGGCACTTGTTAAAATGAAAGAACTGCTTGAAAGAGCAGCAGAGAAAAATATCGGCTGCGGCGCATTCAGTGTGGGAAACATGGAAATGGTCAAAGGTGCCATTCAGGCTGCTGAGGAACTTGATACACCTATCATTCTCCAGATCGCAGAGGTGCGTCTTAAGAATTCTCCGCTTCATCTCATGGGTCCCATGATGGTACAGGCTGCCAGAGAAGCGAAGGTAGATGTGGCAGTACATCTGGATCATGGCCTTACATTTGAGATTGTTGACAAGGCACTGGAACTTGGATTTACATCTGTAATGCTGGATGCATCCACTCTCCCTTTTGAGGAAAATATCGCAAAAGTCAAGACTGTTGTGGAAAAAGCCGCAAAATACGGTGCTACTGTAGAGGCAGAGCTGGGGCTGGTTGGAGGAAGTGAGGACGGAAGCAGTGACCACGGAATCCGATGCACAGATCCGGATGATGCAGTGACCTATGCAAAAGAGACAGGTATTGATGCCCTTGCAGTTGCCATTGGAAATGCACACGGTAATTATCCGGTTGCTCCGACCCTTGCCTTTGATGTGCTGGAGGAAATCCATAACCGTGTGGATATTCCGCTTGTCCTTCATGGAGGAAGCGGGATCACAGACAGAGATTTCCAGAAAGCCATCTCCCTTGGGATCAAAAAAGTCAACATTGCCACAGCAAGCTTTAACAGCCTGACAGCTCAGGTGGAGAAGTATATGGATTCCACAGAGAAACATGATTTCTTTGCTCTTAACGAGGCGATGGTCCAGGGAACTTACGAAAATGTAAAGAGGCATATTCTGGTGTTCAACCAGCCGTACCAGGCATAAGCGCTTGTAAAAATCATAAAGGTCTGCTAAGATGTTCTCAGTAGGAAAATGCTGAGAACATCTTTTTTGCATAAATCAGAAAGCAGAGGAACATAAAAATGGAACAGAAAAGCAATGCCTGTCCGGTGGCCAAAAAGTGTGGGGGCTGCAGGTATCAGGGTGTGGAATATCCGGAACAGTTAAAAAGAAAACAGGGCTATGTGCAGGGCCTTCTTAAAAAATACGGAAAAGTAAGTCCTATCATCGGAATGGAAGATCCCTATTATTACAGAAATAAAGTCCATGCAGCTTTTGGAAGGGATCGAAAGGGTAATATCATTTCCGGTATTTATGAGGAGAAAAGCCACAGGATCGTTCCGGTGGAGGATTGTCAGATCGAAGACCGGAAGTGTCAGGAGATCATCCATACTATCCGTGATATGCTGAAATCTTTTAAGATCAAGGTATATGATGAGGACAGTGATTACGGACTTCTCCGCCATGTGCTGGTGCGCAGAGGCTTTTCCACAGGAGAGATCATGGTGGTCCTGGTTACAGTATCCCCTATTTTTCCATCCAAAAACAATTTTGTAAAAGCACTGCGAAACGTTCACCCGGAGATCACTACAGTAGTGTTAAATGTAAATGACAGAAGAACCAGCATGGTACTGGGAGAACGTAACATTGTTCTTTATGGCCCTGGTTTTATCAAAGACAGGCTTATGGGATTAAGCTTCCGCATTTCACCTTCTTCATTTTATCAGGTTAATCCGGTACAGACAGAGATCCTTTACGGTAAAGCAATGGAATTTGCTGCCATGACAGGGAAAGAGAGGGTGATCGATGCCTATTGCGGAACAGGAACCATCGGGATCATTGCTTCAAAGACAGCGCGGGATGTGATCGGTGTGGAGCTGAACCGTGAAGCTATCCATGATGCAAGGATGAACGCAAGGGATAACCGTATCCGCAATGTGCGTTTTGTGCCGGGAGATGCAGGCTGGTTCATGGAAGGACTGGCAGCAGAAGGTGAGAAGGTGGATCTGGTGCTTATGGATCCGCCCCGTGCAGGCAGTGACAGGAAATTTCTCCATTCTCTTACAGAACTTTCACCGGAAAAGATCGTCTATGTATCCTGTAATCCGGAGACACTTGCCAGAGATCTTGCCTATGTGACAAAGAAAGGCTATAAGGTAAGAAAGATCCAGCCGGTTGACATGTTCCCGGTAACAGATTCGATAGAGGTGGTTTGTCTGCTGGAAAAATAGGAATTTTAATGCGATATGATGGAAGAGCATGTGAGATCACCGGGAAGTAACCGGCGGGGCATTGGATGTTCGTAAATATGGAAATGGTGGTCTCCGTGATCCGGAAATATGTACATAAGAAATAAACAGGAAGTGATAAAATGGTTACGTTAAACGATTATCTTTATTCCGGAGATACACTGCTGCGCATATTGCAGAAGTACACGGAGGATCTGAAAAAAGAAGCAAAAAAGAATCACAATGAGGTGGATCTTATCCACTGTAATTTCCTGATACAGATCCGGGAGCTTCTGGAACATAATGATTTCCTTACAGCCCAGTCCCAGAAGATCCGGGAATTTTACAAATATATGGCAAGGGAGTACCCTTTCCTCGCCTTTACCTTTAAGGGAAGGATCAAATCACTGATCCGTGCGGAGGAAAAGTTTAACGGCTATATTGTGGAATATATCTTTAATTATTACAAAGAGAAGGGCAGATATCCTTCTGTGCCGGAGCTCCGCACAAAGCTTACCTGTTTCCGGGATCTGATCGCATACAGGATCGTTGTGTGCATACCCAAATGTCATCTGAAAGAAGGCCAGAATGGTGAGGAGGAAAGCATCCGGTATCTTTACCGGATTGCCAATATCCTTCCCGGATTTCTGGAAGAGAGAGGTTTTACCGCAGAGTCGGCCAACGGGGTGTGCAGGAGTACATCGCCGCTTCTGGATAATTCAGTAGCTCCTTTTTACAGGGATTATATCTGCAGGCAGAATGACGGGGGATATCAGTCACTGCATATCACGTTTTATGATAACAGTTCCAGATGCTTTGTGGAGGTACAGCTCCGCACAAAACATATGGATGATGTGGCGGAGATCGGTTCGGCAAACCATCTTGGCTATGAGAAAAGGCAGGAGAGTGAACGGGCCAGAAGACATGCGATCCCGGAGGGGGAGTGCAGATATTTTGACGAGGCCTATGAGCGTGGGATGAAGCTTCTGGGGCTTGATCTTGCCGGCCTGGATGTAAATATGTTTGCAGCCATGGATAACAGCCTGATCAATGATGGATGCGGGCTTTACAGAGGAAGACTGATCCTGCCTTATGAGCATCTGTCAAGATTTCAGAATGATATCATTGACTGAATGCAGGCAGGATCGTCAGATACAGATAATTATTTTTTCTTGGATGTGGTCTGTGGAAGCTTACAGTTCCATGCGATTCCGAGAGGAGTTACCAGGAGAGGGTGGACCGGCCTGTATACAGGAAGCTTCAGCCTCTTTTCAAATACTGAAGTAAAATCTCTGAACATGGAGGAACCGCCGACTACATAAACGGCAGGAACCTCATATCCCTGAAGGAATTTTTCGGTGATCACAGCCATCTTTTCTACAGTGGCTTTGATCACAGGGAAGATTTCTTCTTCTTTTTCCGGGGTTGTCTTAAGAATCTCGGCTTCTTCGTAGGGAATCTTATAGTGGCCGGCTACAGTCATAGTCATATGGCTGCCGCCTGTTGCCTCATCATCTGTGTAGATAACTTTTCCGTCTTTTAGAACACTGATACCTGTAGTTCCTCCGCCTACGTCCACTACTGCTCCGTCTGTGATCTTAAGGACAGATGCGGCAGCAGTTGGTTCGTCAACGATGTCTGTGACTTCAAAACCGGCACCTTCCAGCACGTAGCCGATGCTTTTGACACTGCCCTCGGAAACACCGGGAGGAATGGCGGCGGCACCGTAGAGAAGCTCTGTGCCAAGCTTTTCTTCCAGTTCGGTTTTCAGGCGGGTGACTAACTGTACGGACTCATAGTAATTGACGATCACGCCATCGCGGATGGCATGGGAAGGTGCTGAGATTCCGGCAATGGGGCGGTTGTTGCTGTCCACAACTGCAAGTACAGTGTTGGCAGTACCCAGATCCACGCCGGTTTTAAGGCGGCCCTTGAATTTTTTACATTCGCCTGTACGTACAAGCTCTGCAAAATTGGATAATGTTCTGTTTTTCAGTTCCATAGGAAATACTCCTTTTCTATTAGCATAAATATAAAAATCAGTGATCTCTGCCTACAAAGATGGCAACAGATCTTGGACGGAGAGTGAATTCATGTTCGATGCGTATCTCCTCTCCGGGATTATAGAAATATTTTACGTTTCCGTCACCGAAAGTATTTACGGAAAGATACCAGGCACCCGGACGGTTAAGGGATGGAAGTGTGATGGTTACATCTTCCCAGAAAGCATTGACAGATACATAGATCAGGTCATCAGTTCCTTTCTCCTTGTCATAGCCTGCAAAACTTACAGAGAAAGTATGGGCATCGTGGGGGATGTCTGTTTCCCTGGCATCAATGTTGTGGGTGTGGATAGTCTCCATGCCACAGACTGCATTGGGAAGTCTGCGGGAAATAACAGGATGAGCTTTGCGAAAACGGATCATAAATTTGAAAAATTCAAAAAGGTCTCTGTTTTTGTCAAGCAGGCTCCAGTTGATCCAGGAGGTTTCGTTATCCTGGCAGTAGGTGTTATTGTTTCCACGCTTGGTATTTCCAAATTCGTCGCCGGCCAGGAACATAGGGGTTCCGCGGCTTGCCATAAGCACTGCACAGGCATTGCGGATCATGCGGTAACGGAGAGCAAGAACCTCCGGATCGCTGGTATCTCCCTCTGCACCACAGTTCCAGCTTCGGTTGTCGTTGGAACCGTCTGTGTTGTTCCAGCCGTTGGTCTCGTTGTGCTTCTCATTATAGGAATAAAGGTCATACATGGTAAAACCGTCATGGCAGGTGAGAAAATTGACACAGAAATTGTAGCCTGCATAATTACTGCTATGATCAGAGTAGAATCCACCGTAAAGGTCACCGGAACCGGAAATACTCCATGCTGCATCCCATGCGTTCCAGAAATCTCCCTTGAGATAAGACCGGAGGCAGTCGCGGTACCTTCCGTTCCATTCGGCCCAGCGTTTGCTGGCAGGAAAGGAACCTACCTGATACATACCGCCGGCATCCCAGGCCTCTGCGATCAGCTTTACATTGCGAAGTACAGGGTCATAGGCAAGAAGCTCAAGGAGAGGTGGATTGTTAAGAGGGGCACCGTCCTCGTGGCGGCCCAGGATGCTGGCAAGATCGAAACGGAAGCCATCCACACGGTATTTGATGGTCCAGTAACGGAGACATTCCAGGATCATCTGACGGACAATAGGGTGGTTGCAGTTCAGGGTGTTTCCGCAGCCGCTGAAGTTGTAATAGTTCCCCTCTGGTGTGAGCATATAGTAGACTTTGTTGTCAAATCCCTTGAAACAGAACGTGGTTCCAAGTTCGTTTCCTTCGGCCGTGTGGTTAAACACAACATCCAGGATTACCTCGATATCGTTTTCGTGAAGTGCACGGATCAGCTCTTTCAGCTCTGTTCCCTCGCAGTTATGCTCTGCCTTGGATGCGTAGCTGGTATTTGGGGAAAAGAAGTTTACGGAATTATAACCCCAGTAATCCAGGAGCCTTTCTCCGTTTACAGTGCGGGCGGTTTTTGTCTCGTCAAATTCAAAAATAGGCATCAATTCCACTGCGTTGATTCCAAGTTCCTTAAGATAGGGAATCTTTTCCATAAGGCCGGCAAAGGTTCCCTTATGTTCCACTCCTGAGGTGGGATGCTGGGTGAAACCCCGGACATGAAGCTCGTATATGATAAGGTCACTCATTTTTCTGGAGGACTGGGGAGTGTTTTCCCAGTCAAAAGTGTCCCTTACAACACGGGCATGGTAACTGCCGATCTTTTCCTGTCCCCAGTAGCGCTGGCCTGCCACCGCCTTTGCGTAAGGGTCCAGAAGCACTGCATTCCGGTCGAAGATCAGGCCTTCTTCCGGTTTATAAGGGCCGTCGATGCGGTAGGCATATTCCAGATCCTCAATCTCCAGATCCAGTACGATCATGGAATATACGTCGCCGATACGGTAGGCTTTTGGAAAGGGAAGGACTGCGTAAGGTTCTTCTTCTTCGGAATGAAAGAGAAGAAGCTCACAGGAAGTTCCGTATTGGGTGTGAAGTGTAAAGTTCACACCTCCGGAAAGAGGGGTGGCACCGTTGAGGTCAAAAAAGCCGGGACAGACGGGAAAACCGGAGATAATATCCGTGGCAGATCTTGAGATGGGTTCTTCTGACAGAAGAAGCTGATTATGGATTTTCATTTCAGATAATCCTCCTTGGTATAGAATATGCAGTCTGAGAACTGCTTATATTTAAAAAATCAAAAATTCATAAAATCCGTTCTTTTTATTATACCTGATTTCAGACTGAAAGTATATGATGGAATGAAGAGAATGATAATTTTTCTCAGCATTTATTGACAGAGAAGAGAAACTGTGATATATTTCTTAAGCAAAAAAATCCCATGAGGGAGTAGTAAGCGTAGAAGACAGATACGTAGCAAGTCAACATACTGACCGAAGGTCTGGCTTGTTTTAAATTACGAGACTCATGTGTAGCTGATGAAGTTATGCATGAATCCCAGGTTACCCGTGTATAACTTATGTGTTATGCACGGGCTTTTTTTTGTGGTAAAGCGGAATATCCGCTTTATCGGAAAACAGATAGAGAAAGGAAACGATCATTATGAACTGGAGCTTTTTGTTTGTGTTCAACAGTATTTTTCTCGGAGTGGGGCTTGCTATGGATGCTTTTTCCGTATCTCTTGCAAACGGACTTAATGAGCCACATATGAGAAAGAGCAAGATGACGAAGATTGCGGGAACCTTTGGATTTTTTCAGGCTTTTATGCCCATGCTTGGCTGGGTCTGTGTCCATACCATTGCAGAAAGGTTCAGGTCTTTCGAGAAATGTATTCCGTGGATCGCATTGATCCTTCTGGGATATATTGGCGGAAAGATGATCTATGAATCCCTGTCAGGCAAAGGGGAGGAGGAAGTGGAAAAAGAGGCGGCAGGCATGACTGCGGGAGTCCTTTTTGTACAGGGGATCGCCACCTCTATTGATGCCCTTTCTGTAGGCTTTACCATTTCCGATTATAACTGGATCATGGCGCTGGTCTGTTCCCTGATCATTGCTGCAGTTACCTTTGTGATTTCTTTTGCAGGTCTTGTGATCGGCAAGAAGTTTGGTACGAGATTTGCGGAACGTGCAGAGGTTTTGGGTGGAGTAATCCTTCTTGTGATCGGCCTTGAGATTTTTATTACAGGGGTATTCTGAAGAATATCCGGATGATGGAATAAAAATTTCTTGTGGTTTTGGCTGGCAGGGCTTACAATAAACATTGCGAATATCTGCTTTACGTGAAATAAGAAATAAAAAGGCGGAAAGGATCATAAGAACATGAGTGAAGAAATACTGGAAATTGAGTTTGCCAGGGTTAAAGAACATCCGGAAAATTACCGGCTTGTAGATATCAGAGACAGGGTAACTGTAGAATATGGAATGATCCCGGGAGCAGTTTCCATTCCCGCCGGGGAGATCATGGAACGGAAAGAGGAACTGAAAGGGGACAGGATCCCGGTGCTTTATTGTACCAGGGGCAAAGACAGCAGAGAATATGCAGAGCTTCTTGACGAAGAGGGCATCCGTGTATTAAGCCTTAAAGGGGGATATACAGGATGGCTTTTTGTGAAGATGCAGGAGGATATGAACCAGGAAAAGGAGCAGAGGGAAGCCCGGGAACAGCGGCAGAAAGATATTGAGCTGAGTATCCGCAAGAAATTCCACAAGCAGCTTTTTTCCAGATTTGCCAGAGCGATCAACGATTATGAACTGGTAAAGCCGGGAGACAAGATTGCCGTATGTATTTCCGGTGGTAAGGATTCCATGCTGATGGCCAAGCTTTTTCAGGAACTGAAACGCCACAATAAATTTCCTTTTGAACTTGTATTTCTTGTGATGGATCCGGGTTACAATGAGACGAATCGTGCCCTTATCGAACATAATGCCGGTATAATGGGGATTCCGGTGACGATCTTTGAGACAGAGATCTTTGACGCGGTTTACAATGTGGACAAGTCTCCCTGTTACCTCTGTGCAAGGATGAGGCGTGGCTATCTGTACAGCAAGGCAAAAGAGCTTGGCTGTAACAAGATCGCACTGGGTCATCACTATGATGATGTGATTGAGACTATCCTTATGGGAATGTTATACGGAGCGCAGGTGCAGACTATGATGCCGAAGCTTCACAGCACCAATTTTGAGGGTATGGAGCTGATCCGTCCCATGTATCTTATCAGAGAGGATGATATCAAGAAGTGGAGAGATTATAATGACCTTCATTTTCTTCAATGTGCATGCAGGTTTACAGATACCTGTACTACATGCCGCACAGATGGAACCAGTGTTTCCAAGAGAATGGAGATCAAGAAGCTGATCGCAGAACTTAAGAAGGTTAATCCTCATGTGGAGAGCAATATTTTCCGAAGCATTGAAAATGTCAATCTCCACACTGTGATCGCCTACAAAAAAGACGGCGTGAAGCATTCATTTCTGGAAGGATACGATGATTAAAAAAATAAAGGCTGCACATCATGAAGAATGTGCGGCCTTTACTTTTTCTCTCTGCCGGGTCAGGTCAAAATATTCATCGGAGATGATCTTGCGGTCTGCCAGTGCGTGGAAGGTTTTTTCCTGTGAAGGTGTCATTTTCATACCAATGGTGGAATTTACATCAGTAAGGACACAGCCTGTTTTTTCTACCAGCCAGAACAGAGCGGAATCATCTTCCGGGATCATTTTCCATAATTCATCTTCTGTATATGGTAAAAGAGCCATCAAAGTCTTAAGATGGCCGTCCTCAATGAGACGGTAATCACCGTCCGGCATGATAATACCATCTGCATATAGTTCCCTGTGAAGTTCCATTTTTTCCAAAAGTTCTTCAGTGAGTTTCATAATCTTTCCCCTCGATCAGTCAAATAAATAGCGATTTTCATTTTAAAAATATGTGCTTTAAATGTCAAGTATTTATCAAAGATTTATAATGAAAAACATTCGTAAAATATATAAATAAATGGTATAATAGATTATATTCTAAAAAATATACCCAAAATAGTCTGATAAAGAAAGGCAAGGTGGAATGTATGCTGAAGAACTGGAATCCGGAACTGGTTCCTGAGAAGGAAGACATAAAAGAACGTCTGACTCAGGCAAGATCCAGGCTGTACAAACTGCAGATGGAGATCAAGGAGCATAAGGTACCTGTAGTGGTGTTGTTTGAAGGGTGGAGTGCATCAGGAAAGGGAAGCACCATCAGTAAGGTGATCAAGAATATCGATCCCAGATTTTTTAAAGTGGCAACCATGTCTGCACCGACAGAAGATGATCTGAGAAGACCGTTTCTCTACCGGTATTTCAAGGTCCTTCCGGAAGCGGGCAAGTTTACATTTCTGGATTCCGGATGGATGGATCAGACCTGCAGGGAAAAGCTGGACAGGAAACTTAAAGCTGAAGAATACACGAAGCGGATCGACAGTGTACGCAGATTTGAACGTCAGCTTACAGATAACGGATATCTGGTTCTTAAGTTTTTTATGCATATTGATAAGAAAGAGCAGAGAAAGCGCATGGAGAATCTTCTGGATTCCAAGGATACCAGATGGAGAGTGGATGAGTACGATCTGTGGCAGAATGATCATTACAAGAAGTGCAGGAAGGTGTTTGACCAGTATATCAGAGATACCAATGCTTCGGCTGCTCCCTGGTATATTGTAGATGCTGCAGATGCAAAGTGGGCAGAGCTTCAGGTTATGGAGACTCTGGTAAGCAATATTGAAGTGGCATTACAGAATAATGCCCATTCCGTACCACTTCTTCAGAATGTATTTCCGCTGGTGGAGATGCCGAAGCTTGCAGATATTCCTCTTGAGGGGAAAGAAGTGGAGGATGCACAGTACAAAGCAGAGCTCAAAGAGCTTCAGGAGAAGCTTGGAAGCCTGCACAACCGCCTTTACAGGAAACGGGTTCCTGTGATCATCACCTATGAAGGATGGGATGCAGCAGGAAAAGGCGGAAATATCAAGCGTATTGCAGAGGCTCTTGATCCCAGAGGCTTTGAGGTGCATCCTATTGCAAGCCCGGAGCCTCATGAGAAGGCAAGACATTATCTGTGGCGTTTCTGGACAAGGCTTCCCAAGAACGGACATATTGCTATTTTTGACCGTACCTGGTATGGCCGTGTAATGGTGGAGCGTCTGGAAGGCTTCTGCAGCGAAAATGACTGGAAGAGAGCTTACAATGAGATCAATGAATTTGAGAAAGAGCTGTCAGACTGGGGTGCAGTGATCATCAAGTTCTGGGTTCAGATCGACAAGGATACCCAGCTTCAGCGTTTTACAGACCGGCAGAATAATCCGGAGAAACAGTGGAAGATAACAGATGAGGACTGGAGAAACCGGGAAAAATGGGATCAGTATGAGACTGCAGTAGATGAGATGATCGAAAAGACCAGCACGACTTATGCGCCATGGCATATTCTGGAATCTGTAGACAAAAAATATGCCCGTCTTAAAGCCCTGCATATTGTGATCGATGAACTTGAGAAAGTTCTGTAAAGAAATAAAATATCAAATAAGGCTCCGGGGTCATCTGGTATAAGATGATCCCGGAGCTTTTGTCATGCCGGAAAATAATTTATGTATCAGTTGATCAGCTTCTTCAGTTCGTCCATAAAAGTGCTGACATCCTTGAATTCCCTGTACACAGAGGCAAATCTCACATAGGCCACAGCATCCAGATCCTTCAGGTGTTCCATGACGATCTCCCCGATCTTGGTACTGCTGATCTCCCTGTCCTCGGAGCGGAAGATATCGCCCTCGATGGAGTCGATCATCTCTTCAATCCTCTCAATAGGGATGGGGCGCTTATAGCAGGCTCTTAAGACGCCGTCCTGGATCTTGGAACGTTTATAACTCTCACGGTTCTGGTCTTTCTTGATCACAGTGAGAGGAATGGTCTCTACTTTCTCATAGGTTGTAAAACGTTTACCGCAGGCGTCACAGAGGCGGCGGCGACGGATGGAATTGGTATCTTCCACAGGTCTTGAATCTACAACACGTGTATTATCCTGATTACAAAATGGGCATCTCACAGAACTTTCCCCTTTCTGCTGTATTATCAATGTCAAAACAGGGGAAGATATCTTTTACCCCTGTTTTTTAAACAAACTTCAATATTATTATAAACTTTTTTTATTTAATGTGTCAATAATCGGACATGTATAAATTGCATATTTTTTTAGGAGGAGGTGGTGAAAATGCGGCTTCGGGAGCTGAAACAGAAAGAAATCATCAACATCTGTACCTGTAAAAGCCTGGGAACACCGGTGGATGTGGAGTTTAACTGTGAGACAGCCAGGCTGACAGCTCTTATTGTGCCGGATCCGGGGAGATTCTGCTGCTGGTGGTGGGGAAGGGAGCGGGAATATGTGATCCCCTGGGAATGTATCCGGCAGATCGGGGAGGACATTATCCTTGTTGAGATCGAGGAAGAAAAATGCTTCCGGGATGTATAAACCACATTTGTCAAGGACTGATATTTTTTATATTTTTCCGGAAAAAGTATATTTGCCGGTGTCTTTGAGAATCATCTTAATGTATCCACAGGACAAGGAGGATTCCAATATGGCACTGAATAAAGTTGAAATATGCGGAGTAAATACTTCCACCCTTCCTGTTTTGAAGGCGGAGGAAAAAGAGGAGCTTTTTAAACGGATCAAGGCCGGAGATGAGTCGGCCAGAGAATTGTACATCCGGGGAAACCTGCGGCTCGTGCTAAGTGTGATCAAGCGGTTCCAGAACAGCAGTGAGAATGCAGATGACCTTTTTCAGATCGGCTGTATCGGGCTGATCAAAGCCATTGATAATTTTGACACATCTTTGCAGGTGAAGTTTTCCACATATGCTGTTCCCATGATCATCGGAGAGATACGGCGGTATCTGAGGGACAACAACAGCATCCGGGTCAGCCGCTCGTTGAGGGATATTGCCTACAAAGCCATCTATGCAAAAGAAGGCTATATAAAAAAGAATCTGAGGGAACCTACCATTATGGAGATCGCCGGTGAGATCGGGATAGATAAAGAAACCATTGTCTATGCCCTGGATGCGATCCAGAGTCCGGTGAGCCTTTTTGAACCGGTGTATTCCGAAGGGGGAGATACACTTTATGTGATGGACCAGATCAGTGACAAAAAGAACAGAGAGGAACACTGGGTGGAAAATCTTTCCCTTAAGGAAGCAGTGGACAGACTGGGAGCAAGAGAACAGCATATTATAGAGCTGCGTTTTTATGAGGGAAAAACCCAGATAGAGGTGGCAGAGGAAATCGGGATATCTCAGGCGCAGGTAAGCCGCCTGGAAAAAAATGCGCTGAGAAGTATGCGCCATTATTTAAGACCGTAAAAGGAGAGCGCAGACAGCCTCTCTGACAGAAAAAAGGACCGGCCGGCTGTAAAAAACCGGTCAGTCCTTATATTATTTACAGAAGAGATCTATTAAACGATACCCTGAGCTTTCATAGCGTCAACAACCTTCTCGAATCCGGCAATGTTGGCACCTACCACATAGTTGTCCTCCATACCGTAACGTTTGGCAGCATCATCTGTCTTGTGGAAGATGTCGATCATGATGTTGTGAAGCTTCTCATCAACTTCTTCTCTTGTCCAGGAAAGTCTCATGGAGTTCTGGCTCATCTCAAGTGCGGAAGTGGCAACACCACCTGCGTTTGCTGCCTTACCAGGCATGAACAGAACACCGTTCTCCTGAAGATATGTTGTAGCATCAAGAGTTGTAGGCATGTTGGCGCCCTCAACTACATATTTGCAGCCGTTGGCAACAAGTGTCTTTGCACCGTCAAGTGCAAGCTCGTTCTGAGTAGCGCATGGAAGGTAGATATCACATTTGATATTCCAGATGCCTTTGCCCTCTGTATAGACAGCGCCCTCAACACGGTCAGCATATTCTTTGATACGTCCGCGCTTAACCTCTTTGATATCTTTTACAACATCAAGGTTGATGCCGTTTGGATCGTAGATATATCCGTTGGAGTCATTCATTGCAACAACCTTTGCTCCAAGCTGTGTAGCCTTCTCTACTGCGTAGATAGCTACGTTACCGGAACCTGTAACAACGATAGTCTTGCCTGCTACGGAATCATTGTGTGCTTTTGCGATCTCGTTAAGCATATAAACAACACCGTATCCGGTAGCCTCTGTACGGATCAGGGAACCGCCGAATGTAAGACCTTTACCTGTGAGGACACCCTCATAGAGACCACGGATTCTCTTGTACTGTCCGAAGAGATAACCGATCTCACGTCCGCCTACACCGATGTCACCGGCAGGAACATCTGTGTCAGCTCCGATATATTTGCAAAGCTCTGTCATAAAGCTCTGGCAGAATGCCATAACTTCTCTGTCAGATTTTCCCTTGGGATCGAAGTTGGAACCACCTTTACCGCCACCGATCGGAAGGCCTGTAAGGGAGTTTTTGAAGATCTGCTCAAATCCAAGGAATTTAAGAATACTCTGGTTTACAGATGGATGGAATCTTAAGCCACCCTTGTATGGTCCGATCGCACTGTTGAACTGGATACGATATCCTTTGTTAACCTGTACTTTACCTGCGTCATCAACCCACGGAACCTTGAAAGAAATGATTCTCTCTGGCTCAACAAGACGCTCAAGGATAGAAAGCCTGCGATATTCTTCCTCATTTTTGTCGATAACAACTTTAAGGGAGTCAAGTACTTCCTTAACTGCCTGATGGAATTCCGGCTCACCCGGGTTCTGAGCTACGACGCGCTCATAGACTTCTTCAGTATAAGACATTGTAATTCCTCCTCGTCCATAAAAATGATAAAATTTTAATCCGGTTGCTATTATACATTAATCTGCTAAAAAAGGGAAGTGCTGATGCGCAATTTTTTAAAATTTTTTAAATCCTTGCATGAAACAGCGAAATGTGAGATGATATAAAAATAATTATGCGAAGGGTGTGTAAGGTGACAGAACTCTTTTTGGCATACCCTGGTAGAGGAGGAATTAATATGCGAACATTCGGGAAATCTTCAAAGCTTGACAATGTACTGTATGACGTGCGTGGACCGGTGGTAGACGAGGCGGCCAGGATGGAAGAAGATGGAATGGAGGTTCTGAAGCTGAATATCGGTAATCCCTACCCGTTTGGATTTTCCGCACCACAGGAAGTGATCCTGGATATGTTAAGTAATGTAAGGACTTCACAGGGATATTCTGATTCCAAGGGGATTTTTTCCGCAAGAAAAGCCATCATGCAGTATGCACAGCTCAGAGGGATTCCTGATGTGACCATCAATGATATCTACACAGGAAACGGTGTCAGTGAGCTTATCAATCTGTGTATGCAGGCACTTCTGGATAACGGTGATGAGATTCTGATCCCAGCACCGGATTATCCCCTGTGGACAGCAACTGCAACACTGGCAGGGGGAAATGTGGTTCATTATATCTGCGATGAGCAGTCTGACTGGTATCCGGATATTGAGGACATTAAGAGTAAGATCACAGATAAGACCAAGGCCATTGTCCTTATCAATCCCAATAACCCCACAGGTGCGGTATATCCCAGGGATATCCTTGAGAAGATCGTGGATATCGCCAGGGAGCATGAGCTTATCATTTTTTCAGATGAGATCTATGACAGACTGGTCATGGACGGGTTTAAGCATACATCCATTGCTTCCCTTGCACCGGATGTGTTCTGCGTGACCTTCTCAGGACTTTCCAAGTCACATATGATCGCCGGTTTCCGTATCGGATGGATGATCTTAAGCGGTGCCAAGAACAGGGCAAAAGGTTATATAGAAGGAATCAACATGCTTTCTTCCATGCGCCTCTGCTCCAATGTTCCTGCACAGTCTATTGTACAAACAGCGCTTGGAGGATATCAGAGTGTGAATGAATATATCCAGCCGGGCGGACGTGTGTATGAGCAGAGAGACTTTATCTACAAGGCACTGACAGATATTCCGGGAATCACAGCAGTGAAGCCGAGAGCTGCTTTTTATATCTTTCCGAAGATCGACACGGAGAAGTTCAATATCCTGGATGATGAGAAGTTTGCACTTGATTTTCTTCATGAGAAGCAGGTGCTTCTGGTTCCGGGCAAAGGATTTAACTGGACACATCCGGATCATTTCCGTGTGGTATATCTGCCGGATGTGCGCCAGCTTGGCAAGGCTATGGACAAGCTGGAAAGCTTCCTGTCAACTTATAAACAGAGATAGGAGGGCTGCGAATTCAGCGTAGACCAAAATGGAAAATAATGTTATAATCTTCTGTGAAAGTAGTCTGTTCAAAGGCAGACCACATGAACAAAGTTTATCGCGTGGGAAGGAAATGAGGAGGAATCTTTATCGAAGGTAATTATACAGGACTGAAAGGGGATTTATACAATGAGCGGATTTAATATGAAGATTACACCGGAAATCGAGAAGCTGACACAGATCTGCCTTGAGAATGACAAGATGGATGTTTCTCTTTACGGGAAATATAATGTAAAACGTGGACTCCGTGATATTAACGGCAAGGGCGTTCTGGCAGGATTGACTCAGATATCCAATGTTCAGGCAACAGAGATCATTGACGGGAAGGAAGTTCCCTGTGCAGGAAGCCTTTACTACAGAGGATACAATATCAAGGATCTGACAGGGGGGCTGATCAGCGAACGGCGTTTCGGATTTGAGGAAGTGACATACCTTCTTCTCTTCGGAAAGCTCCCTGACAAGAAAGAGCTGAAGGATTTTTCCGGAATGCTTGGTGAGCAGAGAATGCTTCCCAGGAATTTTGTCCGTGATGTGATCATGAAAGCACCGTCCAAGGACATTATGAATGCATTGTCAAGAAGTGTTCTTACATTATATTCCTATGATAAGAACCCGGATGATATCTCGCTGAATAATGTACTTCGCCAGTGTATCAATCTGATCAGTGAATTTCCGCTGATGTCCGTATATGCATACCAGGCATATAATCATTATGAGAGAGGCAAGAGCCTTTATATCCATAATCCCAGGAAGGAACTTTCCACTGCGGAAAATATCCTGCGTCTGTTAAGACCGGATAAGAAATATACAGCACTGGAGGCTGAGATCCTGGATATTGCCCTGATCCTTCATATGGAGCATGGCGGCGGTAATAACTCAACCTTTACCACACATGTGGTTTCATCATCCGGGACAGACACCTATTCTGCTATTGCGGCAGCACTTGGTTCTCTGAAGGGACCGAAGCATGGCGGAGCCAATATCAAGGTTGTAAGTATGTTCCAGGATATGAAGAAAGAGGTCCGTGACTGGACAGATGAGGACGAGGTAAGAGCATACCTTAAGAAGCTTCTGCACAAAGAGGCCTTTGACAGAAGAGGACTGATCTATGGAATGGGACATGCTATTTATTCTGTATCGGATCCGCGTGCCGAGGTATTTAAGGGATACGTGGAGATGCTGGCAAAAGAAAAAGGCCGGATGAAGGATTATGAGCTGTATTCCATGGTAGAACGTCTGGCTCCGGAGGTTATCGGAGAGGAGCGCAGGATCTACAAAGGCGTAAGTGCAAATGTGGACTTTTACAGCGGCTTTGTTTACAGTATGCTGGATCTGCCTCTTGAACTGTATACGCCTATGTTTGCCATTGCACGTATTGTAGGCTGGAGCGCACACCGAATGGAAGAGCTTATAAATACTGATAAGATCATCCGTCCGGCTTATAAAAATGTACTGGCAGAAGCTGAGTATGTTCCGTTATCAGAGCGATAATAAGAAAGGTAAGCAAAAATGACAGAAAAGAATGAGACAGCGCTGGTTTTGGAAGGCGGTGGGAACCGTGGTGTGTTTACTGCGGGAGCACTGGATTATCTGATGGAACAGGGAGTGGGATTTTCCTATGTGACAGGTGTTTCAGCAGGTGCATGTAATGCCATTGATTATGTTTCCGGGCAGGTAGGCCGGACACGGGACTGTATGATCGTGGAAGACAGGGAATACCGTTCCATCAGCCTTAAGAATGTGGTGGAGAACCACAGCCTTTTTGACATGGATATGATCTTTGACAGATATCCCAATGAAATATTTCCTTTTGACTATGAACAGTATTTTGCATCGGGAATCCTCTGTGAGATGGTTGTGACCAACTGCCTTACAGGAGAGGCAGAGTATCTTTCCGAGAAGAAAGACAGGAAACGGCTTCTGGATATCTGCCGTGCATCCAGCAGTATCCCCGGGGTAAGCCCTATGGTGGAAATCGATGGAACCCCATATGTGGACGGAGGAGTTGGGGATTCCATTCCTCTTATCCATGCGATGAAGGAAGGACACAGGAAGAATGTGGTGATCCTTACCAGAAACAGAGGATACCGCAAAAAGAAACCTGGAAAAAGCCGTGCTTTTTATATGGCAGCGTTTAAGAAATATCCAAACCTGAGAGATGCACTTCTCAATCGATATCAGGTTTATAACAGAACGCTGGAACTTATCGAAAAGTGGGAGAAGGAAGGACATATTTTTGTACTGCGCCCGGAAATTCCGGCAGTATCCCGTACTGAGCAGAATCAGGAGGCGCTGAAAGCATTTTATGACCATGGCTATGAAGTCATGAGAGATCGTCTGGGTGAGCTTTATGATTATCTGGAAAAATAAACAGAGGTGAAAGAGATGTTCAGGAGTTTTTATCCGGATGAATACAGGGATTCGGCATATACCATTGATTATAAGGAGCTGTACAGGAAAGGCTACAGAAGCCTGCTGTTTGATATTGACAATACGCTGGTTCCCCACGGAGCACCGGCAGATGCCAGAGCAGTGAAGCTTTTTAAGGATCTGAAGAAGATGGGCTTTTCATTTTGTTTTCTGTCTAACAATAAACGCCCCAGAGTAGAGCCTTTTGCAAAGGCGGTGGGAGGACGTTTCATAGAAAATGCCCATAAGCCTGCAAAGGGGAACTACATAAAAGCCTGTGATATGCTTGGAAATGGTACGGACAGGACTGTGTTTGTGGGGGATCAGCTTTTTACAGATGTTTACGGGGCAAAGAGAGCAGGCATCCATGCCATTCTGGTAAAGCCCATTCATCCAAAGGAAGAGATTCAGATCGTTCTGAAACGCTATCTGGAAAAAATCATACTATATTTTTACCTGAAAGAGGAGGGAAAGGATTCATGAACCATATTGTAATCATCGGCTTTATGGGTTCGGGAAAGACACGAGTAGGAAAGAGACTGGCAAAAGATCTGGATCTGCCATTTATTGATGTGGACAGACTGATCGTAAGAAAGATGAACATGTCAGTGAAAGAGGTTTTTGAACGTTTCGGGGAGCCGTTTTACCGTGCCCTTGAGACCATGACAGTGAAGGAGCTTGCCAATGACAGTGAGCGTAAGGTGATCTCCTTAAGTGCGGGACTGCCCCTTCAGGAGCAGAATGTTCCGTATCTGTCCAAGCTTGGAACCATTGTTTATCTGAAAGGTTCTGCCGCAACACTGATCAAACGTCTGGAAGGAAGCAGTAATCCTGCACTGGACGGAGCAGAGGACAGGGAGGAGAAGATCAAGAAGCTTCTCAAACAGAGAGATCCGGTTTACAAGAAACTGGCGGATATTGAAGTTGTCACAGGTGTCAAGCCTTTTGAGGAACTGATTGCAGAAATTGAAGAAAAATTGTCGGCACAGGCAAAAAACAGTTGAAAAATACCAAAAGGTATTATAGAATAATTCATAGCGAATTAAGCGTATTATTAAGGAGGAAATATTTATGATTTCAGCAGGTGATTTCAAAAATGGTATCACACTTGAAATTGATGGAAATGTATGTCAGATTGTAGAATTCCAGCACGTTAAACCAGGTAAAGGCGCAGCCTTTGTAAGAACAAAATACAAAAACATTATCACAGGTTCTGTAGTTGAGAAGTCTTTCCGTCCTACAGAGAAGTTCCCGGCAGCTCGTATCGAGCGTGTTGATATGCAGTATCTGTATCAGGATGGTGGTTTATACTACTTCATGAACACAGAGACATATGACCAGGTTGGTCTTACAGAGGAGCAGGTTGGAGATTCCCTTAAATTCGTTAAGGACAACGAGATGGTTAAGGTTTGCTCCCACAACGGTAACGTATTTGCTATCGAGCCGCCACTCTTCGTAGAGCTTGAGGTTATTGAGACAGAGCCGGGATTCGCAGGAAATACAGCACAGGGTGCTACAAAACCTGCAACAGTAGAGACCGGTGCTCAGGTACAGGTTCCGCTGTTTGTAAACCAGGGAGATAAACTGAAGATCGACACAAGAACAGGCGAATACCTGTCCCGTGTATAATATTTATGGAAAAAACCTGCGAAAGCAGGTTTTTTTTCGTTTTGGAACAAATTTCCAGAATCAATCATTTATAATGAAAATGATAACAAATATGCAGTGGAAAGGCGCTGTAAAAGTAAGGAGGACGAAGATTATGAGAGAAAAGATCAGAACAAAACTGTGGGTACCGTTGATCCTTTTTCTGGGAATGGTTCTTTTGATACCTGTGTCTGTAAGGGCAGAAGAAAAGGGTACACTGGAAATGAATGATACCTGGATCAGTGGTGCACTGGAAGAGGGAGAAGAAGATGTTTACACGTTAAGTGTGGCACAGACAGGATATATTACGGTGGATTACCATATGGTGTCTGGAAATGCATCCCGTATAGAGGTATATTCTGATGTGCGGAGCAATGCAAGTGCTTATGACTGGGTAGAAAGTGGAGACAGAGAAAATACCAGCCTGGAAAAGAAAATAGCAGTGGACCCGGGAAGTTATACCTTGAAGGTACAGACCTGGGGAAAGAACTGGTCCTCAAGTGACTCTGCAATAGAGTATAAGATCAAAGCCTCTTTTGCGCCCACGGATACCAATGACACTGATAAGAACCACAGCAAAGAAACAGCTCAGGAGCTGACACCGGAGAACCGGATCAATGGACTGTTGACTCTGACCAACTGTTCAGATGACGGGGAAATGGAAAGGGTTACGTGTGGAGACTGGTATCGCTTTACATTGAAAAAACGCCAGACTGTTTCGGTGCGTTTCGTAAGCAGATGTGGGGATTCCTATATGTCAGTTTGTGATTCTGAGGGAAACTGGCTGTATAATACAGGAGAGGGATTCTGGGGAGGCAGTGATGTGGCTCCTAAAGTTGCGAGATATAGTAAAAGGCTGGACCCGGGAACTTATTATGTGTTAATTGGGGGTTGTTATACCGGACGCTATCATCTGGAGCTTGAAACGGATTATACAGGCGGAGTTAAAGTAAGATATATTTCCATAACAACTGAGGGAACTTTGAAAAAACTGAAGCTTACTCCGGGGCAGTCAAAAGATTTGCGAATCTGTTGGCTCGATCCTAAAAATGCAGTAAACAAAGATATTATCTGGACTTCCAGTAATCCCAAAGTGGCAACGATGACTCCTAAGAAAGGACTTACAAACAACAAACCTACCAAAGGAGTGATCACAGCTAAAAAACCGGGAAGAGTGATAATCACGGCAAAAGCAGCAGACGGAGGAGGAGCCAAGGATTCGGTCGAGATCATTATTTACCCAAAACAGGTAACCTCAGTAAAGGCAGTTGCAGTAGGAGGAAAACGGATCGTCACAGTGTGGGATTCCCAGAAAAATATTTCCGGTTACCGCATCCAGTACAGCCGGAATTCCAAATTCAAAGGAGCGAAAACTATTTACAGAAAACCAATACTGGAATTTGCAAGTATCGGAAAGCTTGCAAAGGGAAAGAAATATTATGTCCGCATCCAGGCGTATTATAAGATCGGAAAGAAAACTTACTACGGAGACTGGAGTAAGGCATCTGCTGTGAAAGTGAGATAATATGCGGGATGGATTATGAAAAGCTTCCAAAAGGAGGGACTGTTAATGAAGAAAAACAGATGGATGTATATCATAGCTTTATTAAGTCTGCTTTGCTGTGCAATGTTGTTTCCTGTAAGTATGATCCATGCAGAGGAAGGAAATAAAACACTGGAGTTAAATGACACCTGGGTTACAGGAAGTATTGGCGAAGAGGAAGATCGTTATAATTTTTCAGTAGGAAGTAAAGGAATCCTTACTATTGATTATACACAACAGTCAGAGGACAGAGTGTATGTGGAAGTCAGTAAAATTGACTCTGACATCAAAAAAACAGCCGGAGGGTTAGTAGCAGAAGACCAGAAAACCACTGTTACAGAAACAATGGGACTGGAACCGGGAAATTATGAGCTTAAGGTGCAAAAACTCCGCAGCAGTGATAAAACAGAAGTTGCCTATGCCCTGAAAGCTTCCTTCAAAGCAGTAAGCAATAATGAAACAGAACCAAATGATACATTTGAAACAGCCATGCCGTTGAAGCATAATACCATGATCTACGGATTTTGCACATATTCGGACGAACGGGACTGCTACAAAGTGACTCTTCCCAAAAAACAGGCTGTGTCTATTCGGTGGACAACTTATATAGAGGACTCCGATATTTATATGTATGATAATGATTTCAGAAGTATAAAGCTGAATAATTATGATACTCATAATACAGGAGAAAATAATCCATGTATTTACCAGGATGAGAGAGTTCTGGAAGCTGGAAATTATTATATCATAGTGAGGGGGGGAGTATATGGTAACAGCGGACGCTATCTTTTAAGCTTTATTACCAACTCCTCAGAAGGCATAAAAGCCAGAAAGATCACCGTAAAAGCCCCGGCAAAACTTGCCGCAAAGAAATCTGCAAAGCTGAAAGCGGTATTTACCCCATCCAACACAGTAAACAAAGATGTAACCTGGTCCAGCAGTGATAAATCTGTTGCAACTGTAGATGCAAATGGAAAAGTTACAGGAAAGAAACCGGGCAAAGTCACTATCACAGTAAAAGCAAAAGACGGAAGCAAGGTGAAGGGTACCTGTAAACTGATGATCTACCCTGCACAGGCATCTTCTGTAAAAGCTGTATCTACAGGCGGCAGAAAGATGTTCGTAGTATGGAATTACCAGAAAGGCGTCACAGGATACCGTGTCCAGTATTCCAGAAACAAAAACTTCAAAGGAGCAAAAACCATATACAGGAAACAGCAATACCTGGAGTTTGCCAGAATGAAAAACCTGAAGAAAGCCAATTATTATGTACGGGTCCAGTCCTACTACAAACTGGGCAAAAAAACCTACTACGGTGCCTGGAGCAAAGTATCAAAAACCTATATAAAATAAGAAAGCAAAAAGCTCTGCTGCATATAAAAATGTAGCGGAGCTTTTGCAAAATAATGGGAAAAAACTCGTATATAGTTGACGGAAACAGTCAGCAAACTTTATAATAGAGTTATCGAAAAATAAAAAGGAGGAAGAAGGAATGAAAGAAAAAAGAATTTTTCGGTGGCTTGCACCATTGATGCTGTTTCTGGCATTAATGCTTGTGCCGGGAGTGAAGGCCCAGGCAGCAAACCGGACATTGGCATTGAATAATGCATGGGCAAGTGGAAACATCAGTGAAGGTGGGGTGGATTTTTGGACAGTTACAGTTCCAAAGGCAGGATATCTTCATGTAATGTATCAGGGCTGGAGTATCAGAGATGCTTATGTTGAAGTTTGGGATAAAGATCTGGAAACTTTGTTCTGGAAAACAGAAGTATATTATTCTGATGAGAGGGATCCAAAAACGTCATCGAATGATCTTGCTCTGGAAGCCGGAAAATATTTCATAAAGGTATATCCATATGGTTCAAATAAGGGTGATTATAAACTAAAGGCCAGCTTAACAGTGGCAAATAACCAGGAAGTAGAACCGAATGATGGATTTGAAACAGCCAGAAATCTGAGACCAAATGTAAAAATCATGGGATTTTTATCCATGACTGACAGATGTGATTTTTATAAAATTACAGTTCCTTTCAGGCAGAAAGTAAAATTTACATATACAGGCAGAATAAAAGATGCTTACTATACTATATATAATAAGGATAGCATCGTATTAAAGGAAGAGGAAGTATATTATGCTTCGGAAGAAGCTCCGTTAGTCAGAACATATGAAGAAACTTTGAATAGAGGAACATATTACATTAAGATTCGTCCATATGGTGACAATTGCGGCCGTTACCAGATCAAAGCATCCTACCGTACCGCTTCCAATGTGAAAGTTTCCTCCCTGTCCATCTCAGGAAAGAAACAGCTTGCAGCAGGCACATCCACAACCTTAAAGGCAGTGGTTTCTCCAAGCAGCGCATCCAACAAATCCGTAACCTGGAAGTCCAGCAATACTTCCGTTGCAACAGTAAGTGCATCCGGTAAAGTGACAGCCAAGCTTCCGGGTAAAACCGTAATCACAGCAACAGCCAAGGACGGAAGCGGCAAAAAGAAATCCTGTACAGTGATCGTAGTTCCAAGGAGACATACATCCCTTACCACAGCCAAGCTTTCCTCAAAGAGAGCAATCGTGGTATGGAACAAGCAGAAAGGCGTTTCCGGATACCAGATCCAGTACAGCAGAAATTCCAGCTTCAGAGGAGCGAAGACACTTACAAAGAGCGCAAGCTACAATGCAGTAAACTTAAGTAACCTTGCAAAGACGAAATACTATGTACGTATCCGTGCATACAAAAAGATCGGTTCCAGAACCTACTATGGTTCCTGGAGCAAGGCAGCAGGTTTAAATATGAGATAAGATCTTATCAGATCGTATAATGTCAGGGGGTGGTTTGCAAAAATCACCCCTTGACACATATAAAAAACATCCGTATAATAAAACACAGTCAATAAAGCTAATGACAAGTCGTCTGTCCACCAGAAGATGCAGAAGGGCTGCATCACCATAAGTCGTAAGGGCTTGTACTGGTTTCGACGGGGGTTTTGAAGTTAGGGAAGCCATCCGCAGACTCCTGGACTGCGTACCAACCGGGAAACTAAATATAAACGCAGACAATAAGTTAGCGTTAGCAGCCTAAGCTGCTCGTCAGCCCTGATGCACTCACACATCAGGATCCTGGCGTCGACTATGTGAGAAACCTTGCCGGGTAAGCTTTGCCCCGGTAGATGTATTATGAAGCTACTGAAACAGTAAGCCTGTCGGTGGGCGTGCGGTGGAGGGAATGTCAAAACAGCGACTGTGATGGGAGATGCCTTGATGAATAGGCTTTCGGACAGGGGTTCGATTCCCCTCAGGTCCACTATAGGATGAATCCGGGTTCAGCATTGAATCCGGATTTTTTATTTCATTGGAGATTACTCCGTAATGTTCCAATGAAATAAAAAAGCCCTCCGGGCAGGAGCGCCCTGCGGCGGAGAGGTAAATGTCGCCGCAGGCGGAGAATCCTGCAAGCAGGATTCTTTTTGTATCACAGGAATGCTTCCTGTCCTTGTATGCAAAAAAGAACCATGCTATAATATGAGAAGTTTACAAAAAATACGCAGAAACAGAAAGCGTTGGTGATAAAATGAGTAATAAACGGCCTAAGAAAAAAGCCGTAAAAAATCTGATCCTGTGGAAAGCAGACTATTATGATTACAACCTTATAGCCGTGATCGTACTTCTTATATGTTTTGGTCTGGTCATGCTGTACAGTACCAGCTCCTATATGGCGAAGATCAACTATGGAAGTGACATGTTTTATTTCAAAAAGCAGGCACTGATCAGCGTGGCATGTATTGCCATGGCACTGGTGATCTCCCTTTTTGATTATCATATCCTGATTCCTTTTACTACTGTGGTCTATGTGGCTTCGCTTGGCCTGATGGCACTGGTAAGAACCCCTCTGGGACATAATTCCCATGGTGCTACCAGATGGCTTTATATCGGCCCTGTTAACTTTCAGCCTGCGGAGGTTGCCAAGATCGCAGCTATTATGATGATGTCCTATATGATCGTCAGTATGGGAAGAAGGGTAAAGACTCTGAAGGCATGTATGATTCTCGGATGTATAGGCGGTGCTCTGGCACTTGGAGCATACATTCTGACAGATAATTTAAGTACAGCGATCATTATTTTTGGAATCACAGTGGGAATGATCTTTATTGCGCATCCAAAGCTCAGGATTTTTCTTATTCTCGGAGGTGCAGTGCTCGTGGTGGCTGTTGTAGGCGTTTCCATCCTGGCGGCATCCATGGATAACAGCGATAATTTCCGTCTGCAGCGAATTCTTGTATGGCTGGATCCGGAGAAATATTCGGATAATGGAGGTTATCAGACGCTTCAGGCACTTTATGCCATAGGCTCCGGCGGCTTTTTTGGAAGAGGCCTGGGAAACAGTATCCAGAAACTTGGAAGTATTCCGGAGGCACAAAATGATATGATCTTTTCCATTATCTGTGAAGAACTGGGGATCTTTGGTGGTATTTTGGTACTGGTACTGTTTGCCTATCTTCTGTACAGACTGTTTTTTATTGCACAGAATGCACCGGATCTTTATGGTTCCATGCTGGTAAGCGGAGTGTTCATCCACATTGCCCTGCAGGTTATCCTGAATACGGCAGTAGTTCTGAACCTTCTTCCCAATACCGGTGTTACCCTGCCTTTTATCAGTTACGGAGGTACGTCTATCCTGTTCCTGATGATGGAAATGGGAATCGCTTTAAGCGTATCCAGAAGGATCCGTTTTCAGGACTGAAAGATCAAGGCAGCAGCCCTGGATTACTTTGAAACACAAAATATTTTAAAATAAAATAATTATTTTGGCAAATACTCTTGACAAGTGGCAGGACAGATTATATACTTTCCATCAAAAAGAGGAAACAGATAAGCTCTGTAAATAAAAGGAGAAGAAGACCATGTTAGAAAAAATGAAAGAAATGCTTGCAGATCAGTTGAACTGTGAGGCATCCACAATTACACCGGATACATCCTTTAAGGATGATCTTGGAGCAGATTCCCTTGATCTTTTTGAGCTGGTTATGGCTCTTGAGGATGAGTACAATGTAGAGATCCCTGCTGAGGAGCTTACAGACCTTGCTACAGTAGGTGATGTGATCGAGTACCTGAAGAATAAAGGCGTAGAGGCATAAGAACATTTATTCAAAGATAAATCCTCTGGGACGGTGGTGTCTCAGGGGATTTTTTGCGTCATAGATATGGACATTTCAAAGACTTTAGGTATATAATAAGGTTTGATTTTCCAGAGAAGAATTAAAATGAAAATAGAGGAGAAAAAAGATGACAAAGATCAGAACCAGATTTGCACCAAGCCCTACAGGCAGGATGCATGTGGGAAACTTAAGAACTGCCCTGTATGCATATTTGATCGCAAAGCATGAGGGAGGAGATTTTATCCTCCGTATTGAGGATACAGACCAGGAGCGTTATGTGGAAGGTGCTGTAGATATTATTTACCGTACTCTTCAGAAGACAGGCCTTCTTCATGACGAGGGTCCGGATAAGGATGGCGGTGTAGGTCCTTATGTCCAGAGCGAGCGTCAGGCATCCGGTATGTATTTAAAGTATGCAAAGCAGCTTATTGACCAGGGGGATGCATACTACTGTTTCTGTGGTAAGGAAGAGCTGGAGAGCATGAAACGTACAGTTGCAGGTAAGGAGATTTCCATTTACGACAAGAGATGTCTTCACCTTTCCAAGGAGGAGGTTCAGCGCAGACTGGATGCAGGCGAGCCGCATGTTATCCGTTTTAATATGCCTACAGAAGGAACTACTACATTCCATGATGTGATCTACGGTGATATCACTGTTAATAATGAGGAGATGGAAGACCTGATCCTGATCAAATCTGACGGATATCCCACATATAACTTTGCAAATGTTATTGATGATCATCTTATGGGGATCACTCATGTTGTAAGAGGTAATGAGTATCTTTCCTCTGCACCGAAATATAACCGTATCTATGAGGCATTTGGATGGGAGATCCCGGTTTATGTCCACTGTCCGCTGATCACTGATGAGAACCATCAGAAACTTTCAAAGAGATGTGGACATTCCTCTTACGAGGATCTTATTGACCAGGGCTTTGTTTCGGAGGCAGTGATCAACTATGTGGCACTTCTGGGATGGAGTTCACAGGATAACCGTGAGATCTTTACACTTCCGGAGCTTGTGGAGGCATTTGATTACCATCACATCAACAAATCACCGGCAGTATTTGATGTTCCGAAGCTTAAATGGATGAACGGCGAATACATCAAGAAGATGGATCCGGAAGCTTTCTATGAGAGAGCACTGCCGTATCTTCAGGAAGTCCTTAAGAAGGATTTTGACTTTAAGAAGATCGCATCTATGGTTCAGACAAGGATTGAGATCTTTCCGGATATCCCTGCGCTGGTAGATTTCTTCCAGGAGGTTCCCGAGTATGATTCTGCCATGTACTGCCATAAGAAGATGAAAACAACAGAAGAAACTTCCCTTACAGTATTAAAAGAAGTTCTGCCGGTTCTTGAAGCACAGGAAGATTACACCAATGATCCGCTGTTTGCATCTTTAAGCGCATTTGTCAAAGAGAAAGGCTATAAGAACGGTTATGTAATGTGGCCTCTCCGTACAGCAGTTTCCGGCAAGCAGATGACACCTGCAGGTGCTACAGAGATCATGGAGATCATCGGCAAGGATGAGACTCTGAAGCGTGTACGTGCAGCAATCGAGAAGCTGGAGAAATAATGAAAGAATGATACCTAATCCATCTCAGAAAAGGGCGATCGCCCACCTGTCAGGGCCTATGATGGTTCTGGCAGGCCCCGGTTCGGGGAAAACTTCCGTTATTGTAGAGAGAACCGCACAAATGATAAACGACGGGAAGATACCTGAGGCTTCCATTCTGGTGGTAACTTTTTCAAAAGCTGCGGCCTTGGAGATGAAGGAACGATTCCTGAAATTTACAAAAGCTGTAAGGACAGGTGTGACCTTTGGAACGTTTCACGGTGTATTTTACGGTATTCTGAAACAGGCTTATGGTCTGGATGCAGGGAATATCCTTTCCGAGGAGGAAAAATACAGTATCCTTAAAGAACTGGTATTGAATCATGCTCCGGAGCAGGCGCAGGAGGGTGATTTTGTGGAGGATGTATCCAAAGAGATCAGCATTGTGAAGGGAGGAAGGATTCCTCTTGAACATTATTATGCATCCTGCTGTCCGGATGAAATTTTCCGGCAGATATTCTGCGGTTACAGAAAAGCTCTGAATGAGCGGAGAAAGCTGGATTTTGACGATATGCTTTTAAGCTGCTATGAGCTTTTGCGTAAGCGGAAGGATATTCTTGGAGCGTGGCAGAAGAAATTCCGGTATATTCTGGTAGATGAGTTTCAGGACATCAATCCTGTACAGTATGATGTGATCCGGATGCTGGCAGAACCGGAGAACAATCTTTTTGTTGTTGGGGATGATGACCAGTCTATCTATCATTTCCGGGGAGCAAGACCGGAGATCATGCTTAATTTTCCTCAGGACTACAGAGGTGCCCATACAGTACTTCTGGATGTGAACTACCGGTGCAGTGGAAATATCCTTCAGACTGCCATGAATGTGATCGACCATAATGAGACACGTTTTCCCAAGAAACTTTCCACACCTAATGAAACAGGAGAACCTGTAAATGTGCAGGAATTTTTAAATCCCAGGGAAGAGTATATGTATATA
>CAKROW010000013.1 GCA_934373235.1 uncultured Blautia sp. | reverse complement strand
TTGAAGCAGATTAACAATGCTGTTAATTTCTAGCACGATAAACACAGGGTACCAGAGGGTACCAAAAATAAGAGTTCGGAATAGACGAAAAGCCTTGATTTATGAGGATTTTTCAGGGATGAACATGGAGTTCGATTCTCTCATCCCCTGCTATAAAAAAACTGGGAAGCCTTATAGAACAAGGTTTTCCAGTTTTTTTACGTATAAATATACGGTGGTAAAATATATATTGCCGGATCATAAATACTGTCGGATTATATAGATAATCTGTTTTTTTTATTTAAATAATAGTGAATATATGATAAAATCAGAATAATCATACTGTGTGAGTAAGAATGAGGAAGCAGATATCCAATGCATGGGAGGTATAAGCTATGGGAATGAATGACACACCGTCGGCTGATCGTGTACATATCGGCTTTTTTGGCAGAAGAAATGCAGGTAAATCCAGTATTGTCAATAAGGTGACCGGACAGGAGTTATCTGTGGTATCGGATGTGAAGGGAACCACTACGGATCCGGTGAGCAAATCTATGGAGCTGCTGCCTGTAGGACCGGTAGTGATCATTGATACGCCTGGAATTGATGATGAGGGACATTTGGGAGAGCTTCGGGTCAGAAAGGCAAAACAGGTACTGAACAGGGTGGATGTTGCAGTTCTTGTTGTAGATGCTACTGTGGGGAAAAGTATTGCAGATCAGGAGCTGACAGATCTTTTTAGAGAAAAGGAGATTCCCTATCTGGTGGTATATAATAAGGCAGATCTTCTTAACGAGAAAGACAGACAGGAAGAAAAGGCAGAGCCTTTTATTTATGCAAGTGCTGCTACAGGATGGAATATATATGAACTGAAAGAAAAGATAGCTGCCATTGCTGTGACAGAGGAACCGGAAGTCCGTCTGGTAGCGGATCTTCTGAAACCCTCCGACTTTGTGGTTCTGGTAGTTCCCATTGATAAAGCTGCGCCCAAGGGCAGACTCATCCTTCCGCAACAGCAGACCATCCGTGATATTCTGGAATCCAATGCAGTTTCCATTGTAGTAAAAGAAGATGCCTTACAGGAGACTTTGTCAAAACTTGGGAAAAAGCCGAAGATGGTGATCACAGACAGTCAGGTGTTTGCCAGAGTCAGCAGGGAAACACCCCATGATATCTGGCTTACATCTTTTTCTATTCTCTTTGCCAGACTTAAGGGTAATTTAAAGACTGTGGCAGCAGGGGCAGCGGCATTGGACAGACTCCGGGACGGGGACAGGATTCTGATTTCTGAAGGATGTACCCATCACAGACAGTGCGATGATATCGGAACAGTGAAACTGCCCAGGTGGATACGCAGTTATACAGGAAAAGAGATAGAATTTGAATATTCTTCAGGGAGAGAATTTCCGGAGGATCTTTCCGGATATTGTCTTATCATTCACTGTGGCGGCTGTATGTTAAATGAACGGGAAATGCGTTATCGCCAGAAATGTGCAAAAGATCAGCACATTCCTATTACCAATTACGGAATTGCCATTGCCTATATGCAGGGGATTCTGAAACGGTGTGTGGAGATGTTTCCGGATGTATGGGAAGAACTGAAATAACCAAGGGACTGGGAGGTTTTTATGAACAGAGAAGAAGCAAGAGAGAAAGCAGAGAAGCTGGTGTCTCAGATGACACTGGAGGAGAAAGCCAGCCAGCTAAGATATGATGCACCGGCTATTAAGAGGCTGGGGATTCCGGCTTATAACTGGTGGAATGAGGGGCTGCACGGAGTAGCCAGGGCAGGACAGGCAACGGTTTTTCCGCAGGCGATCGGAATGGGGGCAACTTTTGACCGTGATCTTATCGGAAAAATGGCAGATATTATAGCCACAGAGGGAAGAGCAAAATATAATGCCTGTTCAGGTAAAGAGGACAGGGACATCTATAAGGGACTGACTTTCTGGTCACCCAATGTGAATATATTCCGTGATCCCAGATGGGGAAGAGGACAGGAAACCTATGGAGAGGATCCTTACCTTACCAGGGAGCTGGGAATCTCTTTTGTAAAGAATCTTCAGGGAGATGGCGGGACAATGAAGGCAGCAGCCTGTGCCAAACACTTTGCAGTACATTCCGGACCGGAGGCTCTGCGTCATGACTTTGATGCCAAAGCATCCCCAAAAGATATGGAAGAGACATATTTTCCGGCTTTTGAAGGTCTGGTGAAGGAAGCTGGAGTGGAGGCTGTGATGGGAGCCTACAATCGCACAAACGGAGAACCTTGCTGCGGAAGTCCTGCATTGCAGAAGAAGCTTCGCGGTGACTGGGGATTTCAGGGGCATTTTGTATCAGACTGCTGGGCAATCCGGGATTTTCATGAACATCATATGGTTACCAATACAGCATTTGAATCCGCAGCTCTTGCTATTAATAATGGTTGTGATCTTAACTGTGGAAACACTTATCTTCACATCATGAAGGCGTATGAGAAGGGCCTTGTAACTGAAGAGACCATCACCAGGGCTGCAGTCCGGTTATTTACCACCAGATATCTGCTGGGATTATTTGAAGAAAACCCTTACGATCAGATTTCCTATATGGAGGTGGAATCACCAGAGCATTTGAAAATTGCAGAAAAAGCAGCGGAGGAGAGCTTTGTACTTCTGAAAAATAACGGGCTTCTTCCTCTGAAAAAAGAGAATCTGAAAACAGTAGGTATTATTGGACCCAATGCGGACAGCCGCAGAGCTCTTATTGGAAATTATCATGGAACTGCATCCAGATATATTACTCTTCAGGAGGGAATTCAGGATTATCTGGAAGAGGATGTGAGAGTTCTTACTTCCATTGGATGTGAGCTGTTCAGAGACAGAACTGAGGCTCTGAGTCTTACAAGAGACCGCCTTGCAGAGGCCAAAACAGTTGCGGAAAACAGTGATGTTGTAATTCTTTGTGTAGGCCTGGATGAAACTATGGAGGGAGAAGAAGGAGACACCGGAAACAGTTATGCGTCCGGAGATAAAGAAGACCTGAAACTTCCTGAAATACAGCGGGAGCTTATGAGAACTGTGGCAGAAACCGGAAAACCTGTTGTACTCTGTCTTATGGCAGGCAGTGATATTGATTTAAGTTATGCAGCAGAGCATTTTGATGCGGTAATAGTTCTTTGGTATCCGGGATGCCAGGGCGGCAAGGCTGCAGCAAGAGTTTTGTTTGGAGAGGCTTCTCCGTCTGGTAAGCTTCCGGTAACTTTTTATGAATCTCTTGAGGAACTGCCTGAATTTACGGACTACTCCATGAAGGGGAGGACTTACCGTTATATGAAGGGGAAAGCGCAGTACCCATTTGGATATGGTCTTACTTACAGTGAAGTTGCAGTGAATGATCTGAAAATACGGAAGACAGATGAAGGGATCACAGCGGAAGTCCGTGTACAAAATAAAGGTACCTGGGATACAGAGGAGGTTGTTCAGATATATGTAAAGAATCTGGACAGTTCCTGTGCAATTCCTAATCCGGCATTGTCCGGTTTTCAGAGGATTTTTATCCGGGCCGGGGCAACTCTGGAGATTTCCATTCCTCTGTGGAAAAATGCATTTACGGTTGTAGATGATAATGGGATCCGGAAAGAAGAGGGAGGACTGTTTGAAATCTATGCAGGCTGCAGTCAGCCGGATGAAAAAAGTATCCAGCTTACAGGTATCCATCCTGCAAAGATTCTCTGGGAAAAATCTTTGTAAGATTCTGATCGAAAAATAAGTTTTTTGAATATACGATCAGGCGGAGTGCAATATCCGCCTGATTTTTCTATAATTTTCGGTTTTCGAAATAAACGAATTGGTCAACAGCATCCAGAATATCTTTAAAAGTATTTCTGGGGGCGACCTCTATATATGCTTTTAATATTTCTTCTTCATTTTTACGGTAACGGCCATAAAAGAGATCATAAAGGTTATGACCCCGCATGTAAATGCGGATTTCCTCCATATGAGATTTTACATCTTCAGGTCCGGTAAGATCACGTCCGAGGATCTCGATCAGATGCTGACCGCTTTTAAGGCGGTGAAGATATTCCAGCCATTTTTTCCAGAATATCTCATAAAATTCCTCCGCATTGCGGAGAACACCGATTTTTGCCATAACTTCCGGATCAAGGAAATAATTTTCAAAGGAATAGTACTTAAGGATCAGCACATTCTCCGGTGTAACTCTCGGAAGCCGGTCTGCGTCCACTTTGTTCCGTTCATCGTAATATTTACAGAGAGAGGCAGCCAATGCATGGGGATCTTTGCCATCTCCGTCCCGGATCATCAGAAAATGATCCCGGAGATATGTCTGGTTAATATATTTCAGATTGGCGTAAGTCTTGATGTTCGTACAACTGTTTGTGGAGATAATGGAAATCCGTGAGAGATTTCCCTCCTGATCATAAATCTCCGAATAGTATCTGGAAAGGAGAAGGGGAAGACGGCTTTTGTCCTGTTTCCCTTCCACAATAAATACAAAGCTTACATTCAGAAGATCACTGGCCGAAAATCCCAGATCATCCAAAATGACAGAAAGATTGGCTGGATAACGTATTACGGAATATCCACTTTCGTCCAGGATCATCTGACGGATCTGTTTGCTGTTAAACTGGAACAGCAGATTTGGAGAATGGGTGGTAAAGATCACCTGACTTTTCCGGGAAAGACGGTACAGGATCTCACTGGCTTTTTTCTGCAGGCTTGGGTGAAGAAAGATTTCAGGATCTTCCATAAGGATCATTCCGGGAACCCGCTCATCATCCTCAAGATAGGCCTCCAGAAGAGAAAGAAGATAGATACTTCGCATACCCTTTCCCAGGATGGATACGGGTTCGATGTCCGGATGTCCCTTTGATTCCAGCCAGGCATTTACCTGGAATATGCGGTCTGTATTGCAGGTAAGTTCGTAACGTATTTTGCCGGAAGAACCACCGTTTTTGTGGAAATATTCATTTACTTTTCCGGAGAAAGAATCCAGATTTAGCTGATAAAGCTTATATTCCAGAAGCTTTTCTGCCTCAAAAGCATTAAGCTGTTCAGGGGTCTGTTTATTGATGAGGCCGATACAGGAAAAACAGTGATTACATTTTTTGGAACGGTCAAAAAGGCAGGTATCAGCCCGCATCTGGTTAAGAAGGTCATCCTCCATAAAAGAGAGAAGCTGTTCCTGCAGTCCTTCCAGGTCTCTCTGACTGTCCAGGTAATAGATTTTTGGAAATACTTCTGAAATAACAGGGTTTGTTTTGTGATATCCGTCATTCCACAGGATACGTCCATTGTAATTTACAATATAAGAAAAAGTAAGGATGCCATCCCGAAAAGAAGGAAGCTTTTTGGAGAAATCCCGAAGCCATGCTTCCTGGCGTCTGTAAGAACTGACGATTCGGAGGCGATGCAGGAGTTTCAGGTCTTCCTGTGAGATAGCCAGAGAGACATCGATTTCCACATTCTGTTTTTTTTCATTGAAGTCTGAAGCCTGAATTTCATATTGTCCGCCAAGAGCGCACAGAGCACTTAGAACAGCAGTTTTTCCTACATTATTCTGGCCTACCAGGATCAGGGCACTTTCGATATCACGGATCTCAAGATCACGGATATAGCGGAAATTTTTAATATGTAAATACTGGATACGCATAAGACACATCTTGCCACTCGAAATGTGATTAAACATATTTACATCGGGAATCTGCTTTCTGAGTGGGTTCTCCTTTCTTTAAGTTATCATATTAACGGGAAAGCGTTCGCTGTGCCCGTCTTAATTGCTTTTGAAGTTCTCTGATCTGTGTTGTTTTATTGATATTTCTGTATACACATCCATTTGACAAAACTGCAAAGTCCCTCAGCCCCGGGTCAATTCTGCTCCCAGCTTTTAAGCATTTTTACAGAAACATCTAATAACTCAGTAAAATCTTTTGGTTTATAATTCTTGATTCTTCCTTATGTCTGGCGGGGTTGAGAAATCATATTATGTAAGAGATAAACAACTTTTGATCCTGATAATATATAAGAAATTATATCATAAAAAAACAGTCAGGTATACATAGAAATCAGCTTGATATACTCTCTTCCGGATATACAGGTGGAACAAGAAAGCTTGTTTGCCTGGAAGAGAGCATATCGTATACAAAAAGATGTCTTCAGGAGTTTTTTTAATATTTACAGTTTTTTTATTTTAACACGCAAAATATAGACATAAGAAAATATGAAGTGTTATAATAACAATATTTATGAGCAAAGCAGACGAAGGTCTGTGACATAAAAGTCAGAGGAACTGTGAAATGGCAGCCAGTTGCAAGAAATGATTCTGAAACTGCATACCCCATGGTCTCCTATAAAGAGGGATAAAAGAAAAATGAATGGAATCCCCACAGGAATCGATGTGGAGGAAGGTACATTTCTGAACCAGGTACTGCTGAATCTATTATCCAATGCGATTAAGTTTACACCGGCAGGAGGAACGGTTTCCGTCCGGCTTAAACAGTATCCGGGGACAGTAAAAGGCAGTGAACTGTATGAGATTCGGGTAAAGGATAACGGAATCGGTATGAGTCAGGAATTTGTACAGAAGATCTTTTCTCCTTTTGAGAGGGAGCGTACTTCCGCAGTCAGCAGGACTCAGGGCACAGGACTTGGCATGGCCATCACCAAGAATATTGTGGATATGATGGGCGGAACCATTGAGGTCAGGACAGAACAGGGCAAAGGCACCGAATTTATTGTCCGTCTGCCATTTCGGATTCAGTCTGAACAGCAGCACCATACAGAGAAGATCGCAGAGCTGGAAGGCCTTAAGGCACTGGTTGTAGATGATGACTTTAATACCTGCGACAGTGTGACAAAGATGCTTGTAAAGGTTGGAATGCGCTCGGAATGGACACTTTCCGGCAAGGAAGCTGTTCTCCGTGCACGGCAGTCTGTGGAACTGGGAGATGCGTTTCACGCTTATATCATCGACTGGCGTCTGCCGGATATGAATGGTATTGAAGTTACCCGCCAGATTCGCAGCCTTGGTGATGATACACCGATCATTATCCTGACTGCATATGACTGGTCAGATATCGAGGCAGAAGCCAGGGCAGCAGGGGTAAGTACCGTTTTTGTATAAAAAATCTCCGGCACAGAAAAACTGTGATCCGGAGATTTTTAAATTCTGCAAATAAATATTTTATTCAGAAATCTTCACAAACTGGCTGTTATAAAGATTGTGATAGAAACCGTCTTTTGCCATAAGTTCTTCATGATTTCCCTGCTCAATGATGCTTCCGTCTTTCATAACCAGGATCTCATCTGCATTACGGATTGTAGAGAGACGGTGGGCAACGATGAAACTTGTTCTGCCCTGCATCATCCGGTCAAAGGCTTCCTGGATCAGCATTTCGGTTCGGGTATCAATGCTGGAGGTTGCCTCGTCAAGGATTAGCATCGGTGGCAGACACAGCATAACACGGGTGATACAGAGAAGCTGTTTCTGTCCCTGGCTTAAGCTGTCTTCATAAAGAATGGTATCCAGGCCATTTGGAAGACGGCGGATAAATTCCCAACTGTGAGACATTTTTGCTGCCTGGATCACTTGCTCATCAGAAGCGTCCGGTTTTCCGATACAGATGTTGTCACGGACAGTTCCATGTTTGATCCAGGTATCCTGGAGAACCATGCCATAGCTTCCGCGAAGGGCATGTCTGGAAACTTCGGTGATGGGTTTTCCGTCTACGGAAATACTTCCGCCGGTGACGTCATAAAACCGCATCAGCAGGTTGATAAAGGTTGTCTTACCACAGCCGGTAGGACCTACGATGGCGATCCGCCGGCCTGGCTTTGTGTGGAGGTTAAATCCCTCGATGAGAGGCTTGTCCTCTTCATAGCGGAAAGAAACATTCCGGATATCCACGGCACCTTTTACATCATTAAGAGCTCCGGACGGATCCGGGCTTTCCGGTTCTTCTTCCAGAAGATCAAAGATCCTGGTGGCGCAGGCCAGAGCGTTCTGAAGCTCTGTAATTACGGAGCTGATGTCATTAAATGGTTTCATGTACTGGTTGGCATAAGCAAGCAGTACGGAAAGTCCCCCCACAGTCAGATGGCCGCCCGGGATCAGGAATGCACCTACAAGAGCCACGCCTGCATAAATGATGTTGTTGACACATCGTGTGGACGGGTTGGTGAGACTGCTGTAAAAAACAGCGTTCTGGCTGGCATTCCGAAGCTCCTCGTTGATCGAGGCGAAACGTTTTGAGGCGCGGTTTTCATAGCCAAATGCCTGAACCACTTTCTGGTTTCCGATCATTTCCTCGATCAGTGCAGTCTGGCGTCCGCGGGCATCACTTTGTGCGCGGAACATCTGGAATGAATGGGAGGAGATGAATTTTGCCACAAAAAAGCTCACCGGAGTCAGGACAATGACCATCAGTGTGATCCACACGTTTTTGGAAAACATGAAGATCAAAGTTCCGATGATGGTGATGATACCGGAAAACAATTGTGTAAATCCAAGAAGCATACCATCGGAAAGAATATCCGTATCCGCAATGACACGGCTGATGATATCACCGGTGCTGTGTCCGTCCAGGTAGGACAGCGGAAGTTTCTGGATATGACGGATGGATTTGGCCCGGATATCCTGCACTGTGCGGTAGGTCATACGGTTGTTGATGATGCTCATGATCCAGGTGGTAATACCGGAAAGCAGGATCATGACAAGAATACGGGAAAGATAGAATCCCATTCTGCTAAAGTTAACTTCATGGGCAGCAACTACCTCATCAATGGCATAACCGAAAAGTACGGGAACATACAGTTGTAAAATTACGGTAACTGCAGCAAGGATCACACTTAATACAAGAAGGAAACGGTATTTTCCGATAAAGCGGAGTACTTTGAAGAAGGTGGCCATGCTGTTTTTGTTTTGAGATTTTTTGTCTGTTGTGCTCATGCCATAACCTCCTTTCCGGCTGCTTTTTCATATTTGATCCGTTCTTCCGGGAACTGTGAGAAAAAGACCTCGCGGTAAGTTTCGCAGGTGGAAACCAGCTCCTGATGAGTTCCTTTTCCGACGAGCTGGCCGTCGTCCAGTACCAGGATCAGATCAGCCTGACGGATGCTGGCTGCTCTCTGGGATACCAAAAAAATGGTTGTATTTCCGCCAAGCTGGTGGAGAGATTTACGAAGTGCCGCATCTGTGGCAAAGTCAAGAGCACTTGCACTGTCGTCCAGGATCAGGATCTCCGGCTTTTTCACCAGGGCGCGGGCAATGGTGAGCCTCTGGCGCTGGCCACCGGAAAGGTTCCGGCCATTCTGCTCCAGGCGGAAATCCAACTGGCCTTCTTTTTTCTCTACGATCTCACGGGCCTGGGCTGTGGTAAGAGCCTCCCACATTTCCTCATCTGTGGCATCTTCCCGACCCCAGCTTAAGTTCTCGCGGATAGTCCCCTGGAAAAGCGCAGCCTTCTGAGGAACTACGCCGATTTTTTCTCGGAGCTGGTTCTGGGAATAGGTCTGTACATTCTGGCCGTCCAGGATAACAGTTCCGGAGCTTGCGTCATAAAAACGTGCGATCAGATCCACAAGGGTGGATTTACCACTTCCGGTACCGCCGATGATTCCGATGGTAGAGCCTTTTTTTGCGGAGAAGGTGATATCCGAAAGGCTGGGTGCACCGGTTCCGGCATAGGAGAAGGTCACATGGTCAAAAGCAACGGCACAGTCGTTTTTTGCGATTGCCGGTGCGGAAGCTTTCTCCGGGTAAGCCATGGTGGAATCTACTTTCAGGATTCCGGCAACAC
The DNA here is from genome assembly GCA_934373235.1 of uncultured Blautia sp. Classification (GTDB taxonomy): domain Bacteria; phylum Bacillota; class Clostridia; order Lachnospirales; family Lachnospiraceae; genus Blautia_A. The sequence continues at coordinate 44,461 of CAKROW010000013.1, read as the reverse complement.
GGTCTGCACAGGCCATGGATTTGTTCAGGGTAATGATCAGGGAAGCGAGTTTGATCAGCTCCACGATCATTTGTGCCATGTAGTTGTAAAGGGCAACGACTTCACCCTGCTGCATATTTCCCAGATTGACCTGTACACCTGCAGTCCGGATCAGGATCACGGTTGCGATGTTGATCAGCACATAAGTGGCCGGATTTAAAAGAGCAGAGATTTTTCCGACAAATTCATTCAGCTTTGTGAGAGCAAGGTTGCTTTCGTCGAACTCTGTAACTGCGTAATCTTCCCGGCAGAATGCACGGATCACACGGACACCGGTCAGATTTTCCCTGGTAAGGCGTGTGACAGTATCCAGGCGTTCCTGTACCTTTTTGAAGAGAGGGATACTTAAGAACATGATCACAAAGACAACCAGGAACAGGATCGGGATAGCAACTACGAAGATCAGCGCACAGCGCAGGTTGATGGTAAAAGCCATCACCATGGCACCGAAAACAATAAACGGGCTTCTGAGAAGAAGACGAAGGCCCATGTTTACACCGTTCTGTACCTGGTTTACATCATCGGTCAGACGGGTGATCAGGGTATCGGTTCCAAGTGTGTCCAGTTCCGTATAGGAAAGCTTCTGGATGTGGTCAAATACTGCCTGCCGTACTTCTGTGGCAAAACCCACGCTGGCCTTTGCCGCAAAAAACTGGGCTGTGATGCTGACTGCGAGTCCTGCGGCAGCCATCAGTATCAGAATAAAGAATTTCTGTACGATGTAGCCGTGATCGTTGTGTAAAATACCCACATCAATGATCTGGGCGATGACGATAGGCACCAGCAGGTCAAACACTACTTCCAGAAACTTGAAAAAAGGAGCCAGAATGCTTTCTTTTTTGTAGTTTACAAGATATTTTGCGAGTGTTCGCATTTTCTTTTCTTTCCTCCATTTTCTTTTTATTCAATAAACCTCTGTTATTATACTCCTTCCGGAATGATACGTATAATATTGTTTTTGATGTATTATAATATAAATTTTGTATTGAACAAAACATGAATTTATGGGAAGATAACTATAGTATCTGCAAAAATAAAAAAATCATTAATATGCGGCTCAGTAGAATGTGGAAGGAGAAAGATATGGAGATCAGACAGTTGGAGTATTTTCATGAGATCGCGGCAACAGGAAGTATCCATGAAGCCGCAAGAAGGCTGAATATGTCCCAGCCGCCATTAAGCTACCAGATCAAGCAACTGGAAGCTACACTGAATGTGAAGCTTTTTGAGCGGACCAGGGCGGGGGTGACACTGACAGAAGCGGGAAAGCTTCTTTACGACAGGACGGAGAATATTTTAAATTATGTCCGCTCCACAGAGCTGGAAGTGTCCAAGGCAGGAAAAAAGCAGGTCTTACGTATCGGGATCACGCCAACCACAGTAACCACCATTATGCCTTATATTTCCAGATTTTCCAGGGAAAATTCCGATGTTAACTTTGAGGTGCGGGATGCCATTACCTTTACACTTCTTAATTATCTTATGGATGGGATCATTGATGTCTCTGTGGTGCGGACCCCTATCAAGCTGGAGGGGTTAAATTATCTGGAACTTTCAGAGGAACCAATGATTGCGGTTCTTCCCCCGGTGTTTTCGGAAAATGGGACAAAAAAAGAGAGCATCAGCCTTAAGGAACTGACCGGACGCCCTCTTATCATTTACCGGCGGTACGAAGAATTTCTGATGAAAGCCTTTGGAGAAAAAAATCTCCAGCCGGATATTTTCTGTGTCTGCGACGATCCCAGAGATGCCATGCTCTGGGTGCAGGAAGGTCTTGCAACTGCTGTTTTTCCAAGATCCATGGAAGACCTCTGTACAGGTCTTCCGATCCGGATCATCGAAGAGGAGAAGCTGAAGACCAGAATCCTTCTTGCCTGGAAAAAAGACCGCAGGCCTTCCACTGTAATGCAGGAGTTTATCAATATCTGTGAGGAATATGCGGAAATCAGTCTTTGAGATGTTCCCCTTTCCAATGCTTCCATTTCTGAACGGCTTCCGGATTCTGTTTTTCCAGCCGTTCCTCCAGTTTCTTTCTGCGCTGTTCCAGCCTTTCCAGAACTTCCGGGTGTTCGGCCAGGATTTTCTCTTTCAGTTTGTTACGGCGTTTTTCCAGAAGCTGAAGGATCAGTCTCCTGTCGGAAGTCAATTCTTCCGGCAGCTCGTCCATATGTAACTCGATCCTGCGGAGAAGTTCATCTTCATCCAGAAGCCCCAGACCATGCCAGTTATCCAGAAGTTCTTCTAGACCTTCTTCAGAGAGCCGTTCGATATCCGGGATCTGGTGTAACTGTTCGATAATGTGGTGGACAGATTCCTCGATCTCTTTTACTGCGTCGTCTCCGAAAGCCCAGGCAAACTCTTCCAGGGTATCTTCTTCCTCTGCCGGGAGAAAGGCGATGCTGCGGCGGAGAAGTTTTGCCTCGTCCTCCTTTGGAACATCCAGTTCATAAGGAGCTTCGATCCCTGCGTCATGTAAGGCGGCAAGAATGGTACGACGGACCATACCGTCCTTGATCATATGACCGATGCCAAACTGACGTAGCTGGTCATTGATCTGTGTGGAATGTTCGGTGAGGTAAAAACGGATTCCACGTTTTTTAAGGCTTGCAGAGATGGCATCCAGCCGGTCGGCAGCAGTAACGTCAATGCTGTTGATGGCACTGGCATCTACGATCACCACTTTCGTATCTTTCCGGATGCTGTTTTCAATATCTTCCTGGAAGATCTTTACATTTGCGAAAAAGAGATTTTCGCTGAAACGGTAAATAACAACGCCTTTGATGGGATAGGCGTAACGGTTTCTGGAAAGATCAAAATAAATATCTCTGCCCGGAATCATACCACGGAAAGAGCGTGGCGGGTTGGTGGCTTTCAGGATCACAGCTACGAAAGAGAGCAGGATGCCGATGATAACGCCGTAGATGGTTCCGAGGCAGAGCACGCTGAAACCGGCAGCCATAAAAATATAAAATTCAGTTCGGCTCACTTTGAAAAGGCGTACAGCCAGATGGGTTTCCACCACATCCATCAGAGCAGAGATCACAATGGCTGTCAGCACGGGAACCGGAAGATATCCGATAAATCCGGTGCCAAAAAGAAGGATCAGGGCCATGGTGATCCCGGCAGTGATGGAAACAGCCTGAGATTTTCCTCCGTACTGTTCATTGAGGGAGGTACGGGAAATACTGCCGTTTACAGGACAGCATCCGACAGCCGCCGCAGCAATGTTTCCTGCTGCACAGGCCAGGATCTCCTGACGGTCATTCAGCTTATAGTCATTGCGAAAGGCGAAGGTGTTTTCTGCAAGAAGGGTTTCTGCCATAATGACAACGGCAACCATAAGACCGCGGCCGGCTGCCTGGGTCAGGTCAACATTTCCGAAATTCGGGATCACCAGGGAAGGAAGCCCACGTTCTACAGACTGTAAAAGCACAACGCCCTTTTCATCCACATGAAAAACAACAGTGGAGAAAACACCCAGGGCCATGATCGCAATAGCCATGGGGAATTTTGGCGCCAGTTTTTTGAATATGCGGATCAGTACCAGTGCACCAAGTCCCATGCAGAGAGAAAGCCAACTGATTTTTTTTGCGGCAGCGAAGATATGCTCTGCCAGCTCCAGAAGCTCACCGGAACCGGCCGGGCTTCCCATCAGTTTCGGGATCTGCATCAGGATGATGGTGACTGCGATACCACTGATAAAACCACCCATTACCGGTGTAGAGATGAAATCAACGATCTTGTCCGCATGAAGCAGGAAGAACACAAACAGCCACAGGCCTGCAAAAAGTGCAATGGCAGGCACATAGTCCATGGCAGCTTCCGATTCCGCAGCAATGCCGAGGGTAGACAGTGCGCCGCCTACAATGGCAGCAGGTGCCGCATCAACTCCGAAGATAAACTGTCTTGAAGTGGAAAAGAGCGCAAACAGTAAGATAGGCAAAACAGAACCATACAGTCCGTATACTGCCGGAATCCCGGAAATCTGGGCATACCCCATGGAGATAGGAATGGAAACCGCGGCAATGATGATACCGGAAAAAATATCCTTGGGAAGGTACTCTTTTTGGTATCCACGCAGCGTGGAAAACAGGGAAAGCTTCATATAGTCACATCCTTTTCTGAAAAATATTTTCTATTATATACCAAAGACAGCTTGCGGGAAAGAAGCAAAGCAAAGGTTCCAGGTGAAAAATCGTGGACAAAGAATATTTGCCATATTATAATAAATGCGAAATTACAGTTGTGTGGGATGCGAAATCTCAGACTTGTGCTGTGCGAAAAAAGATCATCAATGAAAGGTTAAGATATAAATGAAAAAAGCGATCATAGCAATGAGCGGCGGAGTTGACAGCTCCGTGGCAGCTCTTTTGACAAAAGAAACCGGTGACGAGTGCATCGGTGCAACCATGAAACTTTATAACAATGAGGATATCGGTGTCCACAGGGAAAAGACCTGCTGTTCCCTGGACGATGTGGAGGATGCCAGAAGCGTGGCTTACCAGATGGATATGCCCTATTATGTATTTAATTTTACCGCAGATTTTCATACAGAAGTTATGGACCGTTTTGTGGAGGCTTACGAAAACGGCTGTACACCCAATCCGTGTATCGACTGCAACCGTTATCTGAAATTTGATAAAATGTTCCATCGTATGCAGGAGATCGGCTACGATTATATTGTGACCGGCCATTATGCAAGAGTGGAGTACGATGACAACAGAGGCCGCTATCTTCTGAAAAAAGCAGTGGACGACACCAAGGATCAGTCTTATGTGCTTTACATGCTGACCCAGGAACAGTTGGCACACGTAAAACTTCCTCTTGGTGGTCTTCGGAAAGACCAGGTCCGTGTGATTGCCGAAGAGCATGGATTTATCAATGCCAGAAAACATGACAGCCAGGATATCTGCTTTGTACCGGATGGCGATTATGCGAAATTTATTGAAAAATATACAGGTAAAAAAACACCGGAAGGTGATTTTGTAGATAAAGAAGGAAACTATATCGGACGCCATAAAGGAATCATCCATTATACCATCGGCCAGCGCCGTGGACTTGGCATCCCGGCAGCCAGCCGTCTTTATGTCTGCGAGATATCTCCGAAAACCAATACTGTAGTATTGGGTGATAACAGTGATCTTTTCAGCAGCGAGCTGGAAGCTGACAATGTAAATCTGATCTCTGTGGCAGATTTAAATGAGCCCAGGAGAGTTACTGCAAAGATCCGCTACCGTCATAAAGAGCAGCCTGCAACTGCATGGCAGACACCGGACGGCATCCTCCATGTGAAGTTTGATGAACCCCAGAGAGCCATCACAAAAGGCCAGGCTGTAGTAATGTATGACGGAGATGAGGTTGTAGGTGGTGGCGTTATAAAAAAAATCTATAGCCAGCCATAAATAATGGCGAGAGCCTAAATATATAAACCCCATTGACATACTAGGAAAAGGGTGATATGATTGCATCATCAAAAAACGGAGCACACAAAACAAGGTGAGCAACGTGATGATCAGGAGGAAATCATGAAGGTTTTACAGAAGTCAACAAGGGTGTTTATCGAAGAAAAGCGAATGTGTTGTTGTCGCTGATAAGCAGATGATCATAAGAAAAGAGATTACTATTTCACCGAATATAAGAATAATAGAAAAGAGGACAAACACATGAGCAAAATTACAAGAGATCAGAGAAAATTCAAATTTGAGACATTACAGCTTCACGTAGGACAGGAAAATCCGGATCCGGTTACAGATGCAAGAGCAGTACCGATCTACCAGACATCCTCCTATGTATTCCGCAACTGCGATCATGCAGCAGCACGTTTCGGACTTGCAGATGCCGGTAACATTTACGGACGTCTTACAAACCCGACAGAGGACGTATTCGAGAAGAGGATCGCAGCACTTGAGGGTGGTTCCGCAGCACTTGCAGTAGCATCCGGCGCCGCAGCTATCACATACACAATAGAGAACCTTGCACAGCAGGGCGATCACATTGTATCTGCGAAGAACATCTACGGCGGAAGCTTCAACCTTCTTGAGCATACGCTTCCTGCATACGGAGTAACAACAACCTTCGTAGATATCTTCAATCTGGAGGAAGTAGAGAATGCGATCCAGGAAAATACAAAAGCTGTTTACATCGAGACTCTCGGAAACCCGAATTCTGATGTTGTAGATATCGAAGCAATCGCAAATATTGCTCACAAACATAAAATTCCGCTTGTTGTAGATAATACATTTGCAACACCATACCTTGTAAGACCGATTGAGTACGGTGCAGATATCGTGGTTCATTCCGCAACAAAATTTATTGGCGGACATGGAACAACGATTGGTGGAGTTATTGTAGAGGGAGGTAAGTTCGACTGGGAAGGATCCGGTAAATTTGCATCTCTGACAGAACCAAACCCGAGTTATCATGGAATCAGCTTTACAAAAGCATGCGGACCGGCTGCATTTGTTACAAAAATCCGTGCAATCCTTCTTCGTGACACAGGAGCAACTATTTCACCGGTAAGCTCTTTCATCTTCCTTCAGGGACTTGAGACACTGTCTCTCCGTGTAGAGCGTCATGTTGAGAATGCGCTGAAAGTTGTACAGTACCTGAACAGCCATCCGCAGGTAGAGAAAGTTCACCATCCGTCTGTATCCACAGAACCAAGTCAGCAGGAGCTTTACAAGAAATATTTCCCGAATGGTGGCGGTTCTATTTTCACATTCGAGATCAAGGGAGATGCACAGAAAGCAAAAGATTTCATTGATAACCTTGAGCTGTTTTCACTCCTTGCAAACGTTGCAGATGTAAAATCCCTTGTTATCCATCCGGCTACTACAACACACAGCCAGTGCACAGAGGAAGAGCTTCTTGATCAGGGAATCAAACCAAACACAATCCGTCTTTCCATTGGAACTGAGAATATCGATGATATCATCCAGGATCTTGATGAAGCATTCAAAGCTGTCCAGTAAATAAGACAATTAAATAAGAAGAACACCTTCTAAAATCAATAGCACAGAAAAATCTGCTTCGGGACATATGAGAACATAGTCACGGGGCAGATTTTTTGTGCTTTTATCCGGAAAATTCAAAAGGGGGAAGATCAGTGTTTATGGCACTGAGAATGTATTGGATCATGTGCGATTTTTTTCAGGCAGCTCCTGATGCCACAAGTTCTTCTAATGTTCCGAAGGTATATCCCATCTCTTCCCATTTTGTCAGCAGCTCATCCAGGATAGAAGCATTGGTGGAAGATGTGCTGTGCAGCAGCACGATGGCACCCGGGTGGATCCGTCCCAGCAGTTTTTTAAAAGCTTCTTCTTTTGAAGGCTGCTTATCCTGATACCAGTCCACATAAGCAAGACTCCAGAAAAAGGTGTGATATCCCAGTTCTTTTGCCATCTGTAAGTTTTCCGTACTGTAGATTCCCTGGGGCGGGCGGTAAAATTTTGTCATTTCTTTTCCGGTGGCTTCCTTATAAAGCGCCTCCACATCCTCAAGCTGCTTCTGAAAGGCTTCCATTGTGGAGATACCGGACATATTCGGGTGTGTCATGGTGTGGTTGCCTACGGTATGGCCTGCATCTGCGATCTCACGGATCAGCTCCGGTTTTTCACGGATCAGTGTTCCCACAACAAAAAATGTGGCATGTACCTGATGCTTATGTAAGGCATTCAGAATGGCAGGCATATTTCCATTATCATAGCCTGCGTCAAAGGTAAGGTAAAGGATTTTCTGGTCAGTATCCTGAGCATACCATGCATTATAACGGGAAAGTTCTTCAATCGAGGCATTGCCTGCAGGACGTGTTCCTTCTTCCTGAAATCCCAGGCCCCAGCTCTCGTTTTTTATGGAAAGGGAAGCAATTTCTGAAGAGTCATATCTCTGTGACAGAGAAGAGGAGCTTATGTAAGATGAAATTTTCCCGGTAACACCGCCTGCGGCAAAACAAAAGAAAAAGAGAAGAAACAGGCGGAAAGGGAGAGAAAAAAAAGGAGATTTCATTGAAAAAATGATCCTCCCGGAGAAAATACTTTGTTTAATCATATGTAAAGAAAAGAAAAAAAGACATAAAAAAGAGTCATCAGCTAATTTATATCCTGCCGATGACTCTGCTAATTTTCATTATCCAATGGACTGTACCTTCCTTTTCTGATTTATAAAACGATTACGGAATTAAGAATTAATATCTTGGTGGTCTGTACCTCCTCTTTGAATTATGTAGAGATTAAGTTAACTTTCTGGTGGCTTGTACCTCTCTTTCTTAGATTATGAGAAGAAGTTTAAGTTTTCGGTGGTCTGTCCTCCTTTACTTTTATTATGTTTTCCGTTTGTTTTATTTGATGATTAAACTATAACAGATAACTTGCGGTTTGTCAATAATAAAATTGAAAAAAACGAATATAAATTTATCTAAGACTGTGTATTGTTGGAAAATATATGAATATACAGAAAATTTAACAATGCCATTCTATATATTCTACGGAAATCTTTCGTACAGGAATAGAACACCCTGATTCAGGAAAAAATAGCAGTATCATAAGATAAAACAAAATAAAGATAGCTGCAGTATTATTTTTTCAGATCAGGAGGTGCAGAAATGATGCGATATCTGCCTGTAAGACAGGTTCATGGAAGACAAGTCCTGGACTCCAGGGGAAATCCCACTGTGGAAGTGGAGGTAACTGTAGGAGAGGGAGTGATGGGACTTAAAGGATACACAGGACGGGCAATGGTACCATCCGGGGCATCCACCGGAAGATTTGAGGCAGTGGAGCTTCGGGACATGAAAAAAGAGGAATATATGGGACTTGGTGTGAAACGGGCTGTAGAAAATGTAAATACCAGGCTGGCAGATGCGATTCTTGGAGAAAATGCCCTGAACCAGGCCAACATTGACAAACTTCTCATTGAGACAGACGGAACAGAGAACAAAAGCAGTACAGGTGCCAATGCGATCCTGGGAATTTCCATGGCAGTGGCAAGGGCAGCATCCCAGGCTTTGCGGATCCCGCTGTATCAGTATCTTGGTGGCTGCCATACAATGCAGATGCCGGTACCGATGATGAATATTTTAAACGGGGGTGTGCACGCAGATAATACCGTAGATCTTCAGGAATTTATGATCATGCCTGCAGGAGCGGGATGTTTTGAGGAAGGACTTCGCATGTGTGTGGAAATCTACCAGTGTTTAAAAATTCTCTTACGGAAGAAAGGTCTTTCCACAGCAGTAGGTGATGAAGGGGGATTTGCTCCGGATCTGAAGGATACAGAGGAAGCGCTGGTTCTTATTATGGAGGCAGTGGAAAAAGCCGGTTATGAACCGGGAAAAGATATTTTTATTGCAATGGATGCTGCTTCCAGTGAGCTTTATGATGAGGGAAAAGGCGTTTATCATTTTCCGGGGGAAAGCCGGATGGCTGGAAAAGAGATATTGCGGGATGCAGGGGAAATGGTAGACTATTATGAAAAACTTCTGAAAAAATTTCCTGTTGTTTCCATCGAGGACGGGCTTTGGGAAGATGACTGGGAAGGCTGGAAACTTCTTACAGAAAGGCTGGGAGATAAAGTACAGCTTGTAGGGGATGATCTTTTTGTTACCAATATCAAACGGCTTAAATGCGGACTTCAGCTTGGAGTGGCGAACGCGATCCTGGTGAAAGTAAATCAGATCGGCACTGTGACAGAAGCACTTGATGCGGTAAAAATGGCTCAGAATGCAGGATACCGCGCAGTTATTTCCCACAGATCAGGTGAGACAGAGGATTCCTTTATCGCAGATCTTGCAGTAGCCACCGGTGCCGGACAGATCAAAACCGGCGCGCCATGCCGGTCGGACAGAAATGCCAAATATAATCAGCTTTTGCGAATACAGGAGGAGCTTGGTGAACTTTCCAGATATCAGTCTCCATTTTGCAAAATACCTTGCAATCCCGTTTTACCTATGGTAAAATAACCTCTAGCTGATTAGGAGGTGTAACCACGTGGATATATTAAAGATTATTCTGACTGTCATTTATGCAATAGATTGTATCGCTCTTACTGTAGTCGTACTGATGCAGGAGGGCAAGCAGCAGGGACTTGGCTCTATTGCCGGTGTTGCAGATACCTATTGGGGCAGAAATAAAGGACGTTCCATGGAAGGCGGACTTGTAAGGGGTACCATTATCATGGGAGTTCTTTTCTTTGTACTGTCAATTGTTTTGAACATGATCTGACCGGTATTCCATATATCAGGACAGAAGAATGGAAGCACTCTTGCTGCATTAGCACGCAGAAGAAACTCCGGTGGAGCTTTCTGGGTTAATCAGCAGGGGTGTTTTTGCGTGATAGGAGAAAAATGAAAAATATAGAAAATCTGGAAAAAAGAAAGAAGTTCATATTAGAGCTGATGGGAGATCCTGTATATAAGCCTATGCGTTTCCGTGAAATAGGTTCTCTACTCCAGCTTGATAAATATGAAAAAAGAGAACTGTACGATGTTCTGGAAGCCCTGGTAGAGGAGGGAAAGGCGGAAACAGACAAAAAAGGCCGGTATTCAAGGACATCCTCAAAACATAGGAAGAAAGATAAAAAAGAAAGTGGAAAGAGGCATACCAAAGAAAATAAGGCACAGAAGCACAGAAACGGCAGGGAAGAGCCACAGAGAACCTATACAGAAAAAGACGGAACTCTTATGGAAGGAACCTTTATCGGCCATTATAAGGGTTTTGGATTTGTAGAGATTGAGGGTGAAGAGGAAGATATCTTTATTCCCGAGAGTGACACAGGAACTGCCATGCATATGGATAAAGTACAGATCCTTGTTAAAAATAATCAGAAAGAAAAAGATGGTAAACGGAAAGAGGGAATCGTCCTCAAGATTATTGAAAGAGGAATGTCGTCCATCGTGGGAACATACCAGAGTAACCGGGAGTATGGATTTGTGGTAAGTGACAACCCCAAGTTTTCCAGAGATGTTTTTATACCGAGAAAAGATTCCATGGGGGCAAAGGATGGAGATAAGGTAGTTGCCAAAATCCTTGATTACGGAACAAAAAACAAAAGTCCTGAAGGATGTGTGACAGAGGTACTTGGAAATCTCCGCACTCCGGGAACGGATATCCTGGCTATTGTAAAAAGCTTTGGTATTCCCTGTGAATTTCCGGAACGTGTGATGAAGCAGGCAGACCGTGTGCCGGACCATGTATTGGACGGGGATCGGACCGGCAGGCTGGATCTTACAGAGCTTACCACAGTTACCATTGACGGAGAGGACGCAAAAGATCTGGATGATGCCATTTCCCTTACAAAAGAAAACGGAATGTATCATCTGGGCGTACATATTGCGGATGTGAGCAATTATGTACAGGGTGGAAGTGCTCTTGACCGAGAAGCATTAAAAAGAGGAACCAGTGTATACCTGGCTGACCGTGTGGTACCTATGCTTCCGGAACGCCTTTCCAATGGAATCTGTTCTTTAAACCAGGGGGAGGACCGCCTGGCTTTAAGCTGTCTTATGGATATAAACGAAAAGGGCAAGGTAGTATCTCATAAAATCGCAGAAACTGTGATCCGTGTAGATGAGAGAATGTGCTATACAGATGTAAAGAATATTCTGGAAGATGCAGATGAAAATGCAAAGAAGAGATACAAATCACTGATCCCCATGTTTTTCCTTATGAAAGAACTTTCCGGGATCTTAAGGAGCAGGAGACATTTAAGAGGATCCATTGATTTTGATTTTCCGGAAAGCAAGATCATCTTAAATGGTGCCGGAAAAGTTATTGACATCGAGCCCTATGAGGCAAATGTGGCTACAAGGATCATTGAAGATTTTATGCTTCTTGCAAATGAGACTGTGGCGCAGGAATACTGTACCGGAGATTATCCGTTTGTGTACCGTACTCATGAGAATCCGGATCCGGACAAGATCGAAAGTCTTCTGATGCTTCTTCACAATCAGGGGATTCCTGTACAGAAAGCCGGGGAAAAAATCACGCCAGGAGAGATCCAGGAGATTTTGGAAGGAATTGAAGGGGCACCAAATGAGGCACAGATCAGCAGACTGACACTGCGTACAATGAAGCAGGCAAAATATACGACAGAGTGCAGCGGGCATTTCGGTCTGGCTGCCAAATATTACTGTCACTTTACTTCTCCCATACGCCGTTACCCGGATCTTCAGATCCACAGGATAATAAAAGATAATCTGAGAGGCAGACTTGCCCGTGAAGGAAAAACAGAACATTACAGAGAGATCCTGGATGAGGTGGCACGCCAGTCCAGTGTATGTGAACGGCGTGCAGATGAAGCAGAGAGGGAATCTGACAAGCTGAAAAAAGCAGAATATATGTCATACCATCTGGGTGAGGAATTTGAGGGTATCATTTCCGGTGTTACAGGATGGGGTATCTATGTGGAGCTTCCGAATACAGTCGAGGGTCTGGTACACATCAATACCATGCGGGATGATTATTATGTTTTTGACCAGGATGAGTATGAACTTCGGGGAGATATGACCGGAAAGATATACCGCCTTGGTCAGAAAGTTCGTGTCCGGGTGGCAGACGCAGACAAACTTTTGAAAACTGTTGATTTTGTACTGACGGAGGAAAACTGAAATGGCAAAAAAAGCAGGAATTAAACTGATCGCCAATAACAAAAAGGCGTTTCATGACTATTTTATAGAAGATACCTACGAAACAGGAATTGCACTTGCCGGCACGGAGGTAAAATCTCTGCGTGCAGGAAGATGCAGTATCAAGGAAGCTTTTGTTCGGGTAGAAAATGGTGAAGTATATGTATACGGCATGCACATCAGCCCATACGAAAAAGGCAATATTTTTAACAAAGATCCGCTGCGGGTGCGCAAACTTCTTCTTCACCGTTATGAGATCAATAAGATCGAAGCAAAGCTTAAGGAAAAAGGACTGACTCTGGTACCGCTTAAAGTATATTTTAAAAACAGTCTTGTAAAAGTGGAGATCGGCCTTGCACGTGGTAAGAAGCTTTATGATAAACGGCAGGACATTGCCAAAAAAGACCAGAAGAGAGAAGCAGAACGTGACTTTAAGGTGAGAAACCTCTAGGAGGAAGCCGGGATGGACAGAAAGAAAAAAAAGGTATCAGGTTCCATGACGGAGCAGGTTCACCTGATCATGAAACAGCATCTGAATGCAGGGGGCAGACTGTTCGGAGGGATCCTTATGCAGTGGATCGATGAGGTGGCCAGTGTGACAGCCATGCGCCATGCGGAAACTCACAATGTGACCACGGCCGCTATTGATAATCTGCAGTTTAAACGGGCTGTTCATGAGGGAGAACTGATCGTTCTGATTGGATATGTGACTTATGTGGGAAATTCTTCCATGGAAATAGAGGTGGACACTTATGTGGAGGACCCCAATGGAATGAGATATTCTGTTAACCGGGCATTTGTGATCATGGTTGCCATGGATGAGACAGAAAATCCCATCCAGGTTCCGGAGCTGCTCATTACTACAGAAGCGGAAAAAGCACGCAATGAGGCCGGAAAAATGCGAAAATCCATGCAGAAAAAGCGTGTGCGTACCGGTTTTTGAAAATGATCCTAAAGTTTAAAAATTGTATGAAATTCTCATGGGTTCGGTTGACAAGAAAGTAATACTCTGTAATAATAGATAAAGAAAAAATGACTGAATGACCATTTATTTGGAGGAGATATTAATGAAGAAACGTTATTTGATGCTTGCAGGAATCCTCGTGGTAAGTGTAGCAGCAGCGGGATGTGGGAAGAAGAATGACAGCAGTGCTGATACAGTACAGGCGGTTCAGGCTACAGCTACACCGGCTGTAACAGAAGCAGCACAGAATAATGTGGTAGAAATGCAGAAGACAGAGGATGACACATCCAATATCAAGAATGTAATGGGAACCAAGTCTGATACAACCACATCCATTGTGATCAATAACAGCATGGGTTCTGAGATTTCGTCTATCTATGTACGTGCTACAAGAGATGACGGAGATGACAGTGAAGAGACATGGGGCAGTGATCTTGTAAACGGCAGGTTCAGGCTTGCAGATAATGACAAGGCACTCTACTATATGGAAAAGAGCCAGAAGGATGATCAGGGAAATACAGCGAGCAGTTTTGATATTCGTATCACTTTCTCTGATGAAGAACAGAATGAGTGCTTTTTCCGTCAGATTCCTCTGACTACGGTTTCGGAGATTACTTTATGTATGGACGGAAGTGGAGAGGACGGGATTCCTTATGCAAAATATAAAACCGGTTCCTCCAGTACAGAAGTATCTACTTTAAATGATGTGAAGAACCGTCTGGGACTCACGGATGACAGTGAAAGCAGTGATGAGAGTGTTCAGGATGCAACTCCGACTCCGGATCCTGAAAGCAGTGACAGTACCAGTACGGATAACACAGATAATACGGACAGTACAAATGCACAGCCAACTCAGGAAGCAGATCCTACAGAGAGTCCCGAGCCCACAGAGACCCCGGATCCTGGGGAGAATCCGGCTCCTACAGAGACCCCGGATACCCCGGAAACACCGGATGATCCGGCTCCTACAGAAGCCCCGTCTGAAGATGACCCGTCCTCCACGGCACAACAGTATATAGGTCAGTCTCTGGACAGTCTGGAATCTGCATGTGGAAGTCCAAACGGAAGCGATTATGAGGATGAACCGGAATCCGGAAAAACAGGCTACCATTATTATGATACATTTACAGTCTCCACAACTGTTGACGAAAATGGCAATGAAGTTGTGTCAGGCGTGTGGTAAAAGGAGAATAAAGATATGAAGAGAGTGTTACTGAAATTAAGTGGAGAGGCTCTTGCAGGGGCACAGAAGAGAGGTTTTGATGAGGCAACTGTTATTGGTGTTGCCAGACAGATCAAGACTATTGTGGATGAGGGACTTCAGGTAGGTATCGTGATCGGTGGAGGCAATTTCTGGAGAGGCCGTACCAGCGGAGCTATGGACAGAAGTAAGGCTGACCAGATCGGTATGCTTGCAACTATTATGAACTGTATCTATGTATCTGATATCTGCAGATATGTAGGACTGAAGACAGAAGTATTCACACCATTTGTGTGTGGGGCATTTACCACGCTTTACTCCAAAGATGCTGTGGAGGAAAGCTTTGCAGAAGGTAAGGTGGTATTTTTTGCCGGAGGTACAGGTCATCCGTATTTCTCAACAGATACAGCAACTGTACTTCGTGCAGTTGAGATCGGCGCAGATGCCATCCTTCTTGCAAAAGCCATTGACGGAATTTATGACAGCGATCCGAAGGTAAATCCTGATGCAGTGAAATACGATGAGATTTCCATTGATGAGGTTGTTGCCAAGAAACTTGCTGCTATGGATCTGACTGCTTCTATCATGTGCATGGAGCAGAAGATGCCGATGCTGGTATTTGGCCTGGAAGGTGAAAACAGTATTGTGAACACAGTACATGGTAAGTTCGATGGAACCAGGGTTACTGTATAAGATTGAATGTAAATTGTGAAGCGGACTATGATATCCGTTTGATCAAAATAACCAGATAGGGAGATATGACATATGGATGAGAGAATTCAGGTATACGAATCAAAAATGGGAAAAACACTTAATGCCCTGGAAAGCGAGCTGACAACTATCAGAGCAGGACGTGCCAATCCGCACATCCTTGACAAGCTTACAGTGGATTATTACGGAGCACCGACACCAATCCAGCAGGTTGCCAACATTTCTGTACCGGAAGCAAGGATGATCCAGATCCAGCCATGGGAATCCAGTATGATCAAAGGCATTGAGAAAGCAATTCTTACATCTGATCTTGGACTGAACCCGAGCAATGACGGAAAGAGTATCCGCCTTGTATTCCCGGAGCTTACAGAAGAACGTCGTAAGGAGCTTGTAAAAGACGTTAAGAAAAAAGGCGAGGGAGCCAAGGTTGCAGTAAGAAATATCCGCCGTGATGCCAATGATGCTTTTAAGAAACTTGCAAAGCAGGATGTTTCCGAGGATGAGATCAAAGAGCTTGAAGAGAAAGTTCAGAAGCTTACAGATAAATACATCAAAGAGGTTGACAAGGCAGTCGATAACAAGTCAAAAGAGATCATGACTGTATAACAGCCTGTGTCTGCAGTAATGAGAGGGCTTCCTGGGAGAAGTCCTCTTTGTGTTACTGCTGATTTTATGTGGAGGAAATAAGATGAATGTACCGAATCATATAGCAATCATTCTTGACGGAAACGGAAGATGGGCAAAAAAAAGAGGTATGCCGAGAACTTACGGTCATATCAAAGGCTGCGATAATCTTGAAAAAATATGCTATGATATCAAAGACCTCGGGGTGAAGTATCTGACAGTATATGCCTTTTCCACAGAGAACTGGAAGCGTTCCAAAGAAGAAGTGGAAGCTCTGATGAAGCTGTTTCGCAATTATCTCAAGAAGTGTATAAAGATTTCCAAGAAAAACAATATGCGTATGAAGGTTATTGGAGATGTCAGTGCCTTTGCACCGGATATTCAGGAAAGTGTCCGGGAGCTTGAAGAGTATTCAAAGGATTTTGACGGGATTTATTTTCAACTGGCACTGAACTATGGAAGCCGTGATGAGATTGCCCGTGGAATGAGACGTATGGCCCAGGATGCGGCAGATGGAAAAATTGTTCCATCTGAGATCACAGAAGATGTGATCAGCGGATATCTGGATACTGCAGGGATCCCGGATCCGGATTTCCTGATCCGTACCAGCGGAGAGCAGAGATTGTCAAACTTTCTTCTGTGGCAGTTGGCATATACAGAGTTCTACTTCACAGATGTGGCATGGCCTGATTTTCATAAAGAAGAGCTTATCAGGGCCATTGAGAAATATAATGAGAGAGACCGACGCTATGGTGGCGTAAAGGAGGATAAATAAAAGATGTTCAAGACAAGACTTATCAGCGGTATTATTCTTGTCGCCATTGCCCTGGCAACGATTATATCCGGAAACTGGATCCTGTTTTTTACCATGCTGTGTGTGTCACTGATCGGTATGCAGGAACTTTATAAGGTGATGAAAGTCAGGGATGATCATTTTACCGTGCTGGAGGTGGCAGGATACCTGGGTGCACTCTTTTATTATATGGCAGTTCGGGTGGATTTTGAAAGATTTGGTATGATGGCAGTGATACTGGGAATGATCCTGATCCTTTTTGTATATGTATTTTCATATCCAAAATACAGGGCTGAACAGATCATGGCTGCTTTTTTCGGGCAGATATATGTGGCAGTGATGCTGTCATTTATCTATCTTACAAGAGGACTCCCGGATGGTAAATTCCTGGTATGGCTTATTTTCCTTTGCTCCTGGGGCTGTGATACCTGTGCATACTGTGTTGGCATGCTGATTGGAAAACACAAGATGGCGCCTGTTCTGAGTCCGAAGAAATCTGTTGAGGGTGCAGTAGGAGGAGTTGTGGGAGCAGCGCTTCTTGGTGTGATCTATGCAGGGGCTACCCAGGGGAAAATGGCAGAATATGCACTGATTTGCGGAGTGGGAGCATTGATCTCCATGGTTGGAGACCTTGCCGCATCTGCAATCAAGAGAAATCAGAATATCAAGGATTACGGAAAACTGATCCCCGGCCATGGAGGAATCTTGGATCGATTTGACAGTGTGATCATCACAGCGCCTGTGATCTATTATCTGGCAAAGCTTATTCTGGGAATATAGGAGATGACAAGTATGAAAAATATTGCAATTTTAGGTTCTACCGGTTCCATAGGAACCCAGACCCTGGATGTTGTCAGGAAGAATGAGGATCTCCGGGTAGTTGCAGTCAGTGCCGGAAAAAGTATTGAGAAACTGGAGGAGCAGATAAGGGAGTTTCATCCTATTCTGGCAGCCGTGTGGGATGAAGAAGGGGCAGAAGATCTCAAAGTCCGTATCAGCGACACGGACACCAGGGTTGTCTGCGGCATGGATGGTCTTCTTGAACTGGCGGCAATGAGGGAATCGGATATTCTGGTGACAGCCATTGTGGGAATGATCGGAATCCGCCCTACCATGGAAGGGATTCGTGCAGGAAAGGATATTGCCCTGGCAAATAAAGAAACTCTGGTAACTGCCGGACATCTGATCATGCCTATGGCAAAAAAATATGGAGTCAGGATCCTTCCTGTAGACAGCGAACACAGTGCCATTTTCCAGGCAATCCACGGGGAAGAAAAAAGAGAACTCCACAAGCTTCTGATCACTGCTTCCGGAGGCCCGTTCAGAGGCCGTACACGGGAACAGCTTAAAAATGTAACAGTTGCAGATACTTTGAAACACCCCAACTGGGTAATGGGACGTAAGATCACAGTGGATTCAGCAACTCTTGTAAACAAAGGTCTGGAGGTTATGGAGGCGAAATGGCTCTTTGATGTGGATCTGGACCATATTCAGGTAGTCGTACAGCCACAGAGCATTATCCACTCCATGGTGGAATTCAAAGACGGAGCTGTGATGGCGCAGCTTGGAACTCCGGATATGCGTCTTCCGATCCAGTACGCTCTGTATTATCCACACAGACGTTATCTTGATGGAGAACGTCTTGATTTTACAAAACTTCGGGAGATTACTTTTGATGTGCCGGATATGGATACATTTCTGGGTCTTCCTATGGCAATCCGGGCATCCAGAGTGGGTGGCAGTATGCCAACAGTATTTAATGCTGCCAATGAACTGGCAGTTAAGAAGTTTCTGGAAGAAAAGATTGGCTTTCTGGATATATATGAGATTATCGGGCAGGCTATGGAACAGCATAAACGGATAGAGAATCCTGATCTTGAAGAGATCCTTTCCACAGAGCAGGAAACCTATCAGTGGATTGAAAGCAGGTGGTAGATTGAAGATTGTCATAGCGATCATTATTTTCAGCGGTATCATACTTTTTCATGAGCTGGGACATTTTCTGCTGGCAAAGCTGAACCGTATTGAGGTGACAGAGTTTTCTCTGGGAATGGGACCGAGACTTATCAGCACCGTAAAAAACGGAACCAGATATTCGCTGAAACTTCTTCCGCTGGGAGGTTCCTGTGCTATGGCGGGGGAGGATGCGGATGATGAAAGCCCGGGAAGTTTTAATGCGGCACCGGTATGGGGCAGGATCACAGTGGTTGCAGCCGGACCGATTTTTAATTTCATTCTGGCGCTTGTACTTGCCATTGTTATCGTAGGATTTGTGGGATATGATCCGGCAACAGTTATGGAAGTGACAGAGGGTTCCGCAGCAGAGAAAGCAGGACTGAAAGAGGGGGATCTGATCACCGAATATCAGGGATATCATATTGACCTTGGTAAAGATCTCTACGTGTATTCCTACCTGAACGAGCTGAAAGAGGGGGATACCATTCGTCTGAAGGTAAAACGGGACGGTAAAGAGCAGGAGATTACCTATAAACCGGATGTAAATGTAAGGTATCTTCTTGGATTTAACCGTTCAGATACTAATTCCATGATTGTTCAGTCTCTCATAGAAGGGATGCCTCTTGAGGAGGCGGGACTTCAGGCCGGAGATGTGATCACCGGGATTAATGGTGTCAGGATAGCTGATGGAAATGCCTATGAGAAATATATTAAGAAACATCCGCTGTCAAAAGAACCGGTTACCATTACCTATGAGAGAGATGGACTGGAATATGAGGCAGAGATCACGCCGAAAGAATACCGGACACCAATATCCGGATTCGGCTATAATACAGGCAGTGAAAAAACTTCCGGGTTCAATGTACTGAAATATGGTGTGATAGAAGTAAAATATATGATCCGTACCACGATCTTAAGTTTAAAGGAGCTGGTTACCGGACATTTGGGAATGAATGATTTGAGTGGACCGGTGGGAGTGGTGGATGCCATTGGCAATACTTATGATCAGGCAAAATCAGAAGGTGTACTGATACTGTGGATGAATATGCTGAATATGGCGGTACTTCTTTCTGCAAACCTTGGTGTGATGAATCTGCTTCCACTTCCGGCTCTTGACGGAGGAAGGCTGGTTTTCCTTCTGGCGGAAGCTGTGAGACGGAAACCTGTGAACAGACAGGTAGAAGGTATGATCCATTTTGCGGGACTGATGCTTCTGATGGCACTGATGGTAGTGGTTATGTATAATGATATCCTGAAGATATTATAAAATAAAAGGCAGTTTTCTGTGAAACCGGGAAACTGCCTTTTTTCAGATAGATTACTGTAAAAAGGAGCTGAAAAGTATGAATACAGTTGGAATTCTGCTGGAGCAGATGGGAATGTTTGTGATCTATATTATTGCAGGCATACTCCTTATAAAAACCCATGTTTTAAACAGGGAAAATCTGGAAGTGATTTCACGTTTTGTGATCAGACTGGCACTTCCTATGATGATCTTTATCAATACAGTGGACGGTGTTCAAAAAAGAACATTGTTTGATTCGCTGCCCATTTTGGGAATTGCTGCATTTATGTACATCTGTCTGCTGGTTTTAGGCAGAATTTCCGGAAAAATCCTGCATCTTGAAGGAAATCGCAGGAAGCTGTATCAGGCAATGAGTATGTTTGGAAATATTGGTTTTATGGGAATTCCTGTTGTTGCCAGTATTTATCCTGAAAAAGGTATATTGTATATATCTGTGTTTACCATAATAGATCAGCTTATGTTGTGGACGCTGGGAGTGCAGCTTACTTCACCGGCAAAAAAAGACCACAGTGCATTTAATCCCGGAAAACTGATTAATCCGGTGACAGCGGCTGTTTTTCTGGCTCTTGTATGTGTTATGGGAGAAATTCAGCTTCCGACAGTTGTGGATACTGCTTTCCAGAAGATCGGAGCTACGGCGACACCTCTTGCAATGATTTATCTGGGTGGGATCTTTGTCTGTATTGATGTCTGGAATTACATAAAAAAACTGGATTATTATGGGATTGTAGTGATAAAGATGATTCTGTTCCCCATATTTTTTTACTGGATCCTGGGCTTTTTGCCTGTTTCACAGGAGATTCATGTGACTATGGGGCTTATTTCTGCCATGCCGGTTATGTCTTCTGTAGTTATGATGGCGAATGCTGCCGGTTCAGATGGTGATTATGCAATGGGCGGAATCCTTGTAACTACAGTCTGCTCTATTGTGACTCTGCCTTTTGTGTACTGGGTATTTCAGATGATGTAAAAGCTGATGTGCTTTGGGCAGGTAACAGAACTGTTTTGAGGCTGAAAACAGGGGAAGAAAATCTATTAAGTGGCAGTTTGGCTGTGGGGGCATAAATTATAAGTAAAGCAGTTTTCGGGAGCTTGTATGGCTTTTTGTAAGAATATACGGATGCAACAGGAAAATGTGGATACAGGACGGTATCAGGTGACTGTGTTAGATCAGTTTAATAATCATCCGGTGGAAAATGCACGGGTGAAGATTTCCTATACCGGAGCACCAGACAGTGTGATCGAAGAGGTGATGACAGATTCTTCAGGGCAGACTCCGGTACTCCGGTTAAAAACTCCGCCACTGGAATACAGCATGGAACCGGTGGAAGAACAGCCTTATGCGGAATACACAGTTCAGATCAGTGCAGAGGGTTTTGAACCGAAGGAAGTGGCCGGCAGTGAGGTGCTGCCGGATGTTCTGTCCAGACAGCCGGCAATGTTAAATGCACTGGAATCGGGAAATGATTACCAGCGCATAGTGATTCCTCCCCATACATTATTTTATGCGTATCCACCTAAAATACAGGAATCAGAGATTAAGCCGGTGAATGAAACCGGTGAGATCGTTCTGAGCAAAGTTGTAGTGCCGGAGTATATAATCGTACATGATGGCCCGGTCAATGATTCCTCGGCAGATAATTATTATGTACGATACAGAGACTATATAAAAAATGTGGCGAGCAGCGAAATTTATGCTACCTGGCCGGACGATACAATAAGGGCCAATGTGCTGGCGATCATGTCATTTACCCTGAACAGAGTTTACACAGAGTGGTACCGGAACAAAGGCTATGATTTTACCATTACCTCTTCTACTGCCTATGATCACAAATGGATCAATGGCAGAAATATTTTTGACAGCATTGATCGGATCGTGGATGAACTTTTTGAAAATTATCTGTCAAGGCCGAATGTTCGTCAGCCTATTCTTACCCAGTACTGTGACGGCCGCCAGGTACAATGCAGGAACAGGGGATGGATGACACAGTGGGGAAGTAAAGCACTGGGGGATCAGGGATATTCTGCCATAGAGATCCTGCGGAATTTTTATGGAAATGACATGTATATCAATGTGGCGGAAGCTGTATCCGGAGTTCCGGCATCCTGGCCGGGATATGACCTGACAGCAGGAACAAGAGGCGAAAAAGTGCAGCAGATCCAGGAACAGTTAAATGTCATTGCAAAAGCATATCCGGCACTTCCGACAGTAAGGGTGGATGGAATATACGGTGAGGAGACTGCTGCTTCTGTAAGAAAATTTCAGAATATTTTCGGACTTCCGGAAAGCGGTATTGTAGATTATCCTACATGGTATAAGATACAGGATATTTATGTAGGTGTAACAAGAATTGCAGAGTTAAGCTAAATGTACTATAATCCGATGAGAGATTATTTTTAACACTAAGGAGGAAATACCATGTACGAAGAAACAACAGCAAAGCTGCTTGATTTTATAAAAAAAAGTCCCACTGCTTTTCAGGCAGCAGGAGAGCTGAGAAAACGTTTTCTGGAAGAGGGATATCAGGAGCTGAAAGAAGAGGAACACTGGGAACTGCAACATGGCGGGAAATATTTTGTCATGAGAAATCATTCCGCCATTATTGCATTTTCCATTCCTGTAAATGATTCCAGAAGATTTCATATTATTGCAAGCCACAGTGATTCTCCGTCTTTTAAGATCAAGGAAAATCCGGAAATACCTGTAAATAATGCCTATGTGAAACTGAACGTGGAAGCCTACGGAGGCATGATCATGTCTACCTGGTTTGACCGTCCTCTGTCTGTAGCAGGTCGCATGATCGTTCGGAAAAACGGCAAGATTGTGGAAAAAATGGTATGTATAGACAGGGATCTTCTTATGATTCCAAGTCTTGCCATTCATATGAACCGGGAGGTGAATGGAGGATACCGTTTCAATGTGCAGAAAGACCTTCTTCCTCTTTACGGAAATGGTGGAGATAAAGGAACTTTTATGCTTATGATGGCAAAGGAGGCAGGAGTCCGCACGGAGGATATCCTGGGGCATGATCTGTTTCTCTATAACCGTATGCCCGGAACTGTATGGGGAGCAAGAAACGAATTTGTGTCAAGTCCCCGTCTGGATGATCTTCAGTGCACTTATGCATCTATGGAGGGATTTCTAAGAGCAGATAAAAAACGTAATATTGCAGTCCATTGTGTACTGGATAATGAAGAAGTGGGAAGTAGCACCAAACAGGGGGCTGCGGCAACATTCCTCAAGGATGTACTGTTTCGTATTCACCTTGCTCTCGGGGGAACCTACGAGGAATATCTGATGGCACTGGCAGAAAGTTTTATGATCTCCGCAGATAATGCACACGGGCTTCATCCCAACTATGCAGATAAATCAGACCCTGTAAACCGCCCGGTTTTAAATGGTGGAATTGTGATCAAATATAATGCAAACCAGAAATACTGTACAGACGGAGTGTCTGCAGCAGTGTTCAAAGAACTTTGCAGAGAAGCAGAAGTGCCATATCAGACGTTTGTAAACCGTTCAGACATGGCCGGTGGTTCCACATTAGGGAATATTTCCAACACACAGGCTGCCATGAATACAGTAGATATCGGGCTTCCTCAGCTTGCCATGCATTCTGCCTATGAGACAGCCGGGGTGAAAGATACAGAATATCTGATTCATGCGGCAAAAGTATTTTACAGATGATAAGGAGAACTGAAATGAGAAAAAAAACAGTGTTTTTCGATGCGGACGGAACTGTCTGTGATATGAAAAAAGGTGTTCCGGAAAGTGCGGTACAGGCAATTGCAGAGCTGAGAAAAAACGGACACCAAGCGTGGCTGTGTACTGGAAGAAGCCGTGCATTTGTGCCCTGGTATCTGGAACAGATTCCTTTTACAGGAATGATCAGTGCCTGCGGAGCAACTATTGAAAAAGATGGAAAAAGACTTTTTAACAGAGAGATGACACCTGAAATTGCCAGGATGTCTGTGGAGGTTCTGAGGCGATATGGCCTGGTTCCTGTTATGGAAGGTGCCGATTTTATGTATTATGACAAAGATGAATATACAGATGACGTAAACTGGTACGCAAGTCTGATCACAGCGACTCTTGGAAAAAAGTGGCGTCCCATCCGGGGATATGAAGACAGAATGAAGATCAACAAGATCAGTGCAAAGATGATGCCTGGCTGTGATGCGGAGTCGGCTCTTAAGATCCTGTCAGAGTATTATGATATTATACGGCATGAGGGAAGTAGTTCTTTTGTGGGAAATACTATTGAACTGGTTCCGAAGGGATTTAACAAAGCAGTAGGAATTGCTGCGGTGCTCCGGCTGTTTGACATTCCGTTAGACGATACTGTTGTGTTTGGAGACAGCAACAACGATCTTTCCATGTTTGAATATGCAAAGACAAAGGTTGCAATGGGGAATGGTTCCCAAAAGATCAGGGAGCTTGCAGATTATGTTACAGATGATCTGTTTCACTTCGGGATCCAAAACGGGCTGAAGTATCTGGGACTGATTTAAATCAGTCCCAGATTTTTACAGATAAAAAGCCATATAGTTACTGTGAAGGAACTTAAAAGAGTGGTGACCAGTACCACACCCGAGGTGAAAGATCCTTCGTGCCCCATGTTTTTGGCCATAATGAAACAACTGACAGTACTGGCAGATCCAAGCATGATAATAATAGACACAAGTTTATCTGCAGTAAAACCAAAACGGATGGCAAGAGGGAGAAATAAAGCAGTATATCCTATCAGTTTAAGAAAAACACAGGAAATGGTAGCAACCGGTCTGGAAAAAGCCTTTTCAAAGCGTAAGGAACCGCCCATGGCCATAAGACCCAGAGGAGTAGCTGTTTTGGCCAGGTTTCCTGCTGTAGAATCAAGAATCTGCGGAAAAGGAAGACGTAAAAGAGACCATACCATTCCCACGACGATACCAAG
The DNA here is from genome assembly GCA_934373235.1 of uncultured Blautia sp. Taxonomy (GTDB): domain Bacteria; phylum Bacillota; class Clostridia; order Lachnospirales; family Lachnospiraceae; genus Blautia_A. Next base: position 19,314 of record CAKROW010000013.1, on the reverse strand, counting down.
AATGATAGGATTGGTAATGATTCCTTTCAGGGTTTTAAGGAGAACTGCCCCATCCAGTGTTTTCTGCCCCGGACAGAAAAAGGATAAAACAACTACAGCCATGACATTGTAAAGGGGTACACTGGCTATGATCATTAAAGGTGCCATACCTGCATTTCCATACAGATTCTGAATGATCGCAATCCCCAGGATGGCCGCGCTGCTGCGGTAGGAGGCCTGTATGAACTCTCCGCGGATATCAGAAGGCCTGAGAAAGCGTGACAGGCCGATGGATATGAGAATACTTGCCAGAGTGATCACAAAGCAGAAAATAACCATTTTTCCATCCCATACAGAATAAATATCTACAGTGGCAATATCCTGAAAAAGCAGGACAGGCAATGCTGCCACAAACACAAATTTGTTCATTTTGCTGACAAACTGATCATCAAAGAGACCAATCCTTCGGAAAAAATATCCCAGTATCAAAGTAAAAAATATAGGGAGCGTTGCATTCAGACAAAAAGTAAGATTTTCCATGTAAAAACCTCCGTTGATTTTTCTGTCTGCCAGTTGGCAGAGGTCTGTATTTCATTATAAACATCAGGAAAAAAATGTCAAACACAGTATACGATTGCCGATATTTCTGTTATGATATAAAAGCTGATGTGTTTTCGGGATAAAATATCCGGTAAATGCACCGGTATCAGAAGGGACGGAGAGAAGATGAAATACGGAAAAATACGGATTGAAGATGGTTTTCTGGTGTTTACCAGGCATATGATGCTGAACAGCCTTCCCTGCAGGGATATCATGTGGGCATACATGCGCCGTGAAGGCGTGGATAAAACCGGGGAAAAACAACTTATCATCAATTATCTTGTGATCATTACCAAAAGAGAAAAACGCTATAAATTTGATATGACAGAGCAGGAAGTTCAGGACTGTATCCGGCTTCTGAAGGTTCTGAATCCGGATATGGCAGTAGGCTTTCCGAAAGGAGGAAGGCTTCCTCTCCAGAATCTTCCCAACACAAGGGATCTGGGAGCACTGATGTCAGCAGACGGCCGCCATATTCTTCCCAGAAAGCTTTTAAGAAGCGGGGAATTGTATCACATATCTGCATCGGATATGCGTATGCTTTCTGAGGAATACTGTGTAAAAACAGTGGTTGACTTCCGGTCTGCTGCCGAGGTTCAGAAAAAGCCAGATGATATCATGGCAGGAGTTGAATATTATCATATTCCGATAGTGGATGAAGAAAGCAATGGTGTGCTGGATAACCGCAGCTTTTTTGAGCAGATGATGGCATGCTACGGAGATTCCGAAAAATTTATGGAAGACCGTTACATAAATTTTGTGGCAGATGATTATTCACTGAAACAGTTCGCCCGGTTTCTGTATGTGCTTTTGCGGGTAAAAAGCGGCTCTGTGGTATTTCACAGCGGAACAGGGAAAGACAGAACTGGGGTTGCGACAGCACTTCTTTTAAGTGCGCTTGGTATACCCAGAGAAACCATTCGCAGGGATTTTATGAGGACTAATTCCTGCCTGGAGGGAGATTTCAGATATATGTGCAGGCTTTACCGTGCCAGCCGCCCGGAAAATGCCAAAAAGCTGGCAAATCTTAAGGGCTATTTTCAGGTACGGGAGTTTTACATCGACAGGGTATTTGATACGATCCAGAAAAAATACGGTGGTATGGAACATTTTCTGAGAAGAGAACTGTACCTTACACCAAGAGCTCTTGAAGACCTGAAAAAGAAATATCTGATATGATGAGTTTTCATAAATTTTGATTGACAAAAGAAATGAAATTGTTATAATGATAAGAAAGTGATGTTTATTAGATTAAAGCGTTAACTGACTGATGAATGCAGACAGTTGATATCAACATAAATTTGAAGGCAGGTGTACAAATGGAAAAAAGAATACTATCCCTTCTTGTGGATAATAATTCTGGTGTCCTGAGCCGTGTGGCAGGTCTTTTCAGCCGTCGCGGTTATAATATTGACAGTCTGACTGCAGGCGTGACGGCTGATGCGAGATACACAAGAATGACCATTGTCTGCAGTGGTGATGAGCAGATGTTTTCTCAGATCGCCAAACAGCTTGGCAAGCAGGAAGATGTAAAGGATATTAAGATCCTGGAGCCGGATGACAGTGTTGTCCGTGAGCTGGTACTTGTGAAGGTTGCAGTGAAGCCTGAACAGCGCCAGGGGGCTCTTTCTACCGCAGATATTTTCCGTGCAAAAGTTGTGGATGTGGGCAGGGATTCCCTGATGATGGAGATGACAGGCAGTCAGAACAAGCTGTCCGCTTTTATTGATCTCATGTCTGATTATGAGATTCTGGAGCTTGCCAGAACCGGAATCACAGGTCTGTCGCGTGGGGCAGATGATATTCGTTATCTGTAGGAAAAATACATAACTAAGTTTGCTAGGAAAGCGGTAAGCTTTCTTAACGATAAATATTTAATGAAGAAGATGTTGGATAACATCAGAGGAGGAAACAAAAATGGCAAATAAGATTTTTTACCAGGAAGACTGTAATCTTGGATTATTGGATGGTAAGACAATTGCGATTATTGGATACGGAAGCCAGGGACATGCACATGCACTGAACCTTAAAGAATCCGGATGCCATGTAATCATCGGTCTTTACAAGGGAAGCAAATCCTGGAAAAAAGCTGAGGAGCAGGGCTTCGAGGTATATACATCTGCTGAGGCAGCAAAAAAAGCAGATATCATCATGATCCTGATCAACGATGAGAAACAGGCTGCACTTTACAAGAATGACATCGAGCCAAACCTTGAGGAAGGTAATATGCTTATGTTTGCTCATGGTTTCAACATTCATTTCGGATGCATCAAACCACCGGCATTTGTTGATGTTACAATGATCGCTCCTAAGGGACCGGGACATACAGTAAGAAGCGAGTATCAGGCTGGTAAAGGTGTTCCTTGTCTGATCGCTGTAGAGCAGGATGCTACAGGTAAAGCTCAGGATATCGCACTTGCATATGCACTTGGAATCGGTGGAGCAAGAGCTGGTGTTCTTGAGACAACATTCCGTACAGAGACAGAGACAGACCTTTTCGGTGAGCAGGCTGTACTTTGCGGTGGTGTCTGCGCACTTATGCAGGCTGGTTTTGAGACACTTGTTGAGGCTGGTTATGATCCGAGAAACGCATACTTCGAGTGTATCCATGAGATGAAACTGATCGTTGATCTGATCTATCAGTCAGGATTTGCCGGAATGAGATATTCTATCTCCAACACTGCTGAGTATGGTGATTACATCACAGGACCGAAGATCATCACAGAGGATACAAAGAAAGCCATGAAGAAGATCCTTTCTGATATCCAGGATGGTACATTCGCAAAAGAGTTTTTACTTGACATGTCCGATGCAGGTGCACAGGTTCACTTCAAGGCTATGAGAAAATTAGCTTCTGAGCATCAGTCTGAGAAAGTTGGCGAGGAGATTCGTAAACTTTACAGTTGGAATGGTGAGGATAAACTTATCAATAACTAATCAGAAATATTTGAAATCCCGTCTGAGTATATCAGACGGGATTTTTTGTGCGATTTATGAGGAAACAGAAGAATAGGATCATATAGAAAGAAAAGGCGAAAAAAGAGGATTATCCAGTTCTTTTTTTCGGCATACAAATCCGATTTCGCGGTGAGGAAACAGAAATTCCATGGGAACTTCTATAAGTGAACCATCTGAAAGTTCATCTTTTACAAATTCCCGGATTACACAGGCAATTCCCAGTCCGATCCTTGCGAACTGTATCAGAAGATCCATTGAGGTTACTTCCAGAATATGTCCAAGTTCCAGGTGATGTTCCCGAAGCTGCGCGTTGACAGACTGCCGTGTGATATTATTTTCGTCCAGCATCATAAAAGTTCCGGTCTGCAGGATGGATTCTCCGGGATAAAGTTTTTCAAGGTTTTTCAGGTATTGTCTGGTACATACAAAAGTATCCTGTATTTTCAGGATGGGATGAAAATAACAGCCATGTATTTTCTGAGGACGGCCGATAAGTCCCAGATCAATTTTGTTTTCATCAAGAAGCTGCAGAGTCTGATAGGTAGGCTGACATGTAATGGTGATGCGTACCTGTGGAAAATCTGCAATATATTTTTTGAGATGGGAGAGAAGTACATATTTGCTTAAAGTGGAGCTTGCTCCCAGACGAAGTTTGGGAAAATTCCGGGACTGGTTATGATGAATCAGATTTTCACCTTCTTCCAGAAGAAAAAGGGCATCCCGGACTTTTTTATAAAGTATCTCACCGTCAGGTGTTAGTGTGACTCCTCTGGAATTACGTTTGAAAAGTACTGTATCCAGATTATGTTCCAGTTTTTGAACAGCTTTGCTGATGGCCGGCTGACTGATATAAAGTTCTTTGGCACTGTGGGAAATACTGCCTGTCCGTGCTACAGTGTAAAATATATGATAAAGTGATAAATTTTCCTGCATAAAATCTCCAATAATAAAAAAAGTAGTTGCTTTTTAATAGGTAATCTGATATAATATTTTTTGTTGCGGGGTATGGCGTAGCTTGGTAGCGCGCACGGCTGGGGGCCGTGAGGTCGCAGGTTCAAATCCTGTTGCCCCGATTATAGCATGAATGATCAAGGTTTTCCAGAGGTAGGCACATGATAGGTTAAGGCTGTAGCGGTACAGTTTATAGACAGGTCATGAGCCTTTTTTGCTTTTGATCCGGATCCTTTGATTTCTCATTTTGGCTTGCATTATATATTCTGGTACCAAGGTGCTTGGGAATGTGGAATGATTGTAAATATCTGCCTGACTATGAACAGTATGAAGGCCTCTCGGGAATTAGTCCGGGAGGCTTTTGTTTGTACTAAAGTCACCATTCATCGAGAATTTTTTGAAGTATGAGTGATCGTGGAAATAATGTTGCCATGTCAGTACCTGTGTGGGTGATAGCAGGATGATCTTCTTATTTTCTTACAGGGAAAGTATTTTTGCAGTCAGTAAGAGCGCAGATATAGTTCATATCTACATTGTATAATTTGGCCAGCTTTATCATGGAATCCAGAGGAATACGGGTTTTGCCAAGTTCATAATCTGCGTATGTTCTCTGTCCGACATTCAGGAGAGAGGCTATATAAGCCTGGGTATAATCATGATCTTCCCGAAGGTTACGGATTCGGACAAGATAATTCATAGAGACACCTCCGGGATATTTTTTATTATTTTATCCTAGAGGAATAAACGCTATTAAGAATTAGAGTTATAAACTCTAAAAATATATAAATATAACATTTGCTGACTAAAGAAAAAGGCAATGGATTGTAAAAATATGTTTGAGCTGGAGAAAAATTCCCGTAAAAAGGAAGGAGGCCGGGAGGACATTGTATCACTCCCGGCAGTATGAAAAAGAAAAAAGTTTTTGGTTTTGTAGCTCTTATCTACAATAAATAATATAGCGAAAAAGTGTGTACGTTCTGTGAAACGAAAATGAAAAAAATGTGAAAGAAAAGAAAACACTTTATATTTTGAAAGGGCATTTATCAGATATATACAGACCTTGCCATTTATGACGGTAAATGATAAAATTAGGACATTGGCAGAAAAAGATTATTTTTGAGGTAAAGGTTAATGAAGAATGATGAACTTTCCTGTGGGGATATGTTGCCGGATGAACTTATCCGGGATTTGCTGCGTCATCCTGATGAAAAACATCTCTGGGACTGTATCATTGGATTCCAGGGATATCCTTTTTACACAGTTTCAGGACTGCCTTTTTCTTATAAGTTAAAAACAGGACGAAATGGTCAGCCTACGAAGGAGCTGTGGATCGACAGAAGGGAACACAGCAAAAGCCTTGCATGGAGTTCTGTATGTCTGGCATTTGAAAATGTGGTGAAAATGCAGAATGGTCAGGATTTTGCTGAGAACAGGCCCTTGATAATGCGTCCAAAAGGAATGGGGGATATCCGTGGTGTTTCTTACATATATCCTATATTTTACAAATTTGGACTGATCAGAATTCCGGAGAAGGCTGAATGCGGCAGATTTCAATGCGACAGATTTCATAAGGATTTTCATTGACAAATCTGCTCAAACGTGATACCCTTATACCAGTTTCAGCATAAGAGAAATGCTATGACGAGGAATAGTACACAATAAACGGAGCACAGAGAACTGTTGGCCGGTGAGAAACAGTGGATGGGATTTGTGGAACTCGCCTCTGAGCATCTGTCCGAAATTCCCCCAGGGGAAGAGTAGATACAGACGGTGTCCACCGTTACCGGGAGAGGATATAAGGATGTGTAACATTCCGTATCTGTTAAGTGTATGGATTTTATTCATGAAATAAGAGTGGTACCGCGTAGGACACCAGATGTCTTTCGTCTCTTGCATATTGATGCAGAGTCGGAAGATTTTTTTTTGCAAAAGAATATTGAAAACAATAACAGGAAAATGGAGGAAAACCAAATGATGACACCATCTAAGTACAAACGTCAGTATTACATGCCGCCTGTAAAATGTATGAAATGGGCAGAGAAGGAATATGTGGAGAAAGCTCCGATCTGGTGCTCTGTAGACCTTCGTGACGGAAACCAGGCGCTTGTGATTCCGATGAGTTTGGAACAGAAGATTGAATTTTTCAAGCTTCTTGTAAAAATCGGTTTTAAAGAGATTGAAGTCGGATTTCCTGCTGCTTCTGAGACTGAGTATGAGTTTCTCCGTACTCTGATCGAGCAGAATCTGATTCCGAAAGATGTAACTATCCAGGTACTTACGCAGGCAAGAGAGCACATTATCCGTAAAACTTTTGAGGCTGTAAAAGGTGCTCCTAAAGCAATTGTTCATGTATATAATTCTACATCTGTATCTCAGAGAGAACAGGTATTTAAGAAATCAAAAGAAGAGATCTTAAAGATTGCTGTGGACGGTGCTGCTCTTCTTAAAAAGCTGGCAGATGAGACAGAGGGAAACTTCCAGTTTGAATACAGTCCGGAGAGTTTTACAGGAACCGAGCCGGAATATGCACTTGAAGTGTGCAATGCAGTTCTGGATGTATGGCAGCCGACAGCAGACAACAAGGCGATCATCAATCTTCCTGTTACAGTTGAACATTCCATGCCTCATGTATATGCAAGCCAGGTAGAATATATGTGTGATAACCTGAAATACCGTGAAAACGTTGTGGTTTCCCTCCATCCTCACAATGACCGCGGATGCGGCGTGGCAGATTCAGAGATGGGACTTCTGGCAGGAGCAGACCGAATTGAAGGAACGCTTTTTGGAAACGGTGAGCGTACCGGTAATGTGGATATTGTTACTCTGGGTATGAATATGTATTCTCAGGGCGTTGATCCTGAACTTGATTTTTCTGATATGCCACACATCTGTGAAGTTTATGAGAAATGTACAGGTATGCAGGTTTATGAGAGAAGCCCGTACAGTGGTGCTCTTGTATTTGCTGCATTTTCAGGATCTCATCAGGATGCCATTGCAAAGGGTATGCACTGGAGAGAATCCAGTGATCTTGCACACTGGACTGTTCCGTATCTTCCAATTGATCCCACAGATGTTGGAAGAAACTACGATGCAGATGTTATCCGTATCAACAGCCAGTCCGGAAAGGGTGGCGTAGGTTATATTTTGGAGACAAAGTTCGGTCTGAACCTGCCGCCTAAGATGCGTGAGGCAATGGGCTACGCAGCTAAAGCTGTTTCTGACCATAAGCATAAAGAGCTTCATCCGGATGAGATCTTTGGCCTCTTTAAATCCACATTTGAAAATGTGGTTGAGCCTTACAGTATCAATGAAGTTCATTTCCAGCAGAAGGATGGCGGCATCACAACACAGGTTACATCTACTTTCCGTGGAAAGACCATTGTTACAGAAGCAGTTGGAAACGGACGTCTGGATGCAGTCAGCAATGCACTGAAAAAAGCTTACGAGCTGAAATATACACTGGAGACCTATCAGGAGCATGCACTGGAGCAGAGTTCAACTTCCAAGGCTATCGCTTATGTGGGAATTCGTAAACCTGACGGTACTCTGGCATGGGGCGCCGGTGTTGACTCGGATATTATCCGTGCTTCCATTGATGCGCTGGTAACAGCTATTAACAACCGATAAAAATATAAAAATCCTGTGCAATCTATGGCGGAAAAGAGATGGTCCGGAGGAATCGTGTGCTTTGGACTGTCTCTTTTTTGCTTTTTGGCGCAGGAGATAAATACAGGTCATTTTCCGTCGGACGAAAAAAATTGACCGTATCCGGGGAAGTGTATTATAATTCAGAAACAGAAGATCTTTGCTTATAACGGGATTAAGCGTGGCAAAAACACAAAAATACTTGACATATGGGACAATATTAAATATAATTTTCTCATACATTACAGAAATGTTACAGAAAATGCAGACACAGACAATAAACTGTAACAAAAGCTGACTGTGGATAAATCCGCAGTTAAAGCTAATAAAACGCAAGGAATGATATTTATGAAAAAAGAGAAAACAAAAGGAGATTCCCTGCGCGGTTTTCTGGTACTTACTGTTTGTGCAGTTCTGGCGGCAATGCTGCCAGCCGGATCCTGGCTGGCAGGGAATGGAAGTGACAGCAGGGTTTATGCGGCAGCGGATTCCGGCACAGCTTTATCTGATGGAGCAGTGAGTGCAGAGGGGACCGTGGTACCTACAGGAATTGCGGGGGTAGTTTCCGGAGTATCGGATACCCCATATTCAGGAAGTACAGTTACAAGAATTGGTTCCTCCTGCGAGCAGGTGATCGTAGGGCAGAGAGTCAGGAAAGTGGAGGATGGCACAGCAGATCTTAATGTAAGCTCTTCGGTGGAAAGTAAAGTGGATGAGCTGGATGCAAAATCCATCATGCTGGCAGAGAATCCCAAGCTGATGTCCGATGAGGATTACGATACACTTTTGCGCATTGTGGAAGCAGAAGCCGGAAGTGAAGATGTCAAGGGCCGTGTTCTTGTGGCGAATGTTATTATGAACCGTGTAAAAACAGAGGGATTTCCCGATACAGTAACAGAAGTTGTGTGGGATAACTCAGATGGAGTTCCTCAGTTTTCCCCAACCTATGATGGAAGAATCAATGAAGTTACGGTTTCTGAAGAAACAAAAGAAGCAGTGAAGCAGGCACTGAAAGGTGTTGATTATTCAGAAGGCGCACTGTTTTTTATTCAGAGATCAGCGGCAGAAGCTCATAACGTCAAGTGGTTTGAAAAAGATCTTAAAAAACTGTTTAAATATGGAGTTCACGAGTTCTATACATATAAGGACAGTGCGGAAGAATAAACGAAGAGAGTCACTTCGGTGGCTCTTTTTTCGTACAAATTCATGTTTCTGTTAAAAAAGTGGAATTTTCTGTAATTCCATGCTATAATGTGATAACGTTAAAAAGAAACGAAATATTTTTATATGAGAAAGGCGGAACACCAATGCAGGTATTATACAAAAGCACCAGAGGAAAAGAGCAGGCAGTTACAGCATCTATGGCTATACTGAAGGGACTTTCCGAGGATGGAGGTCTGTTTGTGCCGAATATGATTCCCAAGCTGGATGTACCAATGGAGAAGCTGGCACAGATGTCTTATCAGGAAACCGCATACGAGGTTATGAGCCGTTTCCTTACAGATTTTACAGAGGAGGAGCTGAAAGCATGTATCAGCAAGGCGTACGACAGTAAGTTTGATACAGAAAAGATCGCACCTCTTCATGAGGCAGACGGAGTTTATTTCCTGGAGCTCTTCCATGGAGCGACCATAGCATTTAAGGACATGGCACTTTCCATTCTTCCGCATCTTATGACAACTGCTGCGAAGAAGAATAATGTAAAGAATGAGATAGTGATCCTTACAGCAACATCAGGAGATACAGGCAAGGCAGCTATGGCCGGTTTTGCGGATGTACCGGGAACCAAAATCATTGTATTTTATCCGAAACACGGTGTCAGCCCCATCCAGGAGAAGCAGATGGTGACTCAGAAGGGCAACAATACTTATGTTGTAGGTATTACCGGAAATTTTGATGATGCCCAGACCGCAGTCAAGAAAATGTTCAATGACCGTGAAATGGCAGCGGAACTTGACGGGGCAGGTTTCCAGTTTTCTTCTGCAAACTCCATCAACATTGGAAGGCTTGTTCCGCAGATCGTATATTATGTTTATGCATATGCGACTCTGGTTCGCAATGGAAAGATCAAAGAGGACCAGGAGATCAATGTGGTAGTTCCTACCGGAAACTTTGGTAATATCCTGGCTGCATTTTATGCAAAGCAGATGGGTCTTCCGATTCACAAACTGATCTGCGCATCCAATGAGAACCGTGTTCTCTATGATTTCTTCCGGACAGGAACCTATGACAGAAAGCGCGATTTTATTCTTACCACATCTCCTTCCATGGATATACTGATCTCCAGTAATCTGGAAAGACTGATCTACCGTCTTACAGGGGAGGATCCGGAGAAATGTGCAGAGCTTATGAATTCTTTGAGTGCAGGCGGCGAGTATACCATCACAGATGAGATGAAGGCGCAGCTTGGTGATTTTTACGGCAATTACTGCAGTGAGAAAGAGACCGAGGATGCGATCCGCACAATCTATAAGACAGGCAATTATGTGATTGATACACATACTGCAGTTGCTGCCGGCGTATATAAGAAATATGTGCAGGATACAGATGATCAGAGTGTAACTGTGATCGCCTCCACAGCAAGTCCGTACAAGTTTACAAGAAGCGTTATGGATGCAATCTCAGAGGGACATGAGAACCTTGATGACTTCGGCCTTGTGGATGCACTCTCACAGATTTCCGGTGTGCCAGTACCGAAAGCTGTTGAGGAAATCCGTACTGCTCCGGTACTTCATGACAGAGTGGTAGATGCAAAAGATATGCCGGATGCAGTAAGAGAAATTCTGAAAATCAAATAAGGGTAAAGAATTGTAAATATACTGTTGAAAAATTGCATACCCTGTAATATAATAAAAAACAGATAAACCGAATCCTGGAATGTGCGAATCCCCTTTATTTTTTGAACCTACATTGACATTTTGGGAATCCAAAATCGCAGGTTGGATGTCAGACCTCACGTCGTGGCAGGCAGAAGACTCTGTTGAGGATACCCACCTAGCATCTGCTAGGCGTCAAAAGAAAGGGAACGGCATCCCGGGATTAAGGGAAAATTAATAAGAGCCAGATTACAGGCTCTTTTTTTTATAACAGGAGGATAGAAAAAGATGAGTGTAACAGAAAGAAAATTCGGCACTCTTCCCACAGGAGAAGAGGTAAAAATCTACCACCTGGAGAATAAATCCGGAGCATACGTGGAAGTAACAGATTTTGGAGCGATCCTTGTAAAGGTCTGTGTTCCGGATAAAGAAGGAAAACTCCGGGATGTGGTTCTTGGATATGATGATATAAAAGGCTATGAGACCAATGGATGTTTTTTTGGTGCCATTATCGGAAGAAGCGGAAACCGCATTGAAAATTCTAGATTTTCCATCTATGGCAGAGAAGTGGTCCTTACAGAGAATGAGAACCATAATAACCTTCACAGCGGACCCAACGGATTTGAGAAGAAATTATGGAAAGCTGAGACAGTTTCCGGAGACAGAAACAGTATTGATCTGACACGTATCAGTCCTGATGGGGAGAATGGATTTCCGGGAGAGTTTACAGTGGTTGTACGTTATGAGTTTACAGAAGCCAATGAGCTGAAGATCCTATACAGAGGACGAAGTGATGCGCCTACAGTGGCTAATATGACTAATCATTCCTACTTTAATCTGGCTGGAGAGGGAAATGGCAAGGTCCTGGATCAGAAGGTATGTATTCATGCAGAATACTTTACACCAGTTAAGAATGATCAGGCTATTCCTACAGGAGAATATACACCGGTTGCAGGAACACCTATGGACTTCAATAAGAGCAAAAGGATTGGCCAGGATATTAATGCGGATTATGAACAGTTGAAATTTACAGGTGGATACGACCATAATTATGTAACTGATAACTATGCAAAGGGAAATGTACGTCCCATTGCCAGTGCATATTGTGAGGAATCCGGAATTGCCATGGATGTATCCTCAGATTGCCCCTGTGTACAGTTTTATGCAGGTAACTTTATTCAGAATGAACATGGCAAAAACGGACACATTTATAATGAGAGAGAAGGCTTCTGTCTGGAAACACAGGTAGAACCCAATGCGGTAAATGTAGAGAATTTCCATTCTCCGATCCTGGATGCGGGAGAAGAGTACTGCTCTGAAACAACTTACCGGTTTTATGTGAAATAATAACAGGGATCAGATATGAAGATACGGGTGGCAGAAGAAAAGGATGCGAAGATCCTTGCACAGATATATGCCTGGTATGTGGAAAATACGGCTATAACTTTTGAGTATGAAACACCTTCTGAGGAGGAGTTTGCTGGCAGGATCAGAAATGTTCGGAAGAGATATCCTTATTTTGTGGCAGAAGAGTCAGGAGAGATCCTGGGCTATGCCTATGCGTCTGCATTTCATGTCCGGGCAGCATATGACTGGTGTGTGGAGACTTCCATTTATGTAAGGCATGACAGAAAAGGCTGTGGCGCAGGAGGAAGTCTTTACCGTGCTCTGGAAGGAGCACTGGCAGAAATGGGTGTCCTGAATCTAAATGCGTGTATCGCAGTGCCGGAAAAAGAGGATATATATCTTAATAATGACAGTGTAAAGTTTCACAAACATTTTGGATATAAGAGAGTGGGTGAATTCCACAGATGCGGTTACAAATTCAAGCGGTGGTATCATATGGTCTGGATGGAAAAGATGATCGGTGAACATAAGGAGGAACAGCCTCCGGTAAGATCATTTCAGGAGATCAGAGACCATGTAAAGCTGGAGCGTTTTTCGTGAGAATGGTGCTGCAAAGAAACTGTAACACAGGGGGCGGCTATGAGTGAAAAGAAAAAACGGCAGAATCTGGTCATGCTGATACTTGGATTTGTGCACCGGTCCAATGGGGACCACGTAAGTGCTTATGCAGCGCAGGCAGCATATTTTCTCATTATGTCATTTATTCCTTTTGTGCTTTTTCTTACAACACTGATACGTTACACACCTCTGAGCTATAATGTAGTCCGTGATGCGATCATTGGATTTGTGCCCGGAAACCTTCAGACATTTGTTCTGAGCATTGTGGTGGAGGTATATAAAAGAAGCACTGCTATTGTGCCTCTGTCTGCTTTGATGGCTTTGTGGGCGTCCGGCAAGGGAATGCAGGCAATCACCAATGGACTGAATACGATCTACCATGTAAAAGAGACAAGAAACTGGCTGATGAACCGGATCTATTCCGTGTTTTATATGTTTCTGTTCGTTCTTGCGGTGATCGTCAGTCTGCTGCTTCTGGTACTTGGCAATAAGATACAGGAGATTGCATACAGGACACTTCCCATTCTTGGGAGACTGATGGGCAGGGTCATGGGAGCCAGAACACTGCTGGTATTTGCTGTGCTTTTTCTGGTGTTTCTGGTGCTGTATAAAGTACTTCCCAACAGGAAAGCGACTTTTAAAAGTCAGGTTCCGGGGGCATTCCTTATTGCGGCAGCCTGGATGATATTTTCTTACGGATTTTCTCTGTACTTTGAGTTTTTTCCTAATTTCGGAAATATGTACGGCAGCCTGACAACTTTGATCATGCTGATGCTGTGGCTGTATGTATGCATGAATCTGATCCTTTATGGCGCAGAGATCAATGCATATTTTGAGAAGCAGTTCCGTGAGGCACAGAAATCTGTAAAGACATTTCTGTTCAAAAAAGAAGAACGTCAGCATCCGGAAAAAGAAAATGAATCTTGACAGAAGACAAAGCTTGTGGCATATTATTAAAAGACAGAACAAAAGCTGTGAAGGTGTACAGAGGGAATTATTTTCTCACAGAGAAGGGAAGTCACCGGCTGAAAGCTTCCCCGGGTTCAGATACTTCCTGAATTTCCCACCGGAGCTGTATCTTTGAAGTAACAGTAGGAGATAACGTATTCTGCGCGTTAAGCAGACGAGAGTGCCCATTATATGAGATGGGAAGCTGGGTGGTACCGCGGATTATCCGTCCCTTTTATGAAGGGACGGTTTTTTTTGTCCATATACTACTTAAAATATAAAAAAGGAGAAAAAACCATGGATATGAAAGAAAGACTTCAGGAACTGGCCGAAAATGCCAGAAAACGGATCGAAGAATCCGAAGGCCTGGATAAACTGAATGATGTGCGTGTAGCCTACCTTGGAAAAAAAGGTGAGCTTACTGCAATCTTAAAAGGTATGAAAGATGTAGCTCCGGAGGAACGTCCGAAAGTCGGACAGCTTGTAAATGAGACCCGTGCCAAAATTGAGGAACTTCTGGAAGCTTCCAAAAGGGATTTTGAGGAAAAAGTCCGTGAAGAGAAAATGAAGGCCGAGGTTATTGATGTAACACTTCCAGCAAAGAAAGCAAAGATTGGTCATCGTCATCCAAACAGTATTGCCCTGGAAGAGGTTGAACGTATTTTTATCGGTATGGGGTATGAGGTTGTGGAAGGCCCTGAGGTAGAGTATGCGGATTATAACTTTACAAAACTCAACATTCCGGAGAACCATCCGGCAAGAGACGAGCAGGATACTTTCTTTATCAATGATTCTATCCTTCTCCGTTCTCAGACATCACCGGTTCAGGCACGTGAAATGGAGAAAGGCAAACTGCCTATCCGTATGATCGCACCTGGCCGTGTATTCCGTTCTGATGAGGTAGACGCAACACATTCACCTTCTTTCCACCAGATTGAAGGTCTTGTTATTGATAAGAATGTAACATTTGCTGATCTTAAAGGTACTCTTCAGGAGTTCGCCAAAGAGCTGTTCGGACCGGAAACAAAGACCAAATTCCGTCCTCATCACTTTCCGTTTACAGAGCCAAGCGCTGAGGTTGATGTATCCTGCTTCAAGTGTGGCGGAACCGGATGCCGTTTCTGTAAGGGTTCCGGCTGGATTGAGATTCTTGGCTGTGGAATGGTACATCCTAACGTACTTCGTATGTGTGGTATTGATCCGGAAGAGTATTCAGGATTTGCTTTTGGCGTAGGTCTGGAGCGTATCGCTCTTCTGAAATATGAGATTGATGATATGCGTCTCCTGTATGAGAATGATACACGTTTCCTGAAACAGTTCTAAAAACAGTGTGAGACGAACATAAAATAAAAAAGAAGGGACAAGTAAAATGAATACTTCATTATCTTGGATTAAAATGTATGTGCCGGATCTGGATGTAACGGCACAGGAATATACAGATGCAATGACTTTAACCGGAACAAAGGTTGAAGGTTTTACAAAGCTTGATGCAGATCTTGAGAATATTGTGATCGGACAAATCGCAAAGATCGAGAAACATCCGGATGCAGATAAACTGATCATCTGCCAGGTGAATGTGGGAACAGAGACTGTGCAGATCGTTACTGGTGCTCCCAATGTAAAAGAAGGAGACAAAGTTCCGGTAGTTCTGGACGGCGGACGTGTAGCCGGCGGTCATGATGGAAAAATGACTCCTGGTGGAATCAAGATCAAAAAAGGCAAACTTCGTGGCGTGGAATCCTGCGGTATGATGTGCTCTATTGAGGAGCTGGGAAGTACAAGAGAAATGTATCCGGAAGCACCGGAGTATGGAATCTATATTTTTCCGGAGGACGCAGTAGTAGGTGAAAGTGCCATCAAAGCACTTGGTCTTGATGATGTGGTATTTGAGTATGAGATCACATCCAACCGTGTTGACTGTTATGGAGTTCTTGGAATCGCAAGGGAGGCAGCAGCAACTTTCCGCAAGAAATTCTGCCCACCTGTTGTGGAAACCAAGGGAAATGCTGAGAAGGCATCGGATTATGTAAAGGTTACTGTAGAGGATCCGGAACTTTGCCCTCGTTACTGTGCAAGGGTTGTAAAAAATGTCAAGATCGGTCCGTCTCCAAAATGGATGCAGAGATGTCTGGCTTCCAACGGAATCCGCCCCATCAACAATCTGGTCGACATCACAAATTATGTAATGGAAGAGTTTGGCCAGCCAATGCATGCTTATGATCTGGACACCATTGCAAATCAGGAGATCGTTGTACGTCGTGCAGGTAAAGATGAAAAGTTCGTTACTCTTGACGGACAGGAACGTACTATGGATGAGAATGTCCTTATGATCTGTGACGGCGAGAAGCCGGTAGGTATTGCCGGTATCATGGGTGGAGAAAACTCCATGATCACAGATGAGGTAAAAACAGTTCTTTTTGAGGCTGCATGCTTTGATGGAACAAGCATCCGTCTTTCTTCAAAGAGGATCGGGCTTCGTACAGATGCATCTGGCAAATTTGAGAAAGGTCTTGATCCAAATAATGCACAGGCTGCTATTGACAGAGCCTGCCAGCTTATGGAAGAGCTTGGTGCCGGCGAAGTTGTAGGCGGAATGGTTGATGTATGCAGTGAGACAAGAGAGCCTTCCAGAGTCGCTTTTGAACCGGAGAGGATCAATGCGCTTCTTGGTACTTCTCTTACAAAAGAAGAGATGATCGGATATCTTGGACGTGTTGAACTTGCATACGATGAAAAAACCAATGAGATTGTAGCTCCTACTTTCCGTCAGGATATTCACTGCATGGCAGATGTTGCTGAGGAAGTTGCAAGATTTTTCGGTTATGACAAGATTCCGACAACACTTCCTACAGGTGAGGCGACAACCGGTAAACTTCCGTTTAAACTTCGCATTGAGAATGTAGCAAGAGATATTGCGGAATACTGTGGCTTTTCAGAGGGAATGTCCTATTCTTTCGAGAGTCCGAAGGTATTTGACAAGCTTTGTATTCCGGAAAACTGTGACATGAGAAAGGTGATCACTATCAGCAATCCTCTTGGGGAAGACTACAGTATTATGCGTACAAGCACACTGAATGGTATGTTGTCTTCGCTTTCCACAAATTATAACAGACGTAACAAGGATGTCCGCCTGTATGAGCTTGGAAACATTTATCTTCCGAAGGCACTTCCTCTGACTGAGCTTCCGGATGAGAGAACCATGTTTACTCTTGGAATGTATGGAAGGGGAGATTTCTTTGACATGAAAGGTGTCTGCGAGGAATTCCTTGAAAAGATTGGCATGAAAGACAGAGTAAACTATGATCCGAACAGCGGCAAGCCATTCCTTCATCCTGGAAGACAGGCAAATATGGTTTACGATGGAAAGGTTGTGGGATATCTGGGAGAGGTTCATCCACAGGTTGCAGATAATTATTCTATTGGAGAAAAAGCATACATTGCAGTGATAGATATCAAGGATGTGCTGGAATTTGCAGGCTTTAACCATAAATACACAGGAATTGCCAAATATCCGGCTGTTACCCGTGACTTAAGTCTTGTTGTTCCTCATGCAGTCCTTGCCGGACAGATTGAGGAAGTCTTCGAGGAAAGAGGTGGAAAGATCCTGGAAAGCTATCAGTTATTTGATATCTATGAGGGAAGCCAGATTGAAAAGGGCTTTAAATCCATGGCTTATTCTCTGGTATTCCGTGCCCATGATAAGACTCTTGGAGAAAATGAGATCACAGCAGTTATGAAGAAGATCATGAATGGCCTGAACAGCCTGGGAATCGAGCTGAGAAGCTGATGCTGCTTTATATTGTAAGACATGGGCTGACAGAATGGAATAAGCTTAAAAAGCTTCAGGGTGCTGCTGATGTTCCTCTCGCGGAAGAAGGGATCAATCTTGCCCGCAAAACAGGTCAGGCTCTGAAAAACGTAAGGTTTGATGTCTGCTTTACAAGTCCGCTGTCAAGAGCCAGTCAGACGGCCAGATATGTTCTTGGTGCCAGAAATGTTCCGATCATACCTGATAAACGTATTCAGGAGATCAATTTCGGCATTCTGGAGGGTGATCTGGTAAGAGACACAGAAGGAAATTATATTAATCCTCAGATTGAGACTTTTTTTCGCAGGCCGGTAGATTTTAAGCGTCCTGAAAATGGAGAAAATATTTATGATGTGCTGGCCAGAACAAAGGATTTCTGGGAAGAAAAAACTACAGATCCTTCCCTGAAAGACAAAACGGTTCTGATCGCGTCTCACGGGTGTGCTGTCCGTGCACTGCTCCAGAATGTTTATCATGATCCGGAGAATTTCTGGCATGGGTGTGTACCGCCTAATTGCTGTATCAATCTTGTTGAGATTAAAAATGGCAGGACAGTTCTTCTTGAAGAAGATAAAGTATATGCATAAGTAATAAAAATAAAAAGATGCTTCATTTGGTGATTAGAACTGAATGGAGTATCTTTTTTTACGGTTATGATTGACTAATCAGATAATTTGAGAGTAAAATGAATAAAAATAAAGAAATATTAGATACTTTTAGTGAAAAAAAGTTTTATACCACTAATTGACAGAATTTTCAATTGCATTTTATTGACTGTAAAAAAGGGGTGATCTTATGCAGGCGTTGAATGAGGCAACAGCAGGGAAGATGTATACAGTAAAATGGATGACGGGAATGCCAGATACAATGGAGCTTATCCGGCAGCAGGATGTGAGTGAGGGTTCCAGGATCAGACTGATCAGCAGAATTTTTGGCGGAGTGATCGTAGGTGTGAGAGACCGGAGAATACTTATCAGCGATGATGCAGCCTGCCGGATCAAAGTGTAATATTCAGAACATAAAACAGGAGGGTGATTTCTAAAAAAGGAATCATCCTTTTTAGTGTATTTTTTTGTTACCTTGTTGTATGTAAAAATAGATTGTGATATTATGACAATAACAATGAAAAACCAGAAATTTCAATAAATTAAAGAGACTTTATAAATGTATACAATAAGAAAGCTTATAGGAGGAAAATTATGGGTAAAAAACTAATGAATACCGTTCTGTTTCTGGCAGTTATGGCCGGAGCAGTGGTACTGACATTTTTTGCAGGGAAAGGTTCCCGGAATGTTCTGGTTTATAATTTTGGATTTCTGGGAGTTATGGCCCTGATCTACATTGTGGGACTGATCGCCGGACTTTTTCGCATGAATGATCTGGGGGAGTCGCTGAAACATGGAGCTGATGAGATTGCAGATATATTTAAACTTCCGGGAAAAGCCAGGGCAGATGAGCTGATACAGCTTCGGGGCATTTTTAAAAATCGTTATCTGGATCGCAAGATGGATGATTTTGTGGACAGTATAGGAAAGAGCCAGGATGGAATCGGCGAGGTGGAGTAATAAATCAACCTTGATGAGGTAGATGTGCATATTCATAAACGTCTTCTGGAACTGGCACCGGATATTTTTACCAGCCTTG
>CAKROW010000012.1 GCA_934373235.1 uncultured Blautia sp. | reverse complement strand
TGTTGTAAAGTCAGAAAATAAGTCAAAGGAAAAAAAGAGAACCGTTATCACGAAAGAAGAAATGAAGGAGTGGGATGCACCGGATGAGGATATACTGGAATACTATGATCTGGGAAAGTTCTCTACTACACTTCCGGTAATCTATATGAATACAAAGGGACAGCAGATCCTGAAGGAGAATGTGATCTGGGGAAATATTGCTCTGCTGGATGGAAACGGAGAGGAGCAATCTGTTTTCTCAGTTCCCAATTCCATATACCGCGCTACGATCAAATACAGAGGTGCTTCTTCTTATAAGCGATTTGATAAAAAACAGTATCGTATTAAATTTTATAAGAATAAAAAGGACAGTGCAAAAAAAGTGTCTCTTGCAGGAATGGGAGCAAACAGTGAATGGGTGTTAAATGGTCCTTATCTTGATAAGACACTGATCAGGAATAAACTGGTATATGACCTGGCAAGGGAATTAAATGGATGGGCTCCGGATACCCGGTTTGTGGAATTGTTTGTTGACGGAGAGTATCAGGGAGTTTATCTGGCAGTGGAACCGGTAACAAACGGAGAAAGCAGACTGAGGCTTTCAGAGTTTAGCCTGCTGTCAGGGGAAACTGCATATATTGTAAGCAGAGACAGAAGTAATACAGAATCAGAAGAACTGGAAACCTGGGGAAAGACGGCAGGATATACAAACAATTCCTTGTATATAGGGTATCCGTCAAAAAATAAAGTGACAGAAAAACAAAAAGCATATATCCAGAAAGATATTTCTGAATTTGAACAGGTTCTGTATGGAAAGAATTTCAGCGACAAAAGGCTTGGTTATCAGGCATATATAGATATGGATAACTGGGTGGATTACTTTATTATCAATGAATTTGCCATGAATTATGATGCAGGTAATCTTTCCACGTACGTATACAAAGAACTTGGAGGAAAACTGCAGCTTGCTGTATGGGATTTTAATAATGGATTTGATAATTTTCAGGATTCCGTGAAATCAACAGATATTTTGCATACAGTGAAGAACTCATGGATTGAAAAGCTGTGGCAGGATAAAAATTTCAGGGACCGTGTCTGTGAAAGATATGTGCAGCTACGTAAAACCACACTATCTGATGAACATATCGCTGACAAAATAGCATCTTATCAGGAGGAACTGGGAGATGCTGTGGACAGAAACTTTAAAGTGTGGGGATATTCTTTTAATGAGGCTCTGTTAGCCGGAACCACTAAGGAAGGCACGTCCAGGGATATCGGAAGTTATGAGGAAGCTATGAAACAACTGACAGATACCATCCGTGAAAGACTGGCCTATCTGGATAAAGAACTTGGAGGAAATTGAGAATGAAAAAAGTACTGGTGATTTTTGGAACAAGACCGGAAGCAATTAAAATGTGCCCTCTTGTTCTTGAACTGAAAAAAAGTGAAAAGCTGGAAACTCTGGTGTGTGTCACAGGACAGCACAGGGAAATGTTGAAGCAGGTTCTTGATATTTTTAAAGTGGTTCCGGATTATGATATGGCGATCATGAAAAAAGGGCAGGATCTTACGGATGTGACAACGGCTATCCTTACAGGAATGAGGGAAATCCTGAGAAAGGAAAAACCGGATATCATGCTGGTCCATGGAGATACGTCTACCGCATTTGCCGCATCTCTGGCTGCATTTTACCAGCAGATTCCGGTAGGACATGTGGAAGCGGGACTTCGCACTTATAATATGAAATCTCCCTATCCGGAAGAATTTAACAGGCAGGCCATCGGCCTTACTGCCAGTCTGCATTTTGCACCGACTCAGAAAGCAGCAGATGCACTGCTGAAAGAGGGGAAGGATCCAGAACGGATTTTTGTCACAGGAAATACAGGAATTGATGCTTTGCACTATACGGTGAGAAATGATTTTTATCACCCGGAGACAGAATGGGCCAAGGACAGCAGGCTGATTGCTGTGACGGCACACAGAAGAGAGAATCTGGGAGAACCCATGCGTGATATGTTCCGGGCTATACGCAGGATCGTGGAGGAATTTACAGATGTGAAGGTTATTTATCCTGTACATTTGAATCCGCAGGTCAGAAAAATCGCAGATGAGGAATTCGGTGGATGTAAGAGAATACACCTGATTGAACCACTGGATGTGGTAGAATTCCATAACCTGATGAAAGCCAGTTATCTGATCATGACAGACAGTGGCGGAATCCAGGAAGAAGCTCCTGCACTGGGAAAACCTGTACTGGTCATGAGGGATACAACAGAACGTCCGGAAGGTGTGGAAGCAGGAACCTTAAAGCTTGCAGGTACGAAGATGGAGGATATTTACAGAGAATGCAGGCGGCTTCTTACAGAGCCTGAGATTTACAGAAGGATGAGTGAGGCCAGAAATCCTTATGGTGACGGGACTGCAAGTATCAAGATCAGAAAAATCCTGGAGGATATAGATGCATGAGCATAAACAGAACCAATGCAAAAGAAAAGTGAAACATCGAAAGAACGTGATGGGACTTATTATATTTTGCATAACTGTGGGGATTGCATTTATGTTCATTTATTATCAGAACCTGAGAAAAGAAATATATGCCCGGCAGAAATGGCTGGAAACAGTCCTGACCGGAGAAAAAAAGTGGATTCTTGAGAATCAGGGCCCTGAAGGTGAAATTTACATGAATGGAAGTAAAGCAGGAGACGTTAATCCATACTTTGCATGTATAGCTGCACTGGGGCTTCTGGCAGAAACAAAGAATTGCCCCATGACTGAAACAGAGAAAAAAGCTGTTGGCAGGTATCTGGACTGGCATACCGGGATTTTGCTGGAAACAGATGGAAAAATGGGAATCTACAGGAAAGAGAGTGGGAAACTTATTTATAAAGAAAAGGCTGATTCCGAAGACGGGTATCTTGGTATGTATTTTTTTCTTATGGGAAAATATCTGGAAAAGACAGAAAGTACAGACCTGCCGGAATACTGGAAAAAGGGAATCAGCCTTGCATTAAAAAAGATTCAAAGCCTGATGCAGGATGGAATCACACAGGTTTCAGAAGAAAATACAACAGTTTATCTGATGGATAATCTGGAGGTATGGAAAGGCCTGTACGAATTGGAACATTCAGGACTAAAAGATGTACAGGCGATCAGTGAAATGCGTAAAAAGCTACAGGAACAGATAGAAAAGATATTCTGGGATGATGCGAACCAAAGCTGGAGAATTATTGGAAACAGTGATCTGTATGATCAGACAGAATTTTATCCGGATGGAGTTGCTCAGATTTATCCGCTGATCTATGAATTTCCAGTAAAAGAGAAGAAAAAGCAAAAGCTATTATATGATCAGTTTACGGAAAAGTTTCAGTGGCAGAAACTGAATAAAAAAAGAAATGGCTTTTTGTGGGCAATGACAGGAATGGCTGCCGCGCAGATGGGGGATATCAATAATCTTGTGGAATTGATAGGAAATTATGAAACAGAATACTGTGAGAACCGAAAATATCCGCTATATACAGGCGAAGCAGGATGGATATGTATGGAATGTGACAAGCTGTACAGATTATATGAAAGAAAAATAAAAACAGGGTTTATACTGTGTGCATGATTTTGCGCAGAATGAATCAAATTTGAAATTGTCTAACGTAAAGCGGGGGTGGGACTAATGAAAGGTATTATCAGTGAGCCTGCAAGAGAGGCAGCTATGGAGGACCGGGGATTTCAGGCAGAGTTTGTGACTATGGGGCAGAGCACCCTGGTGCACAGACACAGCGATATAGAGATCCTTTTTATCTTAAACGGCAGCGCCAGGGTCACTTATGACAGGCAGGAACGGATCCTTTACCCACTGGACTTTATTGTTATAGAAGGCAACCGCATACATAAGGTCATTTTTGCACCGCCTCAGACTATGGGTATCTGTATCCATATTTCCATGGATTATATGAAACGGTATATTCCGGATATTGACCTTTATCACATTGTCTGCCCTGTGGCTGACAAAACACCGGAGCAGGAAATATCCGAAAAGCTTCTCATGGAGTCCATGCGTGATCTGACAGTCCTGTACGTGGAGCACCGCCCAAGCTATGAACTTCGCTGCTGCGGCCGGGTTATGGAGATCCTGTCAGAACTTATCGATCATTTCAGCACGCCGGTGACAGAAAAGTTTTCCGTAAAAAGCAGGAACAGCATTTCCAGACTGGAAACTATCTGTTCCTACGCAAAAAAGCACTATAAAGAGCAGATATCCCTTTCTGATGCAGCCGGTGAAATGGGCCTGAACAAAGAATATTTCTGCCGTTTTTTTAAGAAAAATATGGGGATTTCTTTTGGAAATTATATTATACAGCTCCGCCTGGGACATATTTACCAGGATCTGATCCATACTGAGGATACAGTCCAGGAGCTCATGGAACGCCATGGATTTTTTAACCAGAAGCTGTTTTATCAGAAATTTAAAGAAACATATAACTGCACGCCTCTGCAGCTCAGAAAGATGAAAAGTACAGGTCTTTATACCTGACAGTGGATATTATCTGTTGCATGGACGATAATATCCACCGTTCATCATGATGATACCAGGTGCGATCAGGTCGATGTTCTCCATTACATAGTTTCCAAATTTTTTAAGTAAGTTTTTGATCTTTAACATATTCAATTCCTCCTGTTTTCTGTTTGCTGTTGTTTTCTTATTACATGGAATATAATAGCCTGAAGGAAGCGGAAAAATAAGATAGAATCTTGACTGATTATTAGGCAATATTGACTTTTGAATATCAGTAAGCAAGTCCAAAACAGAATATGGATGCTTGTTTTTCGGGAAAAAATAACTGCAGCAGATAATTCCATTACAGGATATCTGCTGCAGTTTTTCAGTCTGCGGAATGTTTCTCAGATCTTTTGTCTGATTTCTCGTTGTGGGAATCCAGAAAAGAATCCGGAAGATATATATGAACCTTCTCAATTCGGTTCTTATCCAGCTTTTCTACTACCATACGGATTCCGTCATCTGTAGTAAACTCATCTCCCTGGACAGGAAGCCGGTCAAGATGTTCAATGATAAAACCGCCAAGAGAATCGTAATCTTCGGAGTCAAGGTCTGTGCCGATATGGTCATTGACATCATCCAGGTTCACAGAACCCTCAATAATATACTCCTGCTCTGAAAGCTTCTGAACCAGCTCATTCTCTTTATCATCGTATTCATCATGGATCTCGCCTACGATCTCCTCCAGGATATCTTCCAGTGTGATAAGTCCGGCCATCTCACCGTATTCATCCAGGACAATGGCGATATTGAAGGTTGAGTCCTTCATCTCCACAAGAAGATCGGAAATATTCTTCTGCTCATAGGTGAAATGAGGCTTGCGGAGAAAATTGCTGATAACAAATTTTTCATTGCGGTCATAGAGAAGAAGATCCTTCATATTGATGATACCTACGATATTGTCCTGGGAACCTTCATATATGGGGAGTCGTGTGTAACGGTCCTCCCTGAAGATCGAGATCAGTTCGTCAAAAGTACTCTCTATGTCAGCTACAGTTACATGAACACGGGGAACCATGATATCCTTGGCAGTGGCATCGCCCAGATCGAATACATTGTATATCATTTCTTTTTCGTCAGATTCGATGACACCGTCCTCGTGGCTTACATCCACAATGGTACGAAGCTCCTCCTCGGTCATGGAATTGTTGATAGCATCCGGATCCACACGCATGAGAAACATAACGCCCCGCGCCACCAGGTTGATGACGTAGATAACCGGAGTCATAACAGTCATAAGAAAACTGATAACCGGAATATAGCGAAGAGTGATCTTCTCGGAATTGATGGTCGCGTAGTTCTTGGGAGTGATCTCTCCAAAGATCAGGATCGCAACAGTAAGGATCATGGTGGCGATGCTGACCATGTAGCCGCCGAAGCTGTATGCAAGGGTGGTTGCAAGAGATGATGCGGAGATGTTCACAACATTATTGCCGATCAGAATAGCGCTGAGCATCTTCGCTGTATGGTTTTCAAGAATATCAAGAGCTGTGGCTGCACGGCGGTTGCCTTCATCGGCAAGAGCGCGGAGCCGGATCCTGTTTACAGACATGAGAGCTGTCTCACAGGATGAAAAAAATGCTGACAGCATCAGCAGGATGATCAGTATAAGTAGCTGGTAAGTGTCACTGGGGTCCACTTTAAATGTTCACTCCTTTAGTAATAAGTATTATTGGTAAAAATATATAGATACTTCCCTATTATATACTTTTTTGAAAGATTTGGCAAGAAAAGGATTCCTGCCCGGCTGTCGGCTGTGGGTGTAGAGTGCAGCTTTTGAAAAAGAATCTGCGAAACTTTACGAAAACGGTTTAGAACCTTGACAAGTTAGTTTTGTTAAACTAACATAAATATAAAATAAAGAAAAAGGAGCAGATTTATGTTTCTGGAAATAAAAGGAATTAAAAAATCATTTGGCCAGGGAGACAGCCATGTGGAAGTACTGAAAGGTCTGGATCTGGAAATTGAAAAAGGGGAGTTTTGTGTTCTTCTGGGACCTTCCGGTTCCGGAAAATCTACTCTTCTCAACATTATCGGGGGAATCGACAGCGCAGATGAGGGAAGCATCACCATCAACGGAGAGCGTCTTGAGGATATGAAAGAAAAGAAACTTTCCATGTACAGAAGGAATCATCTGGGATATATTTTTCAGATGTACAATCTGATCCCCAATCTTACAGTCCGGGAAAATGTGGAGGTAGGTGCCTACTTAAGTGACAGGCCACTGGATGTGGATGAGCTTCTGCACACTCTGGGAATTTATGAACATCAGGGAAAGCTCCCAAATCAGCTTTCTGGCGGTCAGCAGCAGAGGACAGCCATCGGCCGTGCAATCGTAAAAAATCCGGATATCCTTCTCTGCGATGAGCCTACAGGAGCGCTGGATTACAATACTTCCAAAGAAATCCTCAAGCTTATTGAAACTGTAAACCAGAAGTATGGAAATACAATTGTCATGGTCACACATAATGATGCCATCAAGGATATGGCAGACAGGGTTGTGAAGCTTCGTGACGGCATGATCCGGAAGAATTACAGAAATGACCGCAAAATTCCGGCAGCAGAACTGGAATGGTAAGGGGGAAGCTATGAAAAATCCTTTACGAAAACGTATCTTAAGAGAGCTGAAAGATGAGATTGGAAAATATGTGGTAGTATTTTTCCTTATGGTTGCGACCATCGGATTTGTGTCCGGATTTCTTGTGGCTGACGGCAGTATGCTGATCGCATATAATAACAGTTTTTCGGACTATAATATTGAAGACGGGAATTTCCGGCTCAGGGACAAAATATACAAAAGCCAGCGGGAGGAGATCGAAAAATCCGGAGTGACCATTTATGAGAACTTTTACATAGAAGAGTCTCTGGATAACGGCAGTACCATGCGTATGTTCAAAAACCGTGAAAAAGTGAACAAAGTATGCCTGATGAAGGGGGAATTTCCAAAGAAAACAGATGAGATCGCCATTGACCGTATGTATGCGGATAATAACGGGATCAGTGTGGGAGATACCCTGACAAAAGGCAAAAAGACCTGGAAGGTTACAGGCCTTGTGGCGTTGTCTGATTACAGCGCACTGTTTCAGAACAACAATGATTCCATGTTTGACTCCATTAAATTCGGTGTGGGTGTGGTGACACCGGAGGAATTTGATTCCCTGGAGCAGGATCTTATCCAGTATGATTATTCCTGGATCTATGATAATAAGCCTGAGACGGAAAAGCAGGAAAAAGAAATGTCAGAGGCTCTTATGGAGGACATGGGAGAAGTCGTCACACTGGAGGATTTTGTGCCTCAGTATCTCAATCAGGCCATTCACTTTACCGGAGATGATATGGGAGGAGATAAGGCGATGATCATTATGCTCCTGTATATTGTTATTGTGATCATGGCTTTTGTTTTTGGAATCACCATCAGCAATACCATCCGCAGGGAAGCCGGTGTGATCGGAACACTTCGGGCTTCAGGATATACCAAAAAGGAGCTGGTTTCCCACTATATGGCACTTCCGATCCTTGTTACCCTGATGGGGGCGATCATCGGAAACATCCTGGGATATACTGTATTTAAAGATGTGTGCGCGGGAATGTATTACGGAAGCTACAGTCTTCCAACCTATGTGACAGTATGGAACGGGGAAGCTTTTATCCTGACTACGATAGTGCCTGTTGTGATCATGCTGGTGATCAATTATGGTGTGCTGCGCTACAGGCTGAGGCTGGCACCACTTAAGTTCTTAAGAAGAGATCTTTCCGGAAAAAAACAGAAAAGAGCCATGTATTTAAGCCCTGCGATCCCTGTTTTCGCCAGGTTTCGTCTCAGGGTGATCTTTCAGAACATGAGCAACTATATTGTGTTGTTTATTGGGATATTGTTTGCAAATCTGCTGCTGTTTTTCGGACTTCTGCTTCCCTCGGCGCTGAGTCATTATCAGATGGAGATCCAGGATAACATGCTGGCAAAATACCAGTATATGATGTCTGTACCCACAAGTGCGGTTTCCGGAAACAAGATGGAAGGAATGTTTGAGCTTCTGGAATATTATCTGGGAACAAGAACCGATAATGAGGATGCGGAGAAATTTTCCGCCTATTCCCTGAATACACTGCCTGGAAAATATAAAAGTGAGGAAGTCCTTCTCTATGGTGTGGAGCCGGACAGCAAATATATCACAGCAGATCTTAAGGGCGATGGCGTATATATTTCCAGTGCCTATGCAGATAAGTTCCGTATTAAGGAGGGGGATACCATCACCCTGAAGGAAAAATATGAGAAAGATGAATACAGCTTCAGGGTTGCGGGAATCTATAACTATACAGCAGGTTTATGTGTGTTTATGGATCAGGCAGACCTTAACAGCACCTTTGACCTTGGGGATGAATATTTCAGCGGTTATTTTTCCAATTCGGAGATCACGGATATTGACAGCAGATATATCGGTTCTGTAGTGGATCTGGATGCCCTGACAAAGATATCAAGGCAGCTTGATGTGTCTATGGGAAGCATGATGGGGCTTGTGAACGGATTTGCCATGCTGATCTTTATGGTTCTGATCTATCTCCTTTCAAAGATCATTATTGAGAAAAATACCCAGGCCATTTCCATGACCAAGATCCTGGGATATACAGACGGAGAGATCAGCAGGCTTTATATCATGTCCACATCCCTGGTGGTCGTATTGTGTATTCTTTTAAGTTTCCCCATTGAAAGTGAAGTTATGGAGGTACTTTTCCGTGAGATGATGCTGTCCAGCATTTCCGGATGGATCACTTTGTGGGTAGACCCGAAAATTTATATGGAGATGTTTGCAGCAGGAATTCTTACCTATGGGGTGGTGGCAGTTCTGGAATACAGAAAGATCCGGAGGATCCCAATGGATGAGGCTCTGAAAAATGTAGAATAATATATGTCGTTTTACAAAGGGAATACTGGAAATATTGTCAGAGATTTGCTATAATAGATTCACAAAAAGCTTATGTGCAAAAGAAAAGTCGCACAGGAAATCAGGTGATACGAATGGCAGGCAGGAAGAAAGCACCATTGTACAAAAGCTTTGGCTATGCCTTTGAGGGAATTTTTACCTGTATCAGAAATGAGAGGAACATGAAGATACACTGTACTGCAGCAGTTCTGGTAGTGATCGCCGGACTGATCCTGGGACTGTCGGTGACAGAATGGTGTATCTGTCTGGGACTGTTCGGACTGGTGATGGCACTGGAGCTTGTGAACACGGCTGTGGAGTCTGTGGTCGATCTGGTGACGGAGGAGAGGAAACCTCTTGCAAAAGTTGCCAAGGACACTGCGGCAGGAGCTGTGCTTATAGCGGCGATCATGGCGGCAGTTATCGGACTGATCATTTTTGTACCCAGGGGATTTGCTTTTCTGGGGCTCTGATAGAGGAGTATTGCCTTTATATGAAAGGAGAATGACATATGGAATTAGGAGACGGACTTAAGAAGATCTTACTGGCAGGTATCGGAACAGCAGCAGTGACTGCTGAGAAATCAAAGGAGATCCTGGATGAGCTGGTGAAGAAGGGGGAGCTTACTGTTGAGCAGGGTAAGGTTCTCAACCAGGAGCTGAAGCACAACATTAAGTCTACAGTTAAGAGCGCAGCAGATTCCGTGAAGGAGAATGCGGCGAAGAAGGCAGCACAGGATGAGATCAGGGACAGCCTTTCCAAAATGACACCGGAGCAGTTAAAGGCACTGAAGGCACAGATCGAGAGCCTGCAGGCAGCAGAGAAAGAGCCGGAGAAGGAAGAGGAGGCAGAAGCAGAGGAAACCGGGAGTGAAGCACCTGCAGAGGAGACAGAAGGGGAAGAGATCCAGGAGACTTCATCAGAAGAGAAATCCGTGGAGATCCCGGTAGAATAAATAAAAATGAATCAGGAATCAGGTCCTGTGTGGAAAGCACAGGGCCTGATGTTTTTACGGGAGTTTATGATGAGTGAAAGATCCAGGGAAGATAAAAAGAAAAACAGATATGGGGAACGGCTGAAAGAGATCACGGCTGTCCTCCGAAAGCATGAGATCACCAGAGGAGTTTCCCCGGAGAAGCTGCGTCTGATCCTGGAGGACTTAGGGCCTACCTATATCAAGCTTGGACAGATCATGTCACTGCGCTCGGATATCCTTCCAAAGAGATACTGTGATGAGCTGATGAAGCTTTGCTCTGATGTGCCGCCCATGCCTTTTGCGGAGGTGGAGGAGGTTCTGGAGGAATCCATGGGATGTCCCTGGCAGGAGGAATTCAGCGAGATATCCAGGGAACCGCTGGGATCAGCGTCCATTGCCCAGGTTCACAGGGCCAGACTGAAATCCGGGGAGGAAGTAGTCATCAAGGTTCAGAGAAAAGGCATCTATGAGACTATGGCCAGGGATATCGGTCTGATGCATAAGGCGGTGAAACTGATGCCACCTGTAAGCATTAAGGGCATGGTTGATCTGAACATGGTCTTAAGTGAGCTGTGGACTGTGACCCAGGAGGAGATGAACTTTCTCACAGAAGCTGCAAACATGGCAGAGTTTGCCAAAAAAAACAAAGGAGTGGCTTTTGTCAAAGTTCCTGTCCTTTACCGGGAATATATCTCTCCCCATGTGCTGGTCATGGAATATATCGACGGTTTTGCCATCAATGACAAGCTGAACCTTATAAAGAACGGTTACGATTTAAACGAGATCGGAGCCAAGTATGTGGACAATTTTATCAGACAGGTGATGGATGATGGATTTTTCCATGCAGATCCTCACCCGGGGAATGTGCGGATCCAGGAGGGCAAGATCGTCTGGATCGATATGGGAATGATGGGCCGGCTTACAGAGCGAGACCGTCATCTGATAGGTGAAGCTATTGAGGGCGTGGCATTTAATGATATCGGCAAGATCCAGGATGCAGTGCTGGCGCTTGGAGATTTTAAGGGAAAACCGGATCAGAGCCAGCTTTTTGAGGATATCCGCACTCTGATGGAAAAATACGGAACTGCTGACATGGGAAATATTGATGTGGCTGAGGTCATGGTAGATCTTATGGAGGTTATGAAGGAGAACCACATTATGATGCCTCACGGACTGACCATGCTTGCCAGAGGACTGACCCATGTGGAGGGCGTACTGGCGGAGATCAGCCCTGAGATCAATATGGCTCAGATCGCGGCAGCCAGGATCAAAGGGCAGTTTTTTTCTGACGGAAACTGGAAAAAAGAGCTGAAATCCGATGGGAAGAACCTGATACGCTCCCTGAAAAAGGCTGTGGATATCCCGTCTCTTATGGCAGATTTTCTCCAGGGAAGCATGAAAGGGCAGACAAAGATCAATCTGGATCTTCATGCTTCAGATGATCTGGCCTGGCTTCTTCGCAGGCTGATCCGCAACATTGTCATGGGGCTGTGGGTCATGGCACTTCTCATAAGTTCCAGTATTATCTGTACCACGGATATGAAACCGAAGCTGTGGGGGATCCCCGCACTGGGGGCGCTGGGGTATGTCAGTGCGTTTATTATTGTAATGTATGTATTTCTCAAGCATTTTTTGTCAAAGAAATAAAAAAGAATATGCAAAAACAACCAGACTATTGGAGGAATTTATGAAAAAACCGGTGATCGGTCTTACGCCGTTGTATGATGAAGCAAAGGACAGCTACTGGATGCTGCCCGGCTATATGAAAGGAATCCAGGAAGCAGGGGGAATACCTGTTATGCTGCCTCTTACCGGGGATGAAGATATTATCCGCCAGCTTATCTGGCAGTGCGACGGATTTCTTTTTACAGGAGGACATGATGTGTTCCCGGGACTTTACGGGGAGGAAAAAAGCTTAAAATGTGCAGCATGCTGTCCTGAGAGGGATGAGATGGAAGTGTCTCTTATGAAGGCAGCACTTGAACAGAACAAGGCGGTTTTCGGGATCTGCAGGGGAATGCAGTTTCTGAATGTATATCTGGGAGGGTCTCTTTATCAGGATATTCCCACCGGGCATCCCTCAGAGCTTACACATAGCCAGAAACCGCCCTATCATGAGCCTGTACATGAGGTGGAGATCATGGAAGCTTCGCCGCTTTACAGTCTTCTTGGGAAAAACAGGACACAGGTAAACAGTTGCCACCATCAGGCTGTGAAGAAGCTGGCACCTGGCCTTTCGGTTATGGCGAGGGCAACAGACGGGCTGGTGGAGGCTGTCTGCATGCCGGAGAAGAAGTTTGTATGGGCTGTGCAGTGGCATCCGGAATTTTTTAAACCGGAGCATGAGGACAGCAGGAAGCTTTTCGGGGCTTTTGTGAAGGCTGCGGCAATAGCATATGAAAGCATATAAAATTTCAGTTTTACAGGGGATATGGGGAAGCCCCGGAACAGGAGGATTTTACAATGGGTTTAAATGAGACAAAAACAGCGATCCTGGAAAACAGGACAGCACTTGGCATTGAGTTTGGTTCCACCAGGATCAAGGCAGTTCTTGTAGATGACAGGAACCAGCCTGTCGCGTCCGGCGGCTATGAGTGGGAAAACCAGTATGTGGACGGAATCTGGACCTACAGCCTTGAGGAGATCTGGAAAGGACTTCAGGGAAGCTACCAGGCAATGGCACAGGATGTGAAGGATAAATACGGCGTGGAGCTGACCAGTGTGGGGGCTTTTGGTGTCAGCGCCATGATGCATGGTTACATGCCTTTTAACAAGAAGGGAGAGCTTCTGGTTCCTTTCCGTACCTGGAGAAATAATATCACTGGTGAGGCGGCAGCCAGGCTTGGAGAGCTTTTCCATTATAATATTCCCCAGAGATGGAGCATTGCCCACCTTTATCAGGCAATCTTAAATGGTGAGGAGCATGTAAAGGATATTGACTATATCACAACTCTGGAAGCCTATGTACACTGGAAACTTACAGGAAAAAGAGTTCTTGGGATCGGTGATGCGGCAGGTATGTTCCCGATCGACAGCACCACCATGGATTACAATGAAGAGATGGTACAGAAGTTTGATGAGCTGGTGGCTCCTTACGGATTCCCGTGGAAATTCCGTGATATCATGCCACAGGTCATGGTGGCAGGACAGGATGCAGGCGTGCTCACCGAGGAGGGCGCGAAGCTTCTGGATGTAAGCGGAAAACTGAAAGGGGGAATCCCCATGTGTCCGCCTGAGGGAGACGCAGGAACCGGTATGGTTGCAACAAACAGTGTGCGCCAGCGTACCGGAAATGTTTCCGCAGGAACCTCTGTGTTTGCCATGATCGTCCTGGAAAAAGCACTGTCAAAGCCGTATAAGGAGATCGATATGGTGACAACACCGGCAGGAGATCCGGTGGCAATGGCTCATTCCAACAACTGTACTTCAGACCTGAATGCCTGGGTGAATGTATTTAAGGAATTTGCACAGGCCATGGGAATGGAAGTGGATATGAACAGGCTGTTTGGAACTCTTTACAACAAGGCGCTGGAGGGAGATCCGGACTGCGGAGGACTTCTTTCCTACTGCTATTTCTCAGGGGAGCATATGACAGGGTTTGAAGAAGGAAGACCACTGTTTGTACGTTCTCCGGAAAGTAAATTCACACTTGCAAACTTTATGAGAAATAATCTGTATACCTGTCTTGGTGCCATGCGGGTTGGACTTGATATCCTCCTTAACCAGGAGCATGTAAAGATTGACAAGCTTCTTGGACATGGCGGCCTTTTCAAGACAGAAGGCGTTGGCCAGCAGATCCTTGCAGATGCGGTGAATGCGCCGGTATCTGTCATGTCAACAGCAGGAGAGGGAGGTGCCTGGGGCATTGCGATCCTGGCATCCTATCTGATCCATAAGAAAGAGGGAGAATCCCTGGCAGATTACCTTGACAAAAACGTTTTCATGGGAAATGAAGGCAGCACTCTTGCGCCGGAAGAGGAAGGTGTGAAGGGATTTAATGCTTTCATGGAAAGATACATGAAAGGCATTGGAATCGAGAGAGCCGCTGTGGAGAGTGGAATCTGGTAGGATATAGTTAAGCAAAAGCGGAATTGGAATAGCCGCTTTACATAATAAAGGCAGGAGCGGACATTGATGTGCTCCTGCCTTTTTCAAATATGTTCTACCGTTCCATCATGCTGATGGATTCAATACCAACACTTCCACCACGGACAACTTCGATATTTTTGAACTCATCCTTGATAAGTTTTACAACAGCATCGTTCTTGGTTGCAGTCTGGACAAATTCCAGGAGCAGGCTGTCCTTGCCATAGTCAATGACACGGGCCTTGAAGGTCTCAGCAATCTGGAAAAGCTCTACCTTGTCAGAGGAGGAGCAGTCCCTGACTTTGATATAAAGGATCTCTTTCATTCTCACAAACACATCTGTGAAGTCAATGACTTTGATAACTTCGATCATACGGTTGAGCTGTTTCTTGATCTGCTCAAAAGTTTCGTCATCACTGACTGTGGCGATAGTCATTCTGGAAACTGTGGGATCCTCAGTGGTTCCAACAGTAAGACTGTCCAGATTATAGGACTTTCCGGAAAAAAGACCGGAAATTTTGGAGAGAACACCAACCTGGTTTTCAACATAGAGAGAGATCCATCTTTTTTTCATTCCTTTATCCATGATTCATTTCCTCCTAACAATCCATGATCAGGTCAGCCAGAGTTCCGCCCGGCTTCACCATCGGGTAAACCATTTCCTCCGGATCAATGATAAATTCGATGATCGTAGGAGTTTTTGTATTTTTCTTTGCTTCCTCAAAGGCAGCGGCGATCTGGTCTTTTTCTGTGACGCGGATACCTTTTGCACCATAACTTTCTGCAAGGCGAATGAAATCCGGTGTGTATTCCGGATATTCCTGGCCATCTGTTCGGCGGGAGAGTGCGCCGGCCTTAAGATTGGTCATGGAGTAGCGTTTTCCGTAGAAAAGCTTCTGCCACTGGCGTACCATTCCAAGATATTCATTATTGAAAATACAGCAGATGACAGGAAGCTCTTCAAGAACTGCGGTTGCAAGTTCCTGAATATTCATCTGCATACCACCGTCACCGGATACGGAGATGACAGGAGTGTCCGGATTGCCGATCTTTGCGCCGATAGCTCCCGGAAGCCCGTAGCCCATGGTTCCAAGTCCGCCGGACATGATAAGCTGACGGTTTTCTGTGATGTCTGCATACTGACTTACAAGCATCTGATGCTGGCCTACATCTGTGACAAGGATGGCTTTGTCAAACTGACGGTTGATCTCACCGATGATATCAAGAGGCCCCATCATGCCACGGTCTTTCATGGTAAGAGGATGTTCTTCCTTCCATTGCTGTATCTGCTTCAGCCATTTGTCTGTGTCACAGTCTTCTACATAGTCAGCCATTTTTGTGATGGCTTCCTTTGCATCGGCAACAATGGGAATATCCACATGGATGTTTCTGGAAATGGAAGCAGTGTCGATATCAATGTGCACGATCTGCGCGTGTGGTGCAAACTCATGAAGCTTGCCTGTGATACGGTCATTGAAACGTGTTCCGATGGAAAACAGAAGATCACATTCATTGACTGCCATGTTTGCCGCATAGGCACCGTGCATACCAAGGTTTCCGATAAAAAACGGATTCTTTGTGGAGATGGCACCACGGCCCATAACTGTGGTAACAACCGGAACATGGGTCTTTTCTACTACCTGGGTAAAGATCTTCTGTGCGTGGGAGATGTTCACACCGCCACCCGCCAGAAAGAGGGGCTTTTTCGCTTTCTGGAGCATCTTGAGGGCACGTTTTAACTGACCGATATGGACGCTGGTGTTTGGTTTGTAGCCACGGATGTTGACATTCTTTGGATATTCAGCACTTCCAAGCTCTGCCATAACGTCCTTTGGAAGGTCAATAAGAACCGGTCCGGGGCGGCCTGTGCGTGCAATATAAAAAGCTTCCTTGATGATACGGCCAAGATCCTCACGGTTTCTTACTGTGACACCGTATTTTGTGATGCTTCTTGTGATACCTACGATATCAACCTCCTGAAAAGCATCGTTTCCGATCAGATGTCTTGCAACCTGTCCGGTAAAGCATACAAGAGGAACACTGTCATAGTTGGCTGTGGCAAGTCCTGTAACCAGGTTGGTTGCTCCGGGACCGCTTGTAACCAGGCATACACCTACCTTTCCGGTTGTTCTTGCATAGGCATCTGCCTCGTGGACAAGAGCCTGCTCATGTCTTGGGAGGACAATGTCGATATCGTCCTGTTTATATAATTCATCGCTGATGTCGATGGTACATGCGCCGGGATAACCGAACAGTACTTCCACACCTTCTTCTTTTAATGCTTTTACCAGTAACTTGTTTCCTGAGATCTGTTTCATATGGTGTTCTACCTCCTTGTTGGAATATGGTGATGCAGACGAAAAAAAATCCTGAGCGATTATACGCTCAGGACGGATGATTCCGCGGTACCACCTGATTTCAGAGAAAAACTCTGCACTCGGTCAGTACGATAAGTTCATACTGCTTCCCTGTAACGTGGGAATCACGTTGGAGCCTACTGTGTGAAAGATCACGGTTCAGTCCACTGCTCGAAGGCTACTTCCATAGTTACGTCACGGGGATTCTCACCGGCCATCCTCTCTCTGGGCATCTGAAAACTATGTACTACTCCCTGTCATTGCATTTTGGTGAATGTCTACAAAAATTTTAAATCATTATAATATAAAATAGTGTAATTGTCAATAAATAAAAATCCTCAGGTCCGGGGCGAAATCTCCAGGTCCGGGGCAAAGTCCGGAATATGAAAATTTTCATGTGGGGAACAGGAGCAGGGAGTGTAATGAAAATGTCTGTTTTATCAGGATTTTGTGTTATTACAATATAAGATATGATATAATCATTTCGTTGACAAAATATCATAGATATAATAAGGACAATAAATAGATGATCGACGCAAATTTACAGAAATATCTGGCCTTTGTGAAGACTGTGGAGTTGGGAAGTTTTTCAAGGGCAGGGCAGGCTTTAAGTTATTCCCAGTCAGGGATCAGCCGTATGATCTCAGATCTTGAGAAAGACTGGAAGATCAATCTTCTTGAACGTGACCGCAATGGTGTGCGGCTTACCTCGGAGGGAACCAGGCTTCTTCCCTATGCCAGGAACCTGTGCAACGAATATTACAGGCTGCAGGAGCAGGTGGATGACCTTAACGGCATCCAGTCCGGACTGATCCGGATCGGAACAGTTTCCAGTGTAGCTACCAACTGGCTTCCAAGGATCATTAAGAAATTTCAGAAGGATTACCCCAATATCTCCTATGAGATCCTGCTGTGAGATTATACAGAGATCGAGGCATGGATCGAGGAGGGCAGGATCGACTGTGGTTTTCTGATCCTTCCCACAAGGGCAGGGTATGACACCGTGGAACTTGAGACAGATGAGCTGATGGCTGTGATCCCGGAGAACCACCCTCTGGCAGCCAGGGAGACTTTTCCAATGAAAGCACTGGAGGAGGATCCTTTTATGTTCCTCGAAAAAGGCGGCAAGTCCGAGGTTACGGAGATTTTTACCAAGAATCACCTGAATCCGGAGATCAAATTTACAACCTGGGATGATTATGCCATCATGTCCATGATCGAGCAGGGACTTGGGATCAGTATCCTTCCCAACCTGATCCTCAGACGGATTCCCTACCATGTAGTGGTCAGACCCCTGGAAAAACCGGCATTCAGAACCATCGGCCTTGCCATGAAGAACCGTAAGAACGCATCGGCAGCCATGAAAAAATTTCTGGAGTATCTGGATTACAGAAAGGAATAAAAGATTCTTTATTGAAAATCTTTCCCGGCAGTGGTATCATTGGACACGAAAAATCTGAAAAACAGAGAAGATCAGAAAACAGGCAGCCCAGGCTGTAAAGGCATATACAGGAGGAAAAATAATGAAATTAACCATGCTTGGAACAGGAAACGCTCTGGTAACAGAATGTTATAATACATGTTTTGCCCTCAGTGATGAGCACGGACATTTTCTGGTTGACGGCGGTGGCGGAAACACCATTCTCAGCCAGCTTAAAAAGGCAGGCATCGATCTGATGGATGTACATGAGATTTTTGTGACACATAAACATGTTGACCATATCATGGGAATCGTGTGGGTGATCCGCATCATCTGCCAGAATATGAACAAAGGTAAATATCAGGGAGAAGCCAATATCTATGCTCATGATGAGGTGATCGAGCTTCTTCACGACATGGCATTTAAGCTTCTGAACAAAAAAGAGACCAAGTTTATCGGTGACAGACTTCACCTTATTGAGGTAAAAGACGGTGAGGAGAGGACGATCCTCAACAAAAAAGTAACCTTCTTTGATATCGGTTCCACAAAGGCTAAGCAGTTTGGGTTCCAGATGGTATATGGTGACGGTAAGGTGCTGACCTGCTGCGGTGATGAGCCATATAACGAATGTGAGGAAAAATATGCAAAGGGAAGCGACTGGATGTTCCACGAAGCTTTCTGTCTGTATTCACAGAGAGATTCTTTTAATCCTTATGAGAAGCATCATTCCACAGTTAAGGATGCATGTGAGCTTGCCCGGAACCTTGAGGTGAAGAATCTTGTTCTTTATCACACAGAGGATAAAAACATTAAGAATAGAAAAGAACTTTACTACAATGAGGGAAAAGAATTCTACACAGGAAATCTTTATATTCCGGATGACCTGGAAGTCATTGAGATGTAGTCCTGCATTTTTTTCAGAAACACAGCAAGCCGGAAACACCTGAAATCCAAGGTATTTCCGGCCTGTTTTTTTCGGAGAGGTAAAGCCGGATAAATACAGGGTATCTGCATTGCCGGAAGACAGAAAATGAGGTGACAGACAAATGAATATAAATGAAAAATATGACCTTTTGCAGAAAATATTAAAAGATCAGGGCAGTGTGGCAGTAGCTTTTTCGGGAGGGGTGGATTCCACATTTCTTCTTAAAGCGGCCCAGGAGGCACTGGGAACCAGGGCAATCGCCATTACTGCCTGCCCGTGTTCCTTTACAGAACGGGAATTAAAGGAGACAGAAGAATTCTGCAGGGATAATGGCATTCACCAGGAAATCTGCAGGATCAATGAATTTGAGATCCCGGGATTTCGCCAGAATCCACCGGATCGGTGTTATATCTGCAAAAAAGGTATTTTCACAAAGCTCTGGGATACTGCCAGGAAAAAGGAAATCCACATGATCGTGGAGGGGTCCAACATGGACGACAGAGGAGATTACAGACCAGGTGCAAGGGCGATCCGTGAGCTTGGGGTTATGAGTCCTCTTCAGGAGGCCGGCTTTTATAAAGCAGAGATCCGTGAGCTTTCAAAGAAACTGGGGCTGCCTACCTGGAACAAGCCATCTTTTGCCTGCCTGGCATCCAGATTTGTATACGGGGAGACCATTACAGAAGAAAAGCTCCGCATGGTAGATCAGGCGGAACAGCTTCTTAAGGATCTGGGATTTGTTCAGTTTCGTGTACGTATCCATGGAGAAATGGCACGTATCGAGGTTCCGGCAGAGGATATCTTAAAGATTGCCCAACCTGACATCCGGGAAAAGATCACCGAAAAATTTAAAGCTCTGGGATTTTCCTATGTAACCCTGGATCTTCAGGGATTCCGTTCAGGAAGTATGAATGAGATATTAAGCGAAGCAGAGAAAAGATAGGACAATGACAGGCCTCCCCGAACCGGGGAAGCCTGTCATTGTTTTTAAGGAGAATGTTTTTTACATATAATCTTTCAGTACATTATGATCGCGGAGGACTTTTTCCACTACTGTGCCCTTTACAAGGTTGAGAAGGGGTTTCTTGATGGTGTTAAGAGGTCCCGGAAGCTGGATCTCAAGAGGAGATTTGCCATCCATAAGTTTTACACTGCTGTCCAGAAGCTCGCGGATATCATAAACGCTTCCCCATACTTCCGGAACACCACGGTCTACACCGAGAAGCCCGTAAACAGCTTCCATAGCGGTTCTCACGGAATACTCAGTTGTGAATACCGTATCACGGGGTGTCTCTGCAAACTGTCCGAGAAATGCGAAGTTCACGCAGCCATCCGGGATAACGTCCGGGCGGTCGCCTTTGGTACGTGGCATGAAGAATGCTGTGATATAAGGCATCATGGTTGGAACGCATACAGCACTGTTTTCAGCCAGGTCTTCGATCTGGTCTTCCGGAACACCCAGGTGATACAGCCACTCTTCGGTGATCTCCTTACCAGTACATTCTTTCATAGGTTTCTTTACATAATCTCCGGGAACATCGGTGAAAAGACCGTAAACCCATACGCAGACTTTGTCTTTGTCCTGATCCTTGAACTGTCCCTGGCGGTTGATGGTCCAGCTTAACAGCCATTTGGAATCCTGACAGCTTACAATACCGCCTGTGACAACCTTGCCGGAACGTGGATCACGCTGGCAGATATCCGTGATATATGGGATGATCTTATCATCCAGTGTGGTGATGGTAGCGGATTCCCAGTTGGTTTTTGTAATATCAGAGCAGAATTTCTCCGGATGGCCGAAGGACGGATCCTGAGCAGCGATATTTTTCCAGAGAGACCATACACCACTTGTGCGGACCTCTGCGTCTCCGTTTGGAGCATGGTTCTGATCACCGTAGATAGTACCTTCTGTACAGCTTCCGTTGGTGACAAACACCAGATCATTCTCTGTGAGAAGGATTCCCTGTTCCACACCTTTGACCTTACATTCAATAGCTGTGGCGATCTTCTTACCGTCCTTATGTTCAAAGATCACGTTGGTTACTTCTGTATTGAACTGGAAATCAACACCTGCATCCTCCAGGTATTTCTTCATAGGAAGGATGAGAGATTCATACTGGTTGTATTTTGTAAATTTCAGGGCGCTGAAATCAGGAAGTCCTGCAATATGATGGATAAATCTCTGGAAATAAAGCTTCATTTCCAGTGCGCTGTGCCAGTTTTCAAATGCAAACATGGTTCTCCAGTACAGCCAGAATGTGGAGTTGAACACCTCATCATCAAAAACATCCTCGATGGTCTTGTCATAGAGATCTTCATCTTTGGTCATGAACAGTTTCATGATCTCCATACAGCCCTTCTGGCTTAAATTGAATTTGCCGTCTGTGTGGGCATCCTCTCCCCGGTTCACTGTAGCACGGCAGAGGGAGTAGTTGGGGTCATGCTTGTTCAGCCAGTAATATTCGTCCAGGACAGAGGCACCTGGTTTTTCCAGGGAAGGGATGCTGCGGAAAAGGTCCCACAGACACTCGAAATGGTTCTCCATCTCACGGCCGCCTCTCATGATATAGCCTCTGGAAGGATCGAAGATACCGTCACAGGCACCACCTGCAATGTCCATGGCTTCAAGGATGTGGATGTGGTCACCGGGCATCTGGGCATCGCGTACCAGGAAGCAGGCGGCAGCCAGGGAAGCAAGGCCGCTTCCTACCAGGTAAGCATGCTTGTCATCTACGCCTTCCGGTTTTTCCGGGCGGGCAAAAGCTTCATAGTTACCGTTGGAATAGTAGATTCCCTTGCTGTTCTTCTCATATCTGCCACGCTCTGTGTTGCGGTAGTTTTCGGTTGTTTCCTTTACGTGAACTGCTTCCTCGTGGTTGACCTCTTTTGTTTTTTTCATAAGCATTGCAGCGCCTGCACCGGCAGCAGCCATAGCGGCAAGACTAAGTAATGATCCTTTTTTGTTTGACATATGATAACCACCTTTCATAAACGAAGTGTTTTGTTTTCTCTGTGATGGGCTTATGATAACGCAGTTCTTCTCTGATTCCTATTTACAAAAAGGGAAGAATGACAGGTTTTTAATCATTCTTCCCTTTTTGATAAAATTTATGCGGAATAGTCTTCCCTGCGGAATGGGATCACAAAGGTTTCCATGGCGTCTTTAAGATCCGGGATATTTCTGGGACCGTACAGCGGCAGACAGGTAAATTCCTGGCAGGTGAGATAACCAAGGACAGCCTGCGTGATGGTGACCTGATATTCTTCCATAAGCTGATGGAGATGTTCAGCTACTTTAAGATTGCCGGGAGTACAGTATTCGGAATCCTTTACTGCGTCCCTGCCTCCTTCATATAATTTATGGAAAAATCCGCCGCAGTTTGCCATATATGGCATTGCAAGATTGGAAGGATTCTCTTTGTGGTATTGCTGCATTGACTCATCCATGACAGCCAGTGTGTCGTCAGAAGGCGGGTTCATATGTGCACAGCCCAGGTTAAAAAGAGCCTGGTTGGCAGCAAAACCACGGTATCCCTTTGAGGCAGCGTAGGTATCTGCTTCATTTATTCTTTCTGTGCTCCAGTTGGAACAGCCGTAGTAGCGGATCTTGCCCTCTCTGCGAAATTCCTCCATGATCTCAATAAGCTCTCCGGCTTCCATATCCGTGTTATCTCTGTGATAAAGATAAAGGTCAATATAGTCTGTATGGAGAGCTCTCAGGGAGAGTTCCAGATCAGCACGCATATTGGATGCACTGATGCGGGTATTGTGAAGATCCGGGGAAGCTACGGTCATATCCGGATGTCCGCCCTTTGTCATAAGGATGACATCCTGACGTTTGCCGCTTCTTGAGAGCCAGTCTCCGATGACACGCTCACTTCGTCCCCGCTCTGAGGGAATCCAGTCGGAATATACCCTGGCTGTGTCATAGACGTTTCCTCCCATGTAGAGAAAAGCGTCAAAAAGCCGGTCAGCTTCTCCGCCGTCCCATTTAAGGCCTGCCTTTACGCAGCCAAGGCCAAGTGGAGAGAGTGTAAGGTCTGTGTCTGGTATGGTAATGGTTTTCATAAGGTTATCATTCCTTTCCTGTGTCCTGGATCCCGTGGGAAAAATTCCGGATGGAATTGGCAATGGATCCGTATAAAGTGAGGTTCATGTATTCTACAATAATGGGATAATTATCTTTCATGCCGTTTTTGATCCAGTCCAGCATAATGCCTACAAAGCTGTACTTGTAAAAATCCGCAATAAAAGATTTCTGTTCTTCG
This sequence comes from uncultured Blautia sp., assembly GCA_934373235.1. Taxonomy (GTDB): domain Bacteria; phylum Bacillota; class Clostridia; order Lachnospirales; family Lachnospiraceae; genus Blautia_A. The sequence continues at coordinate 30,852 of CAKROW010000012.1, read as the reverse complement.
GTAACAGAGCATCCCTGTGCCTTCTCCTCGACTACATTGTAGATGAGATCATGGGTGAGCTTAAAAAGATAGCTCTCGATCTGTTCCCTGCCAACGGAGCGGTATACGTTGAGGATAAAAGGTTTGTTTTCCATCACTGCCTCAAAGATCTGCAGCAGGCCTTCCTGCCAGGTGTCGTATGTTTTTTTGCCCTGGAGAGCCCGGGTGGCATCAGAGAGGCAGGACCATTCCACCAGATCATAGATATCGCGAAAATGGTAGTAAAAGGTCATACGGCTGATCCCGCAGTGGGAGGTAAGATCGTTAATGGTGATCTTATCCAGGGGCTTTTTGAGAAGCAGGTGCTTGAGGGATTCTTCAAGTGCCTGTTTGGTAGCGTTTATCATAGGGTGAGATCTCCTTTCAGTTGGTTTAATGATACCATGATTGTTCACAGGAATTCTACATGTATTCGTGACTTTTTTGTGAAGTTATGATAAAGTTATATGAAAAAGATCGAAAAGAGATGGTGATATGAGAAAGAAAAATCTCTATTTTCTTATAGGATTTACGCTTCTGATCCTGATAGTTTACTTTACAGGAGAGTCCTATTACAGAGGTCTGATGGGAGTTGCAGGGCAGGAGACAGAGGAAGGAAGGATCTATAAGTATCAGTATGATATGATCGTGGACAGTCCGGAATCCCCCTTTTGGCAGGAAGTACTGAAAAGCGCCAGAAAGACGGCAACAGAGAATGATGTTCTTCTGGAAATGAAAGGTACAGACAGAGACACCTCATATACAAAGCTGGATTACATGAACATGAGTATTGCGGCAAAAGCTGATGGGATCATCCTGCAGTACAGCGGAGAGACCGGACTGGAGGAAAAGATCAACGAGGCGGAGAATGCCGGGATCCCGGTGGTGACGGTGATGAACGATGCAGTCCACAGCAAAAGAGAAAGCTTTGTAGGTATCAGTGATTATCAGCTTGGTACTGTTTACGGGGAAAAGGTGGCAGAGTATGTGGACGAGGATACGGATAAGATCCTGATCCTTATGAAGCGGAATATTGATGATATGAACCAGAGCCAGCTTTATACCCAGATCAGTACAGCCATAAAAGAAAAAAATCCATCAAAAGAAAATATAAATATCACAGTAAGAAATCTTCTGTCAACAGGAACTTTCGAGACTGAGGAAGCTGTGACCGATATTTTTCAGCAGAAGAAAAATATTCCCGATATCCTCGTATGTATGGACGAGGAGACAACCGAGTGTGCCAGACAGGCAGTGCTGGATTTCAACCTTGCCGGAAAGATCCGTATCATCGGTTATTATACTTCGGATGATATCCTTGCAGCCGTGGAAAAAGGTGTGATCTCCGTGACCTGTGATGTGGATACGGGACAGCTTGGAAAGTACAGTGTGGAAGCACTTAATGAGTATCTGAAAGAAGGCAGGACCAATTCTTTTTATAATGTGGATCTGAATTTCCTGGATCAGAAAAGTGTAAAGAAACTGAGAAAGGAGGAGCAGGCTGATGAAAAAGATCCGATGGCGTGATCTTCCTATGGGAAGCAAGATCGTAGTGGAGGTGCTGATCCTGGCAGTGACCATATTTGCCATAAACAGCATGTTTTATATACAGATCAATAATTCCATGCAGGAGATGGATAATGTATATGTCAGCAATGCCCAGATCAGTGAGCTTTCACAGGTTTTTGACGATGTGCAGGACAGTGTGTATCAGTATCTCAAAGTAAAAAGCTCACAGGCACTGATGGATTACTACAAAAACGAGGGCAAATACAGGGAGGAGATACAGAAGCTAAACAATGAAAACAGCAGTGATTCCATAAAAATGCTGGGAAAAAATATCAGGAATATGTCAGAGACCTACCTTACCTGTACAGCAGAGACCGTTGCTGCCAAACGAGGCAGGAATGTGGAAAAATATAAAAAAAAATATGACCAGGCAACAGAGCTGTACGGTTATATCCAGACCTCTATCGATGATCTGAACAGGGAACTTTTCAAGGAAAATTCAAAAACTTACGGTGCACTTCGGGCTGTGATGAAATATCTGGAAGTCAGTAATATGATCATTATGTTCCTGGTGGTGGCAGGTGGAACTCTGATGCTGGTAAGCATTGCCAGAGGAATGTTCCAGCCGCTTACCAGCATGGCAGAGACAGCACAGCTTGTAGGACAGGGGAATTTTAATGTAAAGATGCCCCAGACTGATGCACAGGATGAACTGGGAGTGGTGACAAGAGCATTTAATACCATGGTGGAAAACCTGGCAGTTTATATTGCAAGGACAAAAGCCAGCATGGAAAAGGAGCAGCAGATGATGGAGAGGGAGCTTCTGATGGAGACACATCTTAAGGAAGCCCAGCTTAAATATCTCCAGTCTCAGATCAATCCCCATTTTCTTTTTAATTCACTGAATGCAGGAGCGCAGCTTGCCATGATGGAGGATGCAGAAAAAACCAGTATTTTTGTGCAGAAGATGGCGGATTTTTTCAGATATAATGTAAAAAAAGGAGAGGAAGACGCTACATTAGGTGAAGAACTTGAGGCAGTAGATAACTATATCTATATTCTGAACGTACGGTTTGCTGGAGATATCCATTTTTCCAAAGCTGTGGATGCAGATGTGGAAGATGTGCGGATTCCCAGCATGATCCTGCAGCCGGTTGTGGAAAACGCGGTAAATCACGGAATACGCAATATTGAGTGGGAAGGCCATATACACCTGGAGGTAAGGAAGTATAAGAACTGTATTGAGATCAGTGTACGGGATAACGGACAGGGAATGACCAGGGAGCAGATCAGAAATGTTCTTTCCGGAAAAGTCAAAAGTGACCATGAGGAGGGGGATTCCACAGGGATCGGTATGAATAATGTGATCAGTCGTCTGGAACTTTATTATGAGCTTCCGGGGCTTCTTGAAATTTACAGTGAGGGAGAGGGAATGGGAACAGAAGTGATTATTAACATTCCCCTGGAGAGGAGAGACAGAAATGTACAGGATTTTGCTGGCTGATGATGAAGGGATTATGCTGGAATCATTAAAAACGATCATCAGCTCCTACTATGGAAATGAGTGTGAGATACACTGTGCCAAAACAGGAAGGGCAGTTGTGGAACAGGCGCAGGCTTATCCTCCGGATATCTGTTTTATGGATATTCAGATGCCGGGGATCAGCGGGATACAGGCAATCCGGGAGATACAGAAATTCAACAGTTCTGTAGTGTTTGTGATCATTACCGCCTATGATAAATTCAATTACGCTAAAGAGGCTGTAAATCTGGGGGTTATGGAATTTCTCACAAAGCCTGTCAGCAAAAAAACAGTGCTGGATATATGCGCAAAGGCAATGGAAAAAGTAGACGGCACCAGGCAGAAAAGAAGTGATGATCTGCGTATCCGGGAAAAGCTTGAGACGGTGGTGCCTATGATCGAAAGCGGATATATCAACAATATTCTTCTTCAGGATGATTTTCAGACTTATCAAGACAATTATAAGGAACTTCTGGATATCAGGGAAAAATATGGTTATATGATCGTGGTTGAATTCGGAGACTCCATGGAAAATGGGATTTTAAGTAATGCAGTAGGAGCCAGTGTAAAGGCAAATAAATTTTACTCTGTATTCAGGGAGATCACACAGGGATTCTTTGACTGTCTGGTGGGTCCCATCATGGGAAACCGTGTCGTGCTTCTTGTGCCATGCAGGAATGAAACGGAAACCTATGAGGACCGTGTGGAGATCGTTACCAGGGCCAGAAACATGGTACATAAACTGGAAAGCCGGATCGACAGCAAGTTCCGCTGTGGTATCGGAAGAGTAAAGGATATGGGAAGCACTCTGAAAGAATCTTTCAAGGAGGCAATGATCGCACTCCGGGAAAGTACAAGCCATGTGATCCATATTGAGGATGTTCCGGCAGCACAGAAATATGATGGAGAATATCCAAGAGATCTGGAACAGCGTTACGAAAAGCGTGTGATGGATAAGGATGTGGCAGGGGCGTTAAGCTGCGGGGAAGAATTTTTCCGGTGGATGGCAGATCAGCCGGGGACAGATCCGGAGGATATGCAGATCAAGATCCTGGAGCTTGTGATGGGAGTGGAAAAAAGAGCTTTTTTTGCAGGCACAGTAAAGTATGCTATAAACTACAGAAGAAATTATATCCATGAGCTTCAGGCATGTGCAGATAAGGAAGCCATGAAAAAATGGTTTCTGGATAAAACAGCCGAAATCTGCAGCAATATGGAAAATGCCAGAGAAAAAGAAGCAGTTTCTGTTATCGAAAAAGCCAAGGCATATATCCGGGACAATTACAAAAAAGATATATCCCTGGATGAAGTATCCAGGGAGGTGGATATCAGCCCCTATTATTTCAGTAAGCTTTTCAAGCAGGAGACAGGTGGAAATTTTATAGAGTATCTTACTGAGATACGCCTTAAAAATGCAAGAGAGCTTCTGAAGGATTCCAGGCTGTCCATAAAAGAAATCTGTGTGGAGTCCGGATACAGTGATCCTAATTATTTCAGCAGGATTTTTAAAAAATATGAAGGCGTGACACCAAGTGAATTCAGGGAGAGATTGAGGTAGGACAGGATGAGTTGGGGAAAAGAAATCAAAAATCTGCTGGTACTTTTTAGCATAGCAACACTGTTTTTGGTCGGCTGTGGGGTGGAAAAACAAAGCTCCGAAGCTGTAACAACAGCCGATACAGAAGAAAATGATCAGGACAGGATACAGATTGGTCTTACAGTGGATTCTTTTGTTATTGAAAGGTGGATCCGTGACAGAGATGTTTTTGTGGCAACAGCCAGAGAACTGGGGGCGGATGTGAATGTACAGGATGCCGGAGCGGATACAGAGGAACAGATCAGCCAGATCGACTATTTTATCAGGAAGCATATGGATGTGATCGTGATCATTGCAAGAGACTGCAGTGCTCTTTCTGATGCTGTGGAACGCGCCGAAAGTACGGGAATCAAGGTGATTTCCTACGACAGAATGGTAAATGATGCCGATACAGATATGTACATTTCCTTTGATAACCGCAAGGTTGGTGAGATCATGGCGGAATCTCTGATCCAGGCGATCCCGGATGGCGGTAATATATTTATGATCCAGGGTTCGGCTACAGATAATAACGTCCGGATGGTGAAGGATGGTTTTGATGATACGCTTAAGGGGAGCAATCTTAAAGTAGTATATGAAGCCAACTGTGAAGGGTGGACAGCGGAGCTTGCAGTTGATTACGTGGAGGAGGCACTGGAAAAATATCCGGATGTAAGGGGAATTATGTGCGGAAACGATGATATTGCCAGTCAGGTGATACAGATCCTGGCGGAAAATCAGCTTGCAGGGGATGTGATCGTGGTTGGACAGGACGGTGATCTGGCTGCCTGTCAGCGTATCGTGGAGGGAACCCAGTATATGACGGCATTTAAATCTATTGAGGATCTTGCACGTCAGGCTGCACAGTATGCGGTAAAGATGGCAGAAGAAGGAAGAATCCCTTCTGACGTGACGGATACGGTAAATGACGGAAGCTATGATATTCCGGCAAAGATCCTGGAACCGGTAGCTGTTACCAGAGACAACATTGATGAGGTGATCATTGACGGTGGATTCCACAGAAGAGATGAGGTGTATCTTAATACGGATTATGATACAGATTGATGGAAATACATATGTGCAATAATACATAATTATGCCGAAAATCAATAGCAGATTTTTGGCGCAAAAATGTCTTGCTTCGTGCAGGGCATTTTTCTTTTGAAAAAAAATGTCCCTGTCCTTGCCAACTATGTCCAGATGGGCCTGTGCTATAGTAACATCATCAAAGGAAACGTGATTCCCAAAAAAACAAAAAGGAAACGGAGGATTTTACAATGAAAAGAAAAATGGTATCTGCACTTCTTTGTGCAACAATGGTAGCTGGTATGGTAGTAGTTCCTGCAGCAACAACACAGGCAGCAGATAAGAAACTGATCGGTGTTACCATGCCGACCAAGGATCTTCAGAGATGGAACCAGGATGGTGAGAACATGAAGAAAGAGCTGGAGGCAGCAGGATATGATGTAGACCTTCAGTATGCATCCAACGACGTAAGCACACAGGTTTCTCAGCTTGAGAACCAGGTAGCAAACGGATGCGACCTTCTGGTTGTGGCATCCATCGACGGAAGCAGCCTTGGCGAGCCACTGAAACAGGCCAAAGAAAAAGGAATTCCGGTTATCTCCTATGACCGTCTTCTTATGAATTCCGATGCAGTTTCCTATTATGCAACATTTGATAACTACAAAGTAGGCCAGAAACAGGGAGAATATCTGGTAGATGCACTTGATCTTGACAATCAGGACGGACCGTTCAATATCGAGCTGTTTACAGGTGATCCTGGTGATAATAACTGTAACTTCTTCTTCGGTGGTGCTATGGATGTTCTCCAGAAATACATTGATGACGGAAAACTTGTAGTAAAATCCGGACAGACAGAGTTCGAACAGGTTGCTACAGCTAACTGGGATAGCGCGAAAGCACAGGACAGAATGGATACCATCATCGCTGGTAACTATTCTGACGGAACAAATCTTGACGCAGTTCTCTGTTCCAATGACTCCACAGCACTTGGTGTTGAGAATGCACTTGCAGCTTCCTATACAGGCGAGTATCCGATCATCACAGGTCAGGACTGCGATACACCGAACGTTAAGAACCTTGTAGCCGGAAAACAGGCAATGTCCGTATTCAAAGATACAAGAGCTCTTGCATCTGCAGTAGTAAAAATGGTTGACTCCATCATGAAGGGTGAGGAGCCGGAAGTTAATGATACAGAGTCCTATGACAATGGCACTGGCGTGATCCCGACATATCTTTGTGATCCGGTTGTTGTTACAACAGATAACTACAAAGAAATCCTGATCGATTCCGGATACTATACAGAAGATCAGATCAAATAAGTGTTTTTTAAGAACAGAAATTTATCACATGCAGGCGGGGATCTTATCCGCCTGCATGAACAGTGGAAAGGGAGGGAAATTGAGTTGGCTAAGATACTTCTGGAAATGAAAAATATCACCAAAACTTTCCCAGGTGTAAAGGCACTGGACAATGTTAATCTCCAGGTCGAGGAAGGCGAGATCCACGCACTGGTAGGTGAGAATGGTGCCGGTAAATCTACATTGATGAATGTATTAAGTGGTATTTATCCATATGGTTCGTATGAAGGAAATATTATTTATGATGGCGAGATCTGTAAATTTAACACTATCAAAGACAGTGAATATAAAGGAATTGTAATCATTCACCAGGAACTGGCACTGATTCCCTATATGACTATCGGCGAAAATATGTACCTGGGTAATGAAAGAGGCAAAAGCTTTTCCATCAACTGGAATGAAACTTATGGAGAAGCAGATAAATATTTGAAAATAGTAGGACTGGAGGAATCCTCCAGAACTTTGATCAAGGATATTGGTGTAGGTAAGCAGCAGCTTGTTGAGATCGCAAAGGCACTTGCAAAAAATGCAAAACTTCTTATTCTGGATGAGCCTACCGCATCACTGAATGAAGATGACTCCAAAGCGCTTCTGGATCTTCTTCTGAAATTCAAGAAGCAGGGAATGACTTCTATCATCATTTCCCATAAATTAAATGAAATCTCCTATGTAGCAGACAAAATTACGGTTATCCGGGATGGTTCGACAATTGAAACGCTGGATAAGAAGAAAGATGATTTTTCTGAGCAGAGGATCATTCAGGGAATGGTTGGACGTGAGATGACAGACCGGTTCCCGAAACGTCCAAATGTAAAGATCGGCGATGTTTCCATGGAGGTTAAAAACTGGAATGTTTATCATCCGCTGTATACAGAACGTAAGGTGGTAAATAACGTATCCTTTAAAGTACATAAAGGCGAGGTTGTCGGTATTTCAGGACTGATGGGAGCAGGACGTACAGAACTGGCCATGAGTATTTTTGGCAAGAGCTATGGAACTAAGATCTCCGGACAGGTGTTCATGAATGGAAAAGAAGTGAAGCTGAATACAGTTCAGGAGGCTATTGACAACAAGCTCGCCTATGTTACAGAGGATCGAAAGGGAAACGGACTGATCCTTTCCAAATCCATAAAGATGAACACTACACTGGCAAACATGTCGGGTATCAGTAATGGAAAAGTGATCGATACGGACAAAGAATACGCAGTTGCTGAGGAATACAGGAAGAAACTGAAAACCAAGTGTCCGACAGTTGAGCAGAATGTCGGAAACCTGAGCGGTGGTAATCAGCAGAAGGTCCTTCTTGCAAAATGGATGTTTGCAGAGCCGGATATCCTGATTTTGGATGAACCTACAAGAGGTATTGACGTAGGTGCCAAATATGAAATCTACTGTATCATCAATGACCTGGTCGCAGCAGGAAAATCTGTGATCATGATCTCTTCTGAGCTTCCGGAAGTGCTTGGAATGTCAGACAGAATCTATATCATGAATGAGGGCAGATTCGTAGGTGAGGTAAGTGGCAAGGAAGCTACATCTGAGCTGATCATGTCCAGGATCGTGAAGTCAGGTAAAGGAGAGTAAGAAGATGGAGAAAAAGATTAGTTTTTCAGAAATAATAAAAAAATATACCATGGTCATTGTTCTGGTATTTGTTGTGATCATGTTTTCCGTGAACACAAAGGGCGTTATGCTTCTTCCGCAGAATGTAAATAACCTGGTAGCCCAGAATGCATATGTATTTATTCTTGCAACTGGTATGCTGTTCTGTATTTTAACAGGTGGTAACATCGATCTGTCAGTCGGTTCAGTTGTATGCTTTGTTGCTGCTGTCGGTGGTAAGATGATGGTTCTCAACAGTATGAATCCATATCTCACTATGATCGTGATGCTTCTTGTAGGTATTGCCATCGGTGCATGGCAGGGATTCTGGATCGCTTACGTACGAATTCCTCCGTTTATTGTTACTCTGGCCGGTATGCTTGCTTTTCGTGGCCTTTCCAACGTAGTTCTGGAAGGACAGACACTGGCTCCGATGCCGGATGCTTATCTGGCTCTGTTCAATAACTATATTCCGGACTTCCTTGGTGGCGGTGAAGGGTTTAACAGATCATGTTTCGTAGTTGGTATTATTGTCTGTATCGTTTATGTTGCACTTGTTATGAAAAACCGTGCAGACCGTGCTAAGAAAGGTTACAGTGTTGAGGCTTTCGGTGGTGTTGCAGTGAAGATGGTTCTGATCTGTGCAGTTGTTCTTGCCTTTATGTTCAGACTTGCTCAGTACAAGGGTATTCCGAATTCCCTTCTCTGGGTTGCAGTGATCATTGCTATCTATACATACATTGCTTCCAAGACTACAACAGGTCGTTATTTTTACGCAGTTGGCGGTAATGAGAAGGCAACAAAGCTTTCCGGTATTGATACAAACAAGGTTTATTTCCTTGCTTACCTGAACATGGGTCTTCTGGCAGCTATTGCAGGTATGGTGACAATGGCCAGACTGAATTCATCCAACCCACAGGCTGGTACAAACTTCGAGATGGATGCGATCGGTGCATGTTTCATCGGTGGTGCTTCTGCTTATGGTGGTACCGGTACAGTTCCGGGAGTTATCATCGGTGCCCTTCTTATGGGTGTCCTGAACCTTGGTATGAGTATCATGGGTATTGACCAGAATATCCAGAAGGTTGTCAAAGGTATGGTACTTCTTGCGGCTGTTATCTTCGATGTTGTAAGTAAGAGAAAATCCTTTATCGTAAAATAATATAGCTGAAAAAACAACAGACCCTTAAACGTCCTCCCGGGTCTGTTGTTTTTTTGTCGGATTTTGTGGATTCGTGTGGGATATGCTTGTTTTTGGCAGATTGATATATTATAATGATATCAGCTAAAAATCAGTGAATTTTGTTGTTGGGAGGCTGTGATGGGGAATTCTGTGACAATATGTTTTGCAAATAATAAAGGAGGCAGTGGGAAATCTACCAGTTGTTCCAATGTGGGAGCCGCACTTGCGGCTATGGGTAAGAAGGTTCTTCTTGTTGACGGTGACATGCAGTTGAATCTTTCACTTTCCTTTTTTTCCGAGGAGGAGGTCCTTGCCATGGCAGCAGGGGAAAAGAATCTGTATTATGCCATCGGGCATCAGGAGGATCTGACAGATTATATTGTCCACACCAGATATGATAATCTGGATCTTGTACCGTCCTCCACATTGATGAGCTCCATAGAGTATGAACTTTTTACCAAATGGCAGAGAGAATTTATTCTCCGGAAATGCCTGCAGAAGGTGAAAGACTCGGGAATCTATGATTACATTCTGATCGATTCTCCCCCTACTCTGGGTGGCTGGGTGATGAATATCCTCTGTGCTTCCGATTATGTTCTGGTTCCTGTGGAGGCAAGCCCCTGGGGAATGTTCGGCCTTGCCAACATGTTTGATTTCCTGGGTGAGGTCAGGGAGATCGCTCCCGGGCTTCAGACTCTTGGTATTGTAGTGACCAAGGCGGATGCCAGAAAGAATTATTTCAAACAGACCATGGAGACTCTGAAAGAGATGGAAGGAATTTATCTTTTCGAATCCTTTATCCGTGTGGACAGCTCCATCGAATGGTCACAGGACAGCAGCCAGCCGGTTGTGGAATTCAAAAAAAGCAGCCGCAGCGCAAAAGAATACATAGCATTGGCAGAGGAGGTAATGGATCGTGTCAGTAGGTAGAGCAAGCATCGCAAGAGCAGTAAATGCAGAGAAAACAGCAAAGACAGAAGAGAAGGCTACAGAGGTAAAAGTGGCAGAAAAGCCGACAGAAGTAAAGACAGAAACCAGAGAGAAAGCTGCCGAAAAAACAGCCGCAAAGAAGACCACATCAAAATCTCCGGCAAAGAAGACCACAACAAAAGCAACAGCAAAGAAAACCACCACCAGAAAGACAACACCCCGCAAGAGCGCAACTGCAAAAACAGCCGCTGCGGAAAAACCAACAGGAACCGTAGCACAGAACGTGATCAGCGGCGGCAACGCCGATGAACTCCAGGCTGTATTCCATACCAGGAAGAAAGAAGAACCGGCAAACAACCAGCCGGTGGGCATCAAAGACGAGCTTCCGGTATACCTGCTGTAAAAAATCAACAGCATATCAGAACAAAAAAGAGTGTCACCTTATCAGTATTGTAGAATATCGATACTGACAGGTAAACACTCTTTTTATATTACAAATTTCCAATTCCAGTGGGACAGCGAAGCGCCTCCCACGTCCGTACGCCACAGTTCACAGTCAGTCCGTTCTGGCTGGGTGAACCAAAGCGTGCCCAAGAGGGTGGGAGCTCGAGGGAGGGCCTTCGGGCTTCGCAACTTGGAGATGGCCCTCCCTCGAATAACCTACATATTGTAATAAGCGGCATAAACCCCATTCTTTTCAAGCAGCTCAGCGTGAGTACCTCTCTCGGCAATCCCGTTCTCTGTGATCACAATGATCTCATCCGCATCACGTATGGTGGACAGACGGTGTGCAATAGTGATGGTAGTACGGTTTTTGGAAAGCTCTTCCAGGCTTCGCTGGATCCACCTTTCACTTTCGTTATCCAGTGCGCTGGTAGCTTCATCCAGTATCAGGATAGGAGGATTCTTAAGGAAAACTCTCGCAATGGAAATCCTCTGCTTCTGTCCGCCGGAGAGACGGGTGCCACGTTCTCCTACATAGGTATCATATCCGTCCGGCAGCTCCATGATAAAATCATGGATACTTGCACATTTTGCAGCATGGATGATCTCTTCATCGGTAGCTCCCGGTTTACCGTAGGCAATATTATCCCGGATGCTTCCGGCAAACAGATACACATCCTGCTGAACCATGCCGATCTGGTTCCTGAGGCTTTTTAATGTCAGTTTCCGGATATCTTTTCCGTCAACAGTAACAGAACCCTCTGTCACATCGTAAAATCTGGGCAGCAGAGAGCAGATAGTAGTCTTACCGCTTCCGGAAGGCCCTACCAGAGCTACTGATCTGCCGGCAGGAATATCAATGGAGATATCGGAGAGTACCGGTGTATTATCATCACTGTAGTGAAAAGAAACATGATCATAACGCACGTGCCCCTTTACATCTGTAAGCTCCACAGCATCCGGTGCATCACTGATCTCGGTCTCAGTCTCCATCACATCCAGGAAACGGCGAAATCCGGAAAGACCTTTCTGCATCATTTCCACAAGCTCAACCAGGATCTGGATCGGACTGATAAAGATTCCAATATAAAGAGCATACATGGCAAGATCTTCTGCCTGCATCTGTCCCTGTGCAATAAGATAACCACCATAAACCAGAGTGACCAGATACATCATACCCTGGAAAAACAGATTGGAGCTCATAAAGCTTCCCATGCAATGATAATTATCCCGCTTGGAAATAAGAAAAGCCTCATTGCTCTTTTTGAATTTGGCACGCTCGATATCCTCATTTGCAAAGGATTGTACAACACGGATGCCGGAAAGGGTATCCTGAAGGCTTGCATTCACATCGCCGATCTTGCGCCTGTTTTCCATGAAGGTTTCCTGCATTTTTGCATTCTGCCGGAAAGAAAAAACAAACATTATGATCACCAGAAGGATCAGCGGAAGAGCCAGTTTCCTGTTGATAAAGAATAGAAAAATAAAGGCACCGACAATCTTCACCAGGGAGATAAAAAGGTTCTCGGGGCCGTGATGTGCAAATTCTGAAATATCAAAAAGATCGCTGACCAGCTTACTCATCATCTGACCGGAATTGTTTCTGCTGTAATAGGAAAAAGACAGCTCCTGATAGTGGTCAAACAGTTCCCGGCGCATGTCACGTTCCATGTTTGCGCCCATCATATGTCCCTGATAGGTGACATAATATTTACAAAGGCTCTGGATCACATACATAATAAAAAGTGAGGCTGCGATCAGAGGCAGGGCATGCAGGATCATAGCTCGGTCCTGTGTAAAAAGAGTTTTTGTCATGGTGCGAAGGATCTGTGGATAGGCAAGATCCACAAGACTGATAACTGCGGCACATATAAGGTCAATAAAAAAGACCACTTTATAAGGGCCGTAATAATGGATGAATTTCTTAAGTGTATTCATCAGAAAAGTACCTCCGGTTTCTTATATGCAGGCCGGTTTCCCGGTGCATATCTGTAATATAAATCCATCTTATCATAATAAAAGTTAAAGTCAAGAAATGAAAATATATGGAAATTTGCGATTGCCCCTTGACAGGATCCGGAAAAAATTTTATATTGTAATACAGATTTGGTGTGTAACTGGAAAGCAGGCATTAACCGGTCATAAATGTTATTTTTAATGTTTATGGGGTTGGTGTCTTTTTTTGTTGCCCACATATGGATGCTCTCCTCATAAACAAAAAAGAGAAAAGGAGAGAAAACCATGAAAGACAAGATTTTCGGAGTTTTGCAGCGTGTTGGAAGATCCTTTATGCTTCCCATTGCAATCCTTCCTGTGGCAGGCCTGCTTCTTGGAATCGGCAGTTCCTTCACAAATGAGACGACCATTGCAACATATGGACTTCAGGGAATTCTGGGAAGCGGAACACTTCTCAACTCCCTTCTGGTTATCATGAACAAAGTAGGAAGTGCGGTATTTGATAACCTGCCGCTGATCTTTGCAGTAGGCGTGGCCATCGGTATGGCGAAAAAGGAGAAAGAAGTATCAGCTCTTTCCGCACTGATCGCTTATTTTGTTATGAACGTAGCTATTAACGCCATGCTTGTGATCAATGGAAAGATCACAGGTGACGGTGAGATCGCAAAGAACGTTCTTGAGGGAACCATCACATCGGTATGTGGCATCCAGTCATTACAGATGGGTGTATTTGGAGGTATTATCGTAGGCCTTGGTGTAGCGGCACTTCATAACCGCTTCCATAAGATCGTACTTCCAAGCGCACTGTCATTCTTTGGTGGTTCCAGATTTGTACCGATCATTTCAACAATTGTATATATGTTCGTAGGTATTGCCATGTACTTTGTGTGGCCGGTTGTCCAGAACGGTATTTATGCACTGGGCGGACTTGTCACAGGAAGCGGATATCTGGGAACCCTGATCTTTGGTATCATTAAACGTGCCCTGATCCCATTCGGACTTCACCATGTATTCTACATGCCTTTCTGGCAGACGGCAGTTGGAGGAACCATGGAGGTTGCCGGACAGATGGTACAGGGTGGACAGAATATCTTTTTTGCACAGCTTGCTGACTCTGCGAATGTGGCACATTTCAGCGCAGATGCAACCAGATATTTTTCCGGTGAATTTATCTTTATGATCTTCGGTCTTCCGGGAGCGGCGCTTGCCATGTACCGTTGCGCAAAACCTGAGAAGAAAAAAGCAGCAGGCGGACTGCTTCTTTCCGCAGCACTGACATGTATGATGACAGGAATCACAGAGCCTCTTGAGTTCTCGTTCCTCTTTGTTGCTCCGGCACTTTTTGCTGTACAGGTAGTCCTTGCAGGTGCGGCTTACATGATCGCACATATGCTGAACATTGCGGTAGGGCTTACTTTTTCTGGTGGTTTCCTGGATCTCTTCCTCTTTGGAATCCTTCAGGGAAATGAGAAAACAAGCTGGCTGAGGATCATTCCGGTTGGTATTATCTACTTTATTCTTTACTATGTGATCTTCACATTCCTTATTAAGAAGTTCAACTTCAAGACACCGGGACGTGAGGATGATGATACAGAAACAAAACTTTACACAAAAGCAGATGTCAATGCAAGAAAGGAAGCCGGCAAAGCAGGAGATGCAGTAAGTATGTCTGCAGATCCTGTAAGCGAAGCCATTACAGCAGGACTTGGCGGAAAGAAAAATATCAGCGATGTGGACTGCTGTGCAACAAGACTTCGTATTACAGTTCATGATGCTGCCAGAGTAAACGATGATATCCTGAAATCCACTGGCTCCAGAGGAATCGTGAAAAAAGGCCAGGGTATCCAGATCATCTACGGACCACAGGTAACTGTGATCAAATCCAAACTTGAGGATTATCTGGAAAAAGCACCGGATGAATATTATGAAGGTGCAGCGGACAGCAGTCAGGATACAGCACAGACCACAGTGCAGGAAGCAAAAGAGACTCAGGCAGAGCCTGCAAAAGAAGAGAAAAAAGTTCTCAGCACAACAATTATCTACAGCCCTGTTACAGGTGTGGCTGCAGATTTAAGTGAAGCACCGGATCCCGGATTTGCAGAGGGAATGATGGGAGAAGGTATGGTGGTAACACCAACAGAGGCGTGTGTCTATGCGCCTGCAGATGGTGAAGTTGCCTTTGTATTTGAGACAAAACATGCCATCGGTTTTGCCACGGAGTCCGGAATGGAAATGCTGCTTCACATGGGAATCGATACAGTGAAGCTTAAGGGAGAAGGATTCGAGGTTCTGGTGACAGACGGACAGAAGGTAAAGAAAGGTGATCTTCTTATGAAGCTAGATATTCCTTATCTTAAAGAAAATGCACCGTCACTGTGTTCGCCGGTTCTCTGCACAGAGCTTGAGGATAACCAGAGGATCCATGTTCTGGCACACGGTGAGGTCAAAGCAGGAGATCCGCTGTACGCAGTGGAAACTGTAGAGTGATCTTTGGTGAGATCCGGAAACTGCCACCGCTGAAAAACAGGTGATGTAGCGGATTGGGAATATCTGCCTGGCTATACAAAATACAGTACAGGGCGTGCTTTCGGGTGCGCCCTGTTATCTGTGAAAAAATAAACATATCAGGTATGGATTTACATTCAGACCGAATTCTGGTAGGATAGCAATAGTTCTATGGATTGTGGGGAAAATGGGATGTACAGAGTAAGTAAGGTTCTGAATAACAATGGCGTGATCGCCATCAATATGGACGAAAATCAGGAATATGTGCTTCTGGGAAAAGGAGTGGGATTTGGCAAAAAGGTAAGCCAGCGTTTTGAGGCACCTGCAGAGTGTACTCTTTACAGGCTGGCCCAGGACACGGAGCGTGGCTCTGCAAAAGAGCTGGTAAAGGGAATGGATCCGGAATTTCTGGAGATTGCAGACGAGATCCTGAAAGAGGCAGAGAAGACCTTCGGTGAAAGCCTGGACCGTAAGATACTTTTTCCACTGGCAGACCATATTGCATTTGCAGTTGCCAGGATCAGGAGGAACGAACAGATCAGCAATCCTCTTACTGAGGACATCAAGGTACTTTTTTACAGCGAATTCAAGGTTGCGGAGATCCTGAAAAAGATCCTTATGGAACGCTACGGGATTCAGATCGATGACAATGAGACCGGATATGTGGCACTTCATATCCATTCCGCACTGGGAGATGAGAAGGTATCTGTTGCAATGCAGACTGCCAGGGCAGTGCGGGAATGTATCCGGATGATCGAGAAGGCAACAGGCAAAACCATCGATGTGATCTCACTGTCTTACAACCGCCTTATGAACCATGTGAAGTACATGGTTGCCAGGGCTTCCACAGGGGAAACGCTGAAACTGGATATGAATGACTATATAGAAGAAAAATATCCCGGCTCCTACCAGATCGCAGCGGATGTGTGCCGGAGTCTGGGCAGAAGCCTGGGCCGTGATCTGGATGAGACAGAGATCGGATATCTGGCCATACACATTGAACGTGTGTATGTGGATGAAGAAAAGAAATAATATGATCATTCAATAAATTTGATCACTTTTTTGACGGCAGCACTCATGGCAGTGCTGCCGTTTGTGATCAGGCAGACCTCACGTTCCGGAAGAGGCTCAAGAAGGGGGATGGAGCAGATCTTGCCGTTGCGGATCACCTCCTCTGCCAGAGATTCCGGGTAAAAGCCTATTCCAAGATTGTGGACGATCATGGGAAGAACCTGATCAGTGGTAGCTGCTTCAATATCCGGCTGGAAATTAAGATGCTGCTCCATAAAGTAATTCATATAAAGTTCTCTGGTTCCGGTATTTTCGCCTAAAGATACCATTGGGATATTCATAAGATCTTTGAGGTTTCTGGGACGTAAGGCAAGTTCTTTATATTTGGAACCACATATAAGAACATCGTGGTATTTCAACAGTGTGGTTTTTTGCAGGGGCTTATGTATGGAAACCGGGGAGGTGACTACTGCGAAGTCGGCTGTATAGTTTTTGAGAGCCTGTACAGCCTGGGGGGTGGAATGATTAAAAAGCCTCAGCCGCACATGTGGATAAGCCTGGCGGAAAGCCTCCAGTTTTTCCAGAAGGATAAGCCTCAGGGCATTTTCGCTGGCGCCTATAGTCACAAGACCGTTTTCCAGTTCACCGTTCTGGCGGATCTCAGCCTCACCTACAGCAAGCTGTTCACATGCGATGGAAACGTGCTCATAAAGCTGCCTGCCCTCAGGAGTGAGGACAATGCCCTTGTTGGAGCGGAGAAACAGGGTACATTTCAGTTCCTGCTCCAGATTGTTCATGCATCGTGTCACGTTGGGCTGGTTGTTGTTGAGGACCCTGGCAGCTTTTGTGAAGCTTTTGTACTGGGCCACATAGTAAAAGATCTTGTAATAGTCATAAGGTATCATGGGGAAATCTCCTGTATATGTCATAATGATATGATCACAATATTAATAATACGTTTTACATTTTATTATGATGAAACTATAATACACACGGGGAAAAAAATCAATGACAGGGAGTGATTTGTTTTGGTTTCAGGAAAGAATCCTGTAAAAAGCAGGGACAGGCAGATGTCAGAGGCATTTATTACCAGCATATTTCTGGCTATGTCAGGCGGATTTCAGGACGCGTATACGTACTTTACAAGAAAAGAAGTGTTTTCCAATGCCCAGACCGGAAATGTGGTGCTGATGAGCCAGCACTTTATGACTGGAGAGTGGATCGACGGACTGAGATATCTTCTGCCACTTTTGTCCTTTGCCCTTGGAGTGTTCATGGCAGAAAGGATTCAGAGCAGGTTCCGGTATGCCCGGAGGCTTCACTGGAGGCAGGGTATCCTTCTCATAGAAATCCTGATACTTTTTGCAGTAGGCTTCATGCCTGAGAGTATGGATATGGCGGCTACGGTCCTGGTATCATTTTCCTGTGCCATGCAGGTTCAGACTTTTCGTAAGATGGATGGGTATTCCTATGCAAGTACCATGTGCATCGGAAACCTGAGAAGTGGTACTGCGGCACTGTCCACGTTCTTAAGAGAAAGACGTCCGGAGCAGATGCGCCAGGCACTTTATTATTTTGGGATCATCTTTTTCTTTGCCCTGGGCGCCGGCGGTGGAGGAAATCTTTCCATCAGGATCGGATATCCGGCCATCTGGATCTCAAGTCTTCTGCTTCTTATAAGCTTTGGACTGATGTTTACAAAAAAATATGCATATTAATGGCGGTTACAGAAAGGGTGGATCATCATGAATACGATTTTTCCAAGAGAAGAAAAACCGGAACTGCTGTTTGAGGAAATACGAAAAGATCCGGAGGCCTGCAGAAGACTGACGGAAACTTTTTATGAATCTGTCAATGCCGGACTTGATATAGATGGTGGATATCTGCCACCGGATAAATTTGCGGCAGCACTTTTAAATTCCTATGAAAACAGAGATCTTACAGCGTTTCTTATGGCACTGTGCGAGAACAGTATGTTCGATCTTCTGCGAAATGCCTTTCTGATCCCGTTCAGGTTTAATGCGGATGGACAGGCGAATCCGGTGCTTCTTACAGATGAGGATGGAAATCTCCTGAGAAAGAACGGAACAGACTTCGGGATTCGTGTAAGTGAAAAAGATTATAACCGTTTCTGCAAGGTTTTCCGCAAAAAAGAAGGCGTAAAGATGTATCTTGCCTATGGATACCGTAAACGCCACAGCTACAATAAAGATACCATGGAAGTGGAAGAGTACAAGATGGGCGACCATATCGGGGTACTTCTGGTGTATGAACTCCCTGACAGCGTAAAACTTAAGGAAACTGAGGCACAGGCATATGCAGCGGTGTGGGATATTATGATGAAGCTCCAGCGTAAGCTTCCCAGGTCCTTTGTTTATTATGGACAGGATAATGTGGAGGACGGAGGAAAAAGATATGATGGTCTTGGCGTATTTCTTCCGATCCACAAGTTTGCAGACCGTCTGGGAAGAATGATAAAAGCAGCAGATGAGATCGTAGGAGATTAAAATACAGAAAAGATAAAAAAATTCCTGTTTCCGGTGATATTTTCGGGAACAGGAACTTTTTTATATATAGCAAAATCCATATTAGGTGCAGTACCGGAATGTATGATCTGTAAGGATCCTTGCAAAAATAAGGCCAAGAGGCAGTGCTGTAATGATCAGGATAGCCGAGGCAAACCAGGAAGCGGAAACATTCAGGGACATGATTCCCAGATTGTAGATAGCTTTATACAGGTACAGTCCAGGTACCATGATCACAATAGAAGGAACTGTAACGGAGATTCTGGGGAAACCAATCCTGTTTTTGATAAGGGAAGCCAGAAGCCCTGCACACAGTGCTCCAAGAAAAGCCGCTGCAGCCGGTGGAAAACCGAAAAGATCCACAAGCTCCAGTCGAAGAGTATTGGAGATGGAACCGATCACTGCCGCTGTAGCAGCCAGGGAAATAGGACTGTTGAACATAACAGAGAATCCAAATACACCGCAGAAACCGGCCACAAGGCGGAGAAGAAGATGCACAAAGGGGGTCAGATTCTGTTTTGGGAAATCTTCCGGCTTCAGATTGAGAAGCAGTGCCATGAGCCACGCTGCAATGGTTGCAACTGCCACAATAATGATAGAGTAGGTAAACCGTTCCAGTCCTGAACGCATATCCAGCTTGGCAAGGTCGATACCACTGGTGATAAAAGGAAATCCGGGAATGATAAACAGCATGGAGCAGATATAGCCGGCCTCATGACGGGAGGAAATGTGGAACAAAAGCTCTGCTGCTTTCAGTGATCCTGCGTACACCAGACAGGCAGAAGCGACAGAAGCGGCAATGCACAGAAAAAGTGTGTAATGGTGTTTGGTAAGTTTGCTGCGAAGCCCGTTTCCGATTCCTGCCCCTATAAAGGCAAGAATCATTTCCAGAGGGCCGCCACCAAGAAGAAAGGTAAATGCCCCACATGCAAGCGCAGAAGCAAATCCCAGTGCCACAGGAGAATAAAGTCCGTGGGTCTGTTCGATCTGATCCAGATGTGAGTGGAGTTCCTCTCCGGTCATGCGACTTCCCTCCGTGGCAAAATCACTGACAAAGCGTTCCAGTCTGTTAAGCCGGGAGGTGTTTACTCCGGTAGTAGTAAGACATAAGGACTGGGAAAAACTGTCTGTGCCGTCAAAGCAGGTATAGCTTATGGACAACAGGCCGATATCGGCTGTACAGGTGATTCCCAGAGATTCCGAAAGTGCGTTCATGGAGCTTCGCACACGCCATGCTCCGGTACCACAGGAAAGGAGCATCATCCCGGTACGTCCTACAACAGAGGATTTTTCAGAAAGACAGGCCTGTGTAACAGGAACAGTTTCATCCTTTCTGGTATATTCATGCCACGGAATCTCCATATGGTTTGGTTTGATATTTACTGCTGACATTTCAATCCTTCTTTCCATAAAAATAGAGCAGATGGGAGGACATCCACTGATATATACAAAAAATGTATATTAATTATAATAAATATATATAATAGTTATTGTTAACTATATTGTAGTAGCAGAGCAGAAAATGTCAAGAAGAAGTATAAATGCTGTTAAAAATTTATCGTTTTTTACTGAAAATGCATTTTTTCAGTTGCTTTTACGGGGGATTTATGTATAATTGTGGGTAGAGAAGTTGGAAATACCAATTTCCAGGCAGGATACCGCTAAGCCTGCTGATCCCAGCAGGTGGCTATCATAATTAAAGAAGAGAGGTAAATGTTAAGATGGCAAAAATCGATTTAACAAAGTATGGTATTACCGGAACAACTGAGATCGTCTACAATCCTTCTTATGATGTATTATTTGAGGAAGAGACCAAACCGGAGCTTGAGGGATTTGAGAAAGGTCAGGTCAGCGAGCTTGGCGCAGTTAACGTTATGACAGGTATCTACACAGGACGTTCTCCTAAAGATAAATACATCGTTATGGATGAGAACTCCAAAGATACAGTTTGGTGGACATCTGATGAGTACAAGAACGATAACCATCCGGCAACTCAGGAAGCATGGGATGCAGTTAAAGATCTTGCTAAGAAAGAGCTTTCCAACAAGAGACTTTTCGTAGTAGATGCCTTCTGCGGAGCTAACAAAGACACACGTATGGCTATCCGTTTCATCGTTGAGGTTGCTTGGCAGGCTCATTTCGTAACAAACATGTTCATCAGACCAACTGCTGAGGAGCTTGAGAACTTTGAGCCGGACTTCGTTGTTTACAACGCATCCAAGGCTAAAGTTGAGAACTACAAAGAATTAGGACTTAACTCTGAGACTGCTGTAATGTTCAACATTACAAGCCGTGAGCAGGTTATCGTTAATACATGGTACGGCGGAGAGATGAAGAAGGGTATGTTCTCCATGATGAACTACTATCTGCCGCTTAAGGGCATCGCTTCCATGCACTGCTCTGCAAACACAGACCTTAACGGAGAGAACACAGCAATCTTCTTCGGTCTTTCCGGAACAGGTAAGACAACACTTTCCACAGATCCTAAACGTCTTCTGATCGGTGATGACGAGCACGGCTGGGATGACAACGGAGTATTCAACTTCGAGGGTGGATGCTACGCTAAGGTTATCAACCTTGACAAAGAGTCTGAGCCGGACATCTACAATGCTATCAGACGTGACGCTCTTCTTGAGAACGTTACACTTGATGCTGAGGGCAAGATCGACTTTGCTGACAAGAGCGTAACAGAGAATACACGTGTTTCCTACCCGATCAATCACATTGAGAACATCGTTCGCCCTGTATCTTCCGCACCGGCAGCTAAAGAGGTTATCTTCCTTTCCGCAGATGCATTCGGAGTACTTCCTCCAGTATCTATCCTGACACCGGAGCAGACACAGTACTACTTCCTGTCTGGATTCACAGCTAAACTTGCTGGTACAGAGCGTGGAATCACAGAGCCTACACCTACATTCTCAGCTTGCTTCGGACAGGCATTCCTTGAGCTTCATCCGACAAAATACGCTGAGGAGCTTGTTAAGAAGATGGACAAGAGCGGAGCTAAGGCTTACCTTGTTAACACAGGCTGGAATGGAACCGGAAAACGTATCTCCATCAAAGATACACGTGGTATCATCGATGCAATCCTTGACGGATCTATCCTCAAGGCTCCTACAAAGAAGATCCCGTTCTTCAACTTCGAGGTTCCGACAGAGCTTCCGGGTGTAGATCCTGCAATCCTTGACCCACGCGACACATATGCTGATGCAGCAGAGTGGGAGACAAAAGCTAAAGACCTTGCAGCAAGATTCGTTAAGAACTTTGCTAAATATGAGGGAAATGAAGCTGGTAAAGCACTTGTAGCAGCTGGTCCTCAGGCATAATCACGAAATCATATAACTGAATAAGTGAATATACAAAAGCCGGAAGTGGAGACACTTCCGGCTTTTGGCGTGGTATATATTTGGATTTCCCACTGTGGGAAAACGGTCTACGGATTGTTCTGATCTGCGTCAGGATCCAGAAGCTGTATGCTGCGGCCGTTTTTGGTGAGGATATTCTGGTTACACAGATTTTTCAGCTCCCGCATCATGGCACTTCTGTCCACGCTGAGGTAAAGGGCCAGATCTGTGTAGGACATGGGGAGGGTAAAGCAGGAGTTTCCCCTTTCTGAGGCGAGGGCAGTGAGATATGCCAGCAGCTTTTTTCTTGTGGTGGATCTTGAGAGCAGGTAGATCCGGTCTGTCTGCTGGCCGGATTTATGTGCCATAAGCTGAAGAAGGTTGCTGACAAGCTGACTGTGGTGGTGACAGGCATTGGGACAGCGTTTGATCACATGCTGATAATCAATGAAGAGGACACGTACAGCGGTTCTGGCCATAATATAATAATGTCGGGAATCAGCAGGCAGGAGAAAAGGTTCTCCGAATACGCTGTCCTTAAAAAGCTCTTCGATAAGATATTCTGTTCCGTCAGATTCACTGCAGCAGAGAACTGCCTGTCCTTCAAGAACAACACCTACCTTTACCATGGTGGTGGAATATGCCATGATGGTTTCTCCTGATTTGAAATTTATCTCGCGGGTCTGGAAACAGACACCCATCTTTTTGATCTCTTCCGGCAGGATACCGGTAAAAAGAGTGATATCTTCTGTACGGGTCATATGATAGTCTCCTTCTGGAATTCTCCTGGATTTCCTGATATTTTTATGTCATAGGAAATTACTCCGTAATGTTCCAATGCCATAAAAAAGCCCTCCGGGCAGGATCGCACTGCGTCGGAGAGGAATTATGTCGCTGAAGCGACCCGCCGCAGGCGGAGAATCCTGCTTGCAGGATTCTTTTTTATCATTATACTACAAAAAACAGGAAAAAACAGGAAAAATGTTGCATATGCAACAGAAAAACAAAGCATAATAAATTATAATACAAGCATAAGTTAAAAAAATAACAAACACGGAAAAGTAATACTGATCCAAATAAAAAGGAGATTCCAGAAAGAAAAGAGGTAAAGATTATGATGATCACAGAGAGCATTAAATATGTAGGCGTAAATGACCACAAAGTAGATCTTTTTGAAGGACAGTACAAGGTACCAAATGGAATGGCATATAATTCCTATGTGATCCTTGATGAAAAGATTGCAGTTATGGACACTGTAGATGCAGGTTTTACCCATGAATGGCTGGATAACCTGGAAAACGTGCTGGAAGGCAGGAAACCGGATTATCTGATCGTACAGCATATGGAGCCGGATCACGCCGCAAATGTTGCCAGTTTCCTGAAGGTTTATCCGGATACCACAGTGGTGGCCAACACAAAAACCTTTAATATGATCCGTAATTTCTTTGAACTTGATCTGGAAGATCAGAAACTGGTTGTGGAGAATGGTTCCACCTTAAGCCTTGGAAAACATCAGCTCACATTTGTATTCGCACCTATGGTTCACTGGCCGGAGGTAATGGTGACTTATGACAGCACAGACAAAGTCCTTTTTTCAGCAGATGGATTCGGAAAATTCGGTGCCCTGGATGTGGAAGAGGACTGGGATGATGAGGCAAGAAGATATTTCATTGGCATTGTAGGAAAATATGGCGCACAGGTTCAGATCCTTCTGAAAAAAGCGGCAGCTCTTGATATCCGGATCATCTGTCCGCTTCACGGTCCGGTTCTCAGGGAAGATCTGGGACATTATATCGGGCTTTATGATACCTGGTCATCCTACACACCGGAGGAAGAAGGAATCGTGATCGCCTATACTTCTGTTTACGGACATACAAAAAAGGCGGTGGAACTTCTTGCTGACAAACTGAAAAGCAAAGGCTGTCCCAAAGTAGTTGTCTACGATCTTGCAAGAGATGACATGTCCCTGGCATTAAGTGATGCTTTCCGTTACAGCAAACTGGTTCTGGCTACAACAACCTATAATGCAGGGATTTATCCTTTTATGAATGATTATATCACCAGACTGGTTGAGCATAATTTCCAGAACCGTACAGTGGGAATCATCGAAAATGGCTCCTGGGCACCTCTGGCGGCAAAGATCATGAAAGAAATGCTCACTCCCTGCAAAAAGATTGAATGGCTGGATACCACAGTGAAGATCCTCTCTGCTGTAAAACAGGAAAACAGAGATCAGCTTGAGGCGATGGCAGGAGAACTCTGCCAGGAGTATATTGCAAAAAATGACGAGCTGGCAAACAAAAATGACATGAGTGCACTTTTCCGTATTGGATATGGACTTTACGTGGTTACATCCAATGACGGAAAAAAAGACAACGGACTGATCGTAAATACAGTGACCCAGCTTACAGATTCACCTTACAGGGTAGCTGTAAATATCAATAAGGCAAATTACTCCCACCATGTGATAAAACAGACCGGGGTAATGAATGTGAACTGTCTGTCTGTGGAAGCACCGTTCAGTGTTTTCCAGCAGTTTGGATTCCAGAGTGGAAGAAGTGCAGACAAGTTTGCGGGACAGAAGGTGAACCGTTCTGATAATGGACTGGTGTTCCTGGACAAATATATCAATGCGTTCATGTCCCTGAAAGTTGAACAGTATGTGGATATGGGTACTCATGGAATGTTTATCTGCAGCGTCACAGAGGCGAGGGTCATGAGTGAGCAGGATACCATGACTTATACCTGGTACCAGAAGAATGTAAAACCAAAACCTGAAACAGAGGGTAAAAAAGGATTTGTGTGCAAGGTGTGCGGATATATTTATGAGGGAGACGAGCTTCCGGAGGATTATATCTGCCCGCTGTGCAAACATGGAGCAGTGGATTTTGAGCCTATAAAATAAATGAAAACAATATTTCTGTGAATATATAAATTTCTCACGGTGAGAAAACAACAATACAGGTTGGATTTTCTCACCGTGAGAAATTTTTTTGGCGCTAAATGACCCGCCGCAGGCGGAGAATCCTGCTGGCAGGAAATATTCTGTGCCGGTAAAAAGAGAAATACCCGGTAGGGGAGCTACCGGGTATTTCGAGGGGAGTATAAATAATTAAATAAGGGGTTATGTAAAAAAAATTTTTGAAGGGTAAATTCTTTTTACAAGAATGATTATAATATAAACTGGAAAAAAAAGCAATATTATTTTGGGGAATATTCCCCAAACTTTTTGGGATACTAACTCCTGTAATGAAAAACAGTTGTGAAATATTTCATAACTGGCACATCAAATTTACCAGGAGGTATATAAAATGGCAAAAAATTACACAAATAACATGAAAACCACAAACAACAACGATGAAAGAAATCAGATGGACAATGAAATGAACTCCAGAAACTGCGGAAAAAACAGTTCCCAGAACTCCAACAGGAACAGTTCCACAAATAAATCGAAAAACACCTATAAAAACAGTTATTCCGAAAAAACATCTGATTCATATAATTCAGACAGCGACAGCTATTCAGACAGATACTGATAAAAACAGGGGAGAAGCTTTTCTTTAGGGAAGCTTCTCCCCTGAACACGTCACTGTCCATACCGCCATATAATATGATATCAGTATATAAAAAAGAAGGAGATGCATATGTTCCAGATCGAGCCTGTTTCAGGAAAGATGATCGATTATTATGTGGGGCGGAGTGATGCTGTTATTATAGATCTGAGAGAAAAAGAGGCCTATGAGAGATCCCATATCCGGGGAGCTGTTAATATTCCCTATAAGGATCTTGAAGAAAGGACAGACTTTCCGGAAGGGAAGATCCTTGTGTTTTACTGTGACAGAGGCGGTGCCAGTATGCTTGCAGCCAGGTCCCTTGCAAGGCAGGGGTGGCGCACCAGGTCCCTGATCGGCGGATTTGAGGCATACAGAGGAAGAAATCTTGTATTTTGGAAGAAATCATGATAATGTAGAGAGGAAAATTACAGGTAAATAAAGACTGACGAGGAGTAGAGAATATGAAATACATGTTTGCATCAGATGTGCATGGTTCGGCATATTACTGCCGTAAGATGCTGGAAGCATATGATAAGGAAGGGGCGGAGAGACTGGTGCTCCTTGGTGACCTTCTGTACCATGGTCCCAGAAATGATCTTCCGAAGGAATACGCACCAAAGGAAGTGATCCGCCTCTTAAATGAGAGAAGAGATATAATCTACGCAGTAAGAGGAAATTGTGAAGCAGAAGTAGACCAGATGGTTCTGAATTTTCCGGTAATGGCAGATTACTGTATCCTTGTCATTGACGGGAAGACATTTTATGCTACTCATGGACATGTATATAATAAAGATAATCTGCCGCCTATGGTGGATGGTGATATCCTGATCCACGGACATACCCATGTGCTGAAAGCAGAGAACATGGGAAATTACATTCTTCTCAATCCTGGCTCTGTGTCCATACCGAAGGAGGGCAATCCGCCTACTTATGCGGTTCTGGAGAATGGTATCTTTACGATTAAGGATTTTGAGGGAAATATAGTACGGGAGCTTACATTATGAATCTGTGGGAATTAACTGCGCCCTGTCATTTCGGAACAGAGGCGGTTTTAAAAAGAGAGATCCTGGATCTGGGTTATGATGTGACCAGAGTTGAGGATGGAAGGGTTACGTTCCAGGCAGATGCACAGGGAGTGGCAGATGCCAATATGTTTCTGCGCACCACAGAGCGTGTGCTTCTGAAAGTGGGAGAGGTGAAAGCAGAGACTTTTGACGAACTTTTTGAGAAGACCAAATCCCTTCCCTGGGAAAATTACATACCTAAGAATGGCAGGTTCTGGGTGGCAAAGGCAAACTCCATCAAAAGCAAGCTTTTCAGTCCTTCTGATATCCAGTCCATTATGAAAAAGGCTATTGTGGAGCGGCTTAAGGGGATTTATGGCATTTCCTGGTTCCCGGAGGACGGACCGGAGTTTCCTATCCGTGTAGCATTTATGAAGGATGTGGCGCTGATCGGTATTGACACTTCCGGTGTTTCCCTTCATAAGAGGGGATACCGCCAGATGACAGTAAAAGCCCCGATCACAGAGACTCTGGCAAGCGCTCTTCTTATGCTTACACCATGGAAAAAAGACAGGATACTGGTAGATCCTTTCTGCGGAAGCGGTACTTTTCCCATTGAGGCTGCCATGATGGCTGCGGATATGGCACCTGGAATGAACCGGAGTTTCCTGGCAGAGAGCTGGGAACATCTGATCCCGAAGACATGCTGGGAGGATGCAAGAGAAGAGGCAGAGGATCGCATGAACCCTGATATTGAGACAGATATCCAGGGATTTGACATTGATGCCGGAGCTATTAAAGCGGCCCGTGCCAATGCAAAGATGGCAGGTGTGGACAAACTGATACATTTTCAGCAGAGACCTGTCAGTGAGCTGCGTCATTCCAAACCATTTGGATTTATTGTCACCAACCCGCCCTATGGAGAGAGGATTGAGGAAAAATCCAACCTTCCTGCACTTTACAGAGAGATCGGGGAGAGCTATAAACGTCTGGATCGCTGGTCCATGTATCTGATCACAGCCTATGACAAGGCAGAAAATGACATCGGACGTAAGGCCGACAAGAACCGTAAGATCTACAATGGAATGATGAAGACCTATTATTATCAGTTCCTGGGCCCCCGCCCGCCGAAGAAAGGAAGCATCTGAATATGAAAAGAGTTATTTTTGCCACCGGAAATGAGGGAAAGATGAAGGAGATCCGCAGGATCCTGGCAGATCCGGAACTGGAGATCCTTTCCCTTAAGGATGCAGGTATCCATGCAGATATCGATGAGAATGGGAAAAGCTTCGAGGAAAATGCCATGATCAAAGCAGAGACAATCTGCAAAATGACAGGAGAGATCGTTCTTGCTGATGATTCCGGACTGGAGATCGATTATCTCAATGGTGAGCCGGGGATTTATTCAGCCAGATATATGGGAGAGGATACCTCCTATCATATCAAAAATGCCAGCCTGGTGGAGCGGCTTGCGGGAGTTCCGGATGAGAAACGTACAGCAAGGTTTGTGTGTGCCATTGCAGCAGCTTTTCCGGATGGAAGAAGAGCGACA
Organism: uncultured Blautia sp.; assembly: GCA_934373235.1. GTDB lineage: Bacteria > Bacillota > Clostridia > Lachnospirales > Lachnospiraceae > Blautia_A. The sequence continues at coordinate 2,233 of CAKROW010000012.1, read as the reverse complement.
GTCCGCGGCACTATGGAAGGTATCATCGGATATGAGGAAAAAGGGGAAAACGGTTTCGGCTATGACCCTATCTTTTATCTTCCGGAGTACGGGTGCACCTCAGCAGAACTTTCCATGGAAGAAAAGAACAAGATCAGCCACAGAGGAAAGGCTCTCCGCATGATAAAAGGTGAGCTTGTATGAAAATCCTTGTTGTAAGCGACACTCATGGAAGAGATGAAAACCTGGAAAGTGCTGTGATGCGGGAAGCGCCTTTTGATATGCTGGTGCATTGCGGAGATGTGGAGGGCAGAGAGATTTATATAGAAGCTCTTGTGGAATGTCCGTGCTGCATTGTGGCAGGCAACAATGACTTTTTTTCAGATCTTCCCAGGGAAGAGGTGGTGGAGTTTGAGGGAAACAAGGCTCTTGTGACCCATGGACATTACTATGGGGTTTCCATGGAACCTGACCAGCTTGCAAAGGCCGCAAAGGAAAGGGGCTGTAATATGGCCATGTTCGGCCATATCCACGTGCCTGTTCTGGAGGAAGTGGATGGAGTTCTGATGCTGAATCCGGGAAGTCTTTCATTTCCACGTCAAAAGGGAAGAAGGCCAAGCTATGCGGTGATCCGGACAGATGGCCATGGAAAGATGGATACGGAGATCCGGTATCTTTGATATTACAGCAGCAAAAGACCTATGGTATTAACACAAAAAACACCTGACATGATGATCCTGCAAACTGTTTCCGGAAAATATGGATTCCGAAATGTTTTTGCAGGGGGATATCATGCCAGGTGTTTTATGCATTTGCCGGGCCGGAAAACTATTTGTCGTCTCCTGTAAGACGGAGAACATCACGGATCTCGTCCACATTCATATCCAGGATCACAGCAAGCTCATCAATGGAGAATTTTGTGGAGTCATCGTCATCGGTAAGCTCTTTTACTGCAGATTCCAGATTTTCCACCTTGGATACCAGATAGTCATCCTGGAATTTCTGCTGAGTCTGCTCTTCAATGGCGTGAAGGATGCCGCTTCGGATCCTGCCGCGGAGCCATTTATCATTCTTTGGCTGTCCGTTTTCTTCTCTGAGAGCAGCCATAAGCGCCAGATTCGCCTCTTGGATCAGATCGGCAAGGAAAATCTCCTCACAGTTCAGTTCGGCAGCCATCTGAGCGGATACGGCCATATAGAACTGTGTAAGGACACCTTCTGCCTTTGTATCGCCATCTGAGAGTGCTTTGAAAAGTGCACAAAGGTCGGAATCATCCAGCCCTTCCGGGGAAAAACTTCCCATATAATCTGTAAGATAAGCCTGTTCCTCGGGAGTGATGGCGGCACGTGTACCCGGAAGCTCTTCAGGCTGGGCAGCTTCTGTTTCTTCTGATGAAGAGGAAACAGGAGTCTCGGCTCCTTCAATGGTGATTCCCTTAAGGCGGAGGTACTGAAGAATCCTGAGAAGCTGGGCTGTGTCCAGGTCGGATTCATCGAAATGGTCACGGATCTGCTGCTGGGTAAGAGATTTATTATTCTGTTCTGCAAGAGTGCAGATATCATTTAATTTCTGCTGAAAAATTTTTATATCCATAAAAATGTCTCCTTATATAGTATTTCCGAAATACAGGCAGGTCAGGGCCAAGGGGCGCGGATGATCTTGTGCAAAAGTCCCGGAAAGCCTGTAGTTACCGGCTTTTCTAAGCATATCATAAGGCGGGCAGATTGCCAAGAACAGGCCCGAAATCGACACGAAAAACGTGAAAAAAAGTTTTTTTAAAAAAATTCAAAAAAGGTGTTGACATTTGGGAAACCCTATAATATAATATCACTTGTCGTCAGGCAAGAGACGAAAACGAAACACAAAAAACTTAATAAACCATAAGAAATATGGTATCTCGGGGTGTGGCTCAGTTTGGCTAGAGCGCCTGGTTTGGGACCAGGAGGCCGCAGGTTCGAATCCTGTCACCCCGACTGCTGTAGACTTATTACCGTCAAGCGAAATCAACATGCGGGTGTAGTTCAATGGTAGAACACCAGCCTTCCAAGCTGGATACGTGGGTTCGATTCCCATCACCCGCTTCTCTGAAAAGAGAGCATGTGTCTGTAGCTCAGCTGGATAGAGCAACGGCCTTCTAAGCCGTGGGTCGGGGGTTCGAATCCCTTCAGGCACGCTGTGGTGGGTATAGCGCAGTTGGTTAGCGCGCCAGATTGTGGCTCTGGAGGCCCAGGGTTCGAATCCCTGTATCCACCCT
>CAKROW010000011.1 GCA_934373235.1 uncultured Blautia sp. | reverse complement strand
TGGTTGTCAACTATAAATTTCAATTTTTTTCAAAAAAATGGTTTGTTTAAAATAAATATAGTGTTTATGCATTTAGAGCGGTTTGATATCTGTGTTTATAAGTCCGATCACTCTGTCAAGATCTTTAATTACCTGTTCGCTTTTTGCCATGATCATCCTCCTCACTTTTTTGAAAAAACAAGGCGCATCCACTGCATCTCTACAGCAAATGCACCTTTGCATTTATCACATATCACCCTGCGGATATTTATTATGATCCGCCTTTGTTTTAATCTGGTTATATTGTAGCTTCGGTTCTCCTCTTACGCAATTCTTAATTTCCGGCTTTTTATCACAGGGTTCTGTTATTTATACTTGTTTTTAAGTACAAATAACAGTATTTCTCTACCAGTTCCAGTTCCACTGTGTGCCAAAATTCTGCACCCAGTAGTAAATACCGTTCTCATAATAACAGCCTACGCCAATCTCCTCAAAATCACTGTTCAGGATATTGGCTCTGTGGCCTTCTGAGTTCATCCAGTCATTCATAACAGATGCTGCATTGCTCTGTCCAAATGCGATATTTTCCCCACATGTCTGATAAGAATATCCTGCTGTATCATACATGGAAAAAAACAATGTTCCATCCGGCCTCTCATGCTGGAAATACTGTGCAATCTCCCTTGCCCTCTGCTGTGCGATACCATTCAGTATACTGTTGGTTTTCAACGGTGCAAGACCATAAGCTTTACGCTCCCGGTTCACCTGGGTGATCACCTGCTTTGACATGGAACTTTCATTTTTGCTCAGAGGCTTCCATATAGCATATAATTTTACAGTAACTCCGTTCTTTTTGCTCAGGTTCTTTACTTTCTGCAACGTACTGTACTGCTTTCCCTTTCCATCTGCCCGGGTATTCCAGCCTGTACAGTAATAACCGCTTCTGGAAAATCCACCCAGCGGAAGATATGTGTACTGTCCCACTTTCAGAGTCACTTTGTTCATACTGCCTTTTCCTCCGTTACCTGTGAACTGGACAGTGTAACGGTTAATGCTCCATTTCGCATAAAGTGTTTTGTTTCCGGTGCTGCCTTTTGCAATCTTTGTTACTTTTTTGGTCAGCGCTTTGTCCAGATACCAGCCTTTGAATGTATAATATGCCCTTGATGGTTTTTTCAGAATAATATTACTTGTCACTGTATAAGTCTTTGGATTGGCTGCATTTTTGCCTCCGTTAAGCTGATAGCTGATCTTATAGGTGTTCTTTTTCCAGCAGGCATACAGTTTGATCTCTGCACCGTCTCTGGCTGAAAGATTCCTGATCGCCTGGGTGTTTTTGTAGGTTTTTCCTTTTCCGTCAGCCCTGGTATTCCAGCCGGTAAATGTATAACCTGTCCTTTTATATTTACAGGAAGTCAGCTTATAGCTTTTTGTATACTGGCAGGCCATATTCTTCATACTTCCTGAGGTACTGTGATTTCCGGAAAAAACTACTGTATACTTTTTCAGGCGCCACTGAGCATACAGGATTACTGTCCCTTTATTCTTTTCAGAAAGTCCTGTGACTTTCTGTCCGTTTGAATAATGCCGGCCTTTACCGTCTGCTCTGGTATTCCAGCCTGCAAATACATGGAAAGACCTGGTGAATGTATTTTTGCGAAGCTGGATGGTATCTCCGTAACTGCAGTTTTTCATAGGAGCTGTGTTTCCACCTGTATTCTGGTTTCCCTTAAATACAATATTGTAGGAGTTCGCTTTCCACTGAGCATACAGGGTCACTGTCTCTCCTGCCTGAGAAAAAATCCCGGTTACAGCCTGTCCGTTTCTGTATGTTGTTCCAGTTCCATCTGCCGCTGTGTTCCAGCCTGCAAACTGATGCCCGGTTCTGGAAAACCGATTTACAGGGAGTACTATCTCTCCCTCCGTTGAGCATCCGGTCAGAGCATCCATGCTTCCTGCAGTACTTCCATTTCCGTCAAAACAGAGCTCACAGCTTTCTTCAGCTATATCACCGTCACTGAAAGCAGCCTGAACCGAACCATCCATACTTAACGTATCTGCTTCGTCGGTAAGATCGTCAGTAATATCGTCGGTAATATCCTCTGTGGCATCTTCTGCAGTCAGCTTATCTTCTGTATTTTCCGGTATATTCTGTTCTGTTTTCTGTTCCGCATTTTCTGTTACACCAACGGATACATCTCCGGTTTCATCCTCTGGCGTATTTTCGTTTTCAGCTCCTGATACGCTTTCTGTATTATTCCCGGCTTCATTTTCTGCTATGCCATCAGATCTGCTTTTCTCTGTATCCTCACCCTCATTGCCACCTTCGTCACCGACTTCTGCTCCGGACTCTCCATTGACTTCCGGATCCTCTTCTTTCCCCGGAGCAACATTCTCACCGGTACTTTCTCCGTCATTTTCATCTGCCATTTCATCCGAAAACACTTCTTCTGATCCGGTTTCTTCAGACACCTGCTGTCCCTCTTCCAGCTCAAAAGCAGCAGCTCCGTCCCGCACTTCTTCTGCCATAACTGCGCTGCAGGGTGCTCCTCCAAGGAGCACCGCCGCAGACAACATACCACAGAATATCCTTCTCAGTACTTTGTTCTTCATCTTCTTCTCCTTCTGTCAAAAAATTCAACACTTTTCTCAATACTTTCAGTATATCATATACGCTCTTTCACAAAAAGCAAAAATGTATTATACTGAAAATATAATCATCAAAAAATGGAGGATTTTATTATGGAATACAGACATTTTGGAAATACCATTTATCTCCGCCTTGATCCCAAGGAGGAAATCCTTGAAGAAATCGGCAAGGTTGCGGAAAAAGAGAACATCCGTCTGGCACAGGTTACAGGTCTGGGTGCTATCAATGACTTTACTGCAGGCGTTTATAACACTGTGACAAAGGAGTATCATTCTCTTCGCTTCCAGGGCGCTTTTGAGATTGTTTCTCTTACAGGTACTGTCACACGTAAGGATGGAGACGTTTATCTTCATCTTCATATCGCAGCCGGTGATGAGGAGGGACTTGTACATGGCGGCCATCTGAACCGTGCCGTGATCAGTGCCACTGCCGAGATCCAGATCCAGGTGATCGACGGAGAGATCGGACGCGAATTCAGCGAGGAGATCGGCCTGAATCTGTTCAAGTTCTGATAACAGTATCCACAAAGGGTCAGATGATCTGATATATACCTTCCTTACTGGTTTGTCCGTTAAAGAGGATTACATATCAGATCTCCCACTGACCCTTTTTATTTTCTGCCATATCCTGTATCCCGGCAATGCCGCATCTTGCCATGCTGGCTACAGCTTCCTCTGTATAAAACGCCATATGCTGGGTCATGACTACATTTCTGAACTGTCGGAGATACGCCATTTTCTGATTGGAAATAATATCTACCCTGTGGTCTACGTGGGTGATCCCTTCTTCCCCGTCAATAACATCCAGTCCCAGTGCTCCGATCTTCTCGGACTCGATCCCTTCGATCAGTGCATCCGGATCCGCCAGCGGTCCTCTGGCGCAGTTGATGATGATAACGCCCGGCTTCATCATACTGATACTTTCCCTGTTGATGATATACTTTGTTGCCGGAACCAGCGGCATATGAAGTGTGATAATATCCGCTCTCCGGTAAAGCTCCTCCAGGGAAACATATTCTGCCACATCCATAAGGTCTGCTTTCGGATGTGGATCATAAGCCAGGATCTTACAGCCAAATCCGCGCAGATTCTGAATCACTGCCTGACCAATCCTGCCGGTTCCCATAACCCCCACTGTCAGACTTCGCATCTCTTTTCCCTGAAGGCCCCACAGGGAAAAATCATTGACCTGTCCTCTCCAGAGAGCCTGTTTGTAATTGCGCAGGCACATAAGCATTAACATCACTGTAAAATCCGCAACGCCGTTTGGCGCATACCTGGCATTACACACACGGATGCCAATTTTCCTGGCGTTTTCCACATCAATATGGTTATATCCTATAGTTCTTGTGGAAACATAATCCACACCCTGTTTTTTCCAGGCTGACAGAAGTTCACTGTTGATATCACCCTGTCCCAGAACAGAGACACCCTCAAAGCCATTTACCAGCTCTACATTCTCCATACAGGGCACCTCGCTGGAAAGTTCAAGCTCCACACCCAGCTCCTGTGCAGTTTCCATCAATCCTTTTTTCTCATCATCCCTTACCTCAAATGCCAGAATCTTCATCTTTTTGTTCCTCCCTGTTTTTATTTCATATAGATTTATGCTTTACACTTCAAAACTTAAAACCGTAAAAATCCCCCATATACGACAACAGCGCACGGATTTCTCCGCACGCTATCGCTGTATCTGCTCTCACAGTTTTATCTCATATGTTATTTTGGGACATTCATCTCTGACCTCATGATATTCGTATTGCCTGTATTCTGTCAAGCATTAACTATGTCCCTGTATTTATTTGTGTTACTGCTGATCCCGTTCTCAGAAGCCTTTATTTTGACTCATCCAGAGCTTTACACTCACGCTCTCTGGCTTCCCATGGCTCATATGGGCTCTTAAGCTCTGCGATCAGGTCACGGCCCTGCTTCTTAAGGTAGGAAATACGGATCAGGATGTAAATAACAAACACTACAATAGCTCCCAGGATCATAAGCCATACTGTCATGCCAAGAGTGCTGACCATTGCATATGCCAGATATGCTGCCACAACAAATGCAAAAGCTGACAATGCATATACCAGTCCGATCGCCATCTTAAAGGTGGAATGATTACATGCATGCGGGTATTTCTTTTTCAGGAAAAACGGCACCATGCAAAGCACAATATCAGATAACGCATTTACAAAAGAAAATACAGTCATCAGCACACCAAAGCTGGAACCTGTTGCCACACAGCCAATGGAAAAAAGCATAACAAAGCACAGGATCACAGGCGACACACCGTTTTTATTTTTCTTTGCCACAAAAGCCGGAAACAGATCATTGTCCGCTGCTGCCTGGATCTGGGCACAGGTCAGCATGATAACCGGAACCATGGAAGTAAGGACACCGAACAGCGGACCGCCTACAATAAAGAATGTGAGAAGTCCGGATGGAAGGAATGTTTTTCCTACTTCGGAAAGTGTTGTAAGCTCTCCCTGCGGCATACAGCCAATGGTCACAACGCCCATGGCAATGTAGATAAAAGCCACAATGGTAGGGGAAAGAAGCAGTGCCAGCGGAATGTTGCGGTTTGGATTTTTTACATCATCAGCAATCTGTGATACAGCACTTCCACCTGAAAGGGAAGAAGCCAGGACACCTACTGCTGCCGCAAAGCTTGTAAGCTTCACTCCCGGACTGAAGATCTCACCCAGAGTCAGTCTGGAGGCATCAATGCTTGGCATACCCACAAAAATATAACATCCCATTGCCACCATAAGTACGACAACCATAATGTTATTTACAAATGCAAAGGTATGGTTTCCCTGCCATGCGATCCCTGTGTAAATGATCAGGATAATAATACTGATCAGGGTTTTGTAACCCTCAAGTGCAGGGAACAGTGCCACAAAATAATCACCAAACAATACGGCAAACACCGATATCAGTACCGGCTGCAAAAGATTCTGAGCTGCCATAAATACGCCTACTGCCGGATGGATCAGCTTGGTCGGTGCAATAAAAAAGCTGCCGGATGCCGGTGTTACAGATGACAGGTATACGTTTGGGATCGTCTTGGCAAGGGTATACACTATGGTCGCCAGCAAGGCCAGTACAATACCTGTTCCAATGTCATTGATAACTGTAGGCAGGGAGCCGAAAATCCCGGAACCGATGATGGCACCGATTCCTGTTCCGATACATCCCAGAAGCCCTATCTTCTTTCTGGTTTCTGTTTTTGTTTCCATGTCTCTTTCCTCCTGATGTCATCCGGAAACCGATCACCTTTTCCCACAGATCAGTTCCCGGAATTTTCCGGCCTTGCCGGATATTTACTGTTGCCGATTTTTCATGTTTATTCCGTAATACTATTTTTCTCAGTTGGATCCGGCTTTACAGGCACGAATTTTGCACGGTTCATGACCGGATGCTGCAGACGGATCGCTCCTTTTTTCGGACATACCATGACACAGGCACCACAGTAATAACACTCACCCGGGAACATCACGATGGGGTGTTTCCCCTTTTCCGGATTGGGAAGGATGATATCACACTGGCAGATATCTGCACAGGCATTACATCCGATACATTTTTCATCATCATAGATCAGTGGTGTGGCACTGCATGGGATCACTTCAACTTTCATCTTGTTCATTTTGCCTCACCTCCGATATAGTCCTGGTTTCTCTTCTCATATTCTGTTTTCAGATCACCGAAATAATCTCCCGGAACAGTTCCACGTACCGGAACTCCATTCTCCTGACGGATGGTAATAAAACAATGATCCTGCTCCGGATCCATCTCCGGATAATCACTTCTGTAGAAGCAAAGCTGTCTGGAACTGGATTTACGCATCAGACATGCATTGAGGATCATCTCGGAAACATCCAGGATATCCAGAACCTCATGAGTACGCATCAGTTCATGTGGATTGTTACAGTAAAGCTGAGGCACGATCTCTTCCCTGTAAGATTTCAGAAGATCGATTCCCTGCACCAGAAGATCGTCATTCTTCACGCCGCCACAGTAGTTCTGCATTGCCTTGGAGATCGCCATGTTCAGCTCCTTCCAGGTAACACCCTCACTGCGGTTCATAGGTGCATAAAGTCTTTCTCTCTCAGCATCCACCTCTGCCTGGTCAACCTCTGCAAGCTCTGAAATGGTATCACTGTAATCTGCAGCCTTTCTTCCTGCATAATATCCGGTTGCACAGGCAAATCCTGCACAGTCAGATGCAAAAAGCTGGTCTCCCGCAGCGTAGATACCGTCAATGTTTGTCTTCAGATCCCAGTCATGCATGATTCCGCCAGGCGCACCGAAAAGCTGTCTCTCCTGATCCAGGAACGCTGCTGACTGCCATCCGTTTCCATAACTCTGGAGCATATGTTTCTCCGGATCAAATCCACGTTCTGTGTAATACTGAAGGATCGGGATCTTGGTTTTTCCTTCCTCACCTACCATCATACCCCAGATAACCTTGCGCTCCATCTCGGGCATCCGGCTTAAATCTGCATAAAACGGCAGTTTGTATCCTCTTTTTATCAGTTCATCAAATGGCATGGTCTCCGGTCCGCGGTACTGGTATTTGGGCTCATCGATCACGCCACCTTTGAGGAAAAATTTCTGTCCTTTTACAGGATAATATCTCTCGGAAACTGTTTTCAGCACATTTCCGTCACGGTCAAGATAAGGGATCTCCACTCCTCTGGCATCTACCATGGTTGCGGCATACCAGGTATTATGGTTATTTCCGGTTCCGTAAGGCGGGAAACTTCTTCCTGCTGCGGAAAACTCACCCTTCACAGATTTTTCCATCATGGTAAACTCCATGCCTGCTCTCCAGCCCATAGCATGTCCGCTTCCGATGGACTGCATTGGCCGGAACTCACAAAGTCCTGTAAGATCCGGGTTAAACAGCCATACACGGGCAGGCCTTGACATGGTCAGCAGTGTGGCTTTTGCCCGAAATACCATAAGCTTACCTGTATGTACATTCATTCCGATGGCACCGATGCCACGTTTTTTCCCATTCTCTATGGTTGTCAGAAGGGCTGTCGCCTCGGTTCTGTCACAGATGGTCACTCCCAGGCGTTTCAGTTCATCATAAAGTGCAGGTTTGAATGTGGAACCCCAGACACGTAAGGTGAAACGGTTCTTATAATCATACGCAAACATAAGCTTCGTCTCATCATCACGGAACTCCGCACCTTTAAACTCATCCCCGGTATCACGGATCTTACCGCCAAAGCTTTCCAGATCCAGCATACGGTCATAGCCTTCCCTGCACTCAATATAATGGGCGATACCATTACTGTAATGATCCTGCTCATCCACATATGCGTTGGCGATCTCCTCCGGTGTCACCTGTGAACATGGATTGGTACAGGCGGATTCCCAGTGGTCAAAGCCGGTTCCTGCCGCACCGCTTCTCTTGGTGGCGCCTTTCTCCACAAGTACTACTTTTTTCCCTTTTCTTGCTGCTGCAATAGCTGCAAAACATCCTGCCAGGCCACCGCCAAGAACCAGGATCTCCGAATCTACTGTCTCTGTCTGCCCGAACTCGTCCGGATAAGGCCATTTATATTCTGCCATAGTGTTCCTCCCTTAATTCCCTTCTCAACTGTTAACAGAAAAGCGCATAAAGGAAACCTTCATACGCCCAAGTTATTCTTCCTCTTCTGTATTTTGCATTTTGCAAAATGTTTTATGTTAAATATACTATATCACTTCAACGCATTAATGTCAATTAGTATATCTATTTTACTTGTTGACAAACTTTTCTGCTGTGATATACTTTGATAATAAAATTATTTTATATTAAAAATTATTCGATGTGATATGAAAAATGAATGAGAGGATCTATATGAAAAATTTAAAAATAGGTGAAAAGCTGACACGTATCCCCCTGATCCAGGGCGGAATGGGCGTAGGTATCAGTCTTGGACGTCTGGCAGGCTCTGTTGCTGAAGAAGGGGGTATCGGTATTATCTCCACTGCCCAGATCGGATACAGGGAGGAAGATTTTGACAGAAATCCTGCAGAGGCAAATATCCGCGCCATTGCTTCCGAAATGAAAAAAGCAAGGGCTATTTCCCCGGACGGAATCATCGGCTACAATATCATGGTCGCACTGAGGGAATATGCCTCCCATGTAAAAGCCGCAGTTCAGGCAGGCGCAGATCTGATCATTTCCGGCGCAGGCCTTCCCACAGAGCTTCCTGCCCTGGTAAAAGATACTGCTACAAAAATCGCTCCAATCGTTTCCACAAATAAGTCTGCCAATGTCATCCTGAAATACTGGGACCGAAAATATGGCAGAACTGCCGATCTTGTTGTTATTGAAGGTCCGCAGGCCGGTGGTCATCTGGGCTTCCATAAGGAAGAACTGGATAAATACACTCCGGAATCTTATAATGAGGAGATCCGCAGCATTATCCGGACAGTCAGAACCTACGCTGAAAAATTCAAAACCCAGATTCCTGTAGTTGCCGCAGGCGGTATCACTTCCACAGAGGACGTTAAACGTGTTCTTGATCTTGGTGTCGACGGTGTCCAGGTAGCTACCCGTTTTATCACAACCAGAGAATGTGATGCAGACATCCGTCTGAAAGAAGCCCTTGTCCGCGCCACAGCCGAAGATATCGCCATCGTAAAAAGCCCGGTAGGTATGCCCGGCCGCGCTATTATGAATCCCTTTATGAAACGTGTTATGAGCGGTGAAACGATCCCCCACAGCCCCTGCCACCGCTGCCTCGCCAAATGTTCTCCCGCAGATATCCCATACTGCATCACAGACAGACTGATCGACGCAGTTAAGGGAGATGTGGAAAACGGACTTCTCTTCTGTGGCGCCAAGGCATACATGGCAGATAAGATCGAGACTGTCCATGATGTGGTGACAGATCTGTTTGGCAGCATAAACCAGGAACAGTGCGATATGCAGCCGGTTACACGATAAAATGTAACACCCAGCTTCTTCCCCATGTGACTTCTCCCGGATTATATCTTGAACGGATTTTTATGCCATGATAATATATATTCAGATATCAGGTTTTTTCAGCATCTGAATATAACAGGAGAATTTCACATGGGATTAAATAAATCAACTTTATCAGAACAGATCTATCAGATCTTAAGGAATGATATACTTACACAGAAGATCAAATGCGGCGAAAAGCTTACCCTGAAGGTTCTGCAGGAGCGTTTTCAGGTAAGTTCTACTCCGGTCAGAGAGGCGCTGACCCGTCTCACCCAGGATCAGCTTGTTTCCTATTATTCCAATATTGGCGTTAATGTTATCAGTTTTTCCCCGGAAGACCTTCGGGAGATATACTCCTTCATGGGTGATCTGGATGGTCTTGCCATCCGCTACTCTCTCCAGTCACCGGATCGGGAGAAGCTTCTTGCAGAAGCAGGCTCCATTCTGGAAAAAGGCCGCACTGCTGCCGCAGAGGGTGATGCAGATACCTGGAATTTCTGCTCTGATGAATTTCATCTGGTATTTTACCGTTACTGTAACAATTCCAGGCTTACAGAATCTGCAGAGCGCCTGCGAAGCGGGATCTCTATTTTTTCCAATCAGTACAGCCGGAAAAATACTATCCAGGCCCATATTGATGATGAACACCAGGCCATCTTTGACGCCTGCATAAACGGAAACACAGAAAAAGCCGTCCAGTTGATGAAAACACATCTGGACGACTCTCTTAAATATGCTCTGGAATTTTTATCTGAGGAAGAATAGTCACAGGGATATCCACACCCCGCAGGGGGCTTCCTGATCCGGTTGATTTATCTTCTTCCGCAGCACTTCTTATATTTCTTACCGCTTCCACATGGGCATGGATCGTTTGGATAGATCTTTTTTGTGGAAGCCGGCTGCATCGGCATTGCTGTAGGCACAAAACTGTTGGGCATTGCCCTGTGAGGTCTGCCTGTGGCAAAGGGCCATACAGCTCCGGAAATCTCATTTGGTGTAAATCCACGGTACTCCAACATTCTTGTATTATTATTTGCATCCATCATCAGCTTTGTAAATTTCTCAAGCTGTTCATCACTGAACTGGAGTCCCTTCTGGCTGAGGTTTTCCATAATTGTGGACATTCTGCCTTCCATGGAACATTCTTTATAGATAAAGAAAAGTGTCTGATCCTTCACAGCATCAGAAACTTTCATCTCATCCGTAAGGAAGCTTCCCAGCTTCTGATAAGATGCAGATCTGGTAGGATATCCGTTCTTCGCATAATCCATAACTTCATCAACAGACGGGATGTAGAACTTTCTGCCGCCCTGGCGTCTCTCAATATCTTTGTAGATATTATTAATCAATGCAGACTTCAGAATGATCTGATCATCCACAAGCTGGCATACAGAAGCTTTTTCCGGAATTGTATGATACAGCTCGATAAACTTCTCATATCCGATATCAAAGCCTTTTCTCTGGCTGAACATCTCATATACAGTTTTTGCCGGTGCAGATACATACAGATAACTTACTATAACAAAGCAGTCTCTCATCCAGTTTACCTGGCTGCGAAGTGTCTGGAATTCCGGTGTATTGATCTCATCATAAACGGCTGCCACTTCTGCCGGAACCTCTGCATAATCATCACTGTAAGATACAAGATAGCCCATATCGTTCAGCCACTGTAATGTATCCCACTCATCTTCTGTAACGTGGAAACATTTTCTTTGGACTGCCGCCTCAAAAGCCTGTACCTCCTGATCATCTGCCACAAGGAAGCATGCCTTCATAACTTCCGGCTTCAGTACCTCAGCCGCAACTTCGGAAGCGATATCCTCCTGATCCATTCCTTTACAGTGAAGCCCAAGCTCACCTGCAATACTGAGAAGATCCTCTTTTCTGTAGGACATGAGAAAATCTCTGACAGCAGGATTTCTTCTGCTGCCTGCCGGTACTTCCTCTGTGTCGGCTGCCTGTGCAACACGGACTGCAGCTTCTACTGCCGCAATAGCCTCTGTTGCTTTTGCAGTTTCCACTTCTGTCTCAACTGCTACTGAAGCTTTTTTCTCCGGTGCCTCACTCCAGTACGGATCATCTTCTGCTTTTACTTCTTTTACAACGGAAGGGGTCTCTGCAGTTCCCTCTTCTTTTTTCTCAATGTCAACTCTGTATTCCGGAGCTTCCTTATCCGCACCATACTGACGGAAAGTAAACCACTTCCCGGAATCCATAAGCTCTGCAGTCTCTGTGTCTGCTGCATTTAATAATGTAAAATTATTCTTCGCTTCCCCGTCACCGTTCTCACGGATCTGGATTTTTTTCTGGAAAAATTCAATCTCATATGGGCTGCCTGCCGGATACTGAACAAGTTCTTCCAGCATAGCTGCCATCTTTGTAAATGTAACGTCAGCCGCAACAACACAACGTCTCCATACCGGCGGTTTCGTTCCTTTTCTTGTAATTTTTAACTGATAAAACATTCTGTGTTCCTCTCCTGTAAATATATGCCGGTCCAGGAACCATACACAGCTCCTGACCCGGCGTAAGCAACTTCCCCTATGTTATACAAAAACGGGGAAAATGTCAACATTTCGTATCAAACCGCGTCACTACCATATGTACCACATACGGTATCAGGATTACAGGGATGGCAAGGTAGGCGAGGATACTGTAAGCTTTCTGGATCAGGGTAAGAAGTCCGAACTGTGCGATCCCGAAATCTGCGATACAGCAGAGCACTGCGGCAAGGATCTCCCTGGCCGCCGGTCCATGATGTGCAGATATCGGATTTTCTGATGTAAAATCTTCTTTTGCACTGTTATTACCCTTCTGCATTTTTTCCAGGCCACTGCAGATCCTTTTTACCATGGCAGCTACCATGTTCACGGCTGTGGAAACTGCGCCCAGAATGATCAGCACGGAAATCAGCGGTGTCATGAATGCTTTTCCCACACCATTCTGCACCATAAACAAAGTCGGTACACTCTGCTGCGCCATCTCCGGCTTTCCGCTGACTGTCAGAATCCCAAGAACCACCATGATCATCATTGCCCCATTGATCACAAAACCGATTCCCATACTCCTGGCCGCATCACCAGGCTTCCGGAAGGATTTTGCATGCTGGACAAATACCGCAATATTTGCAAGCTGAAAGGTTCCGTAAATAAAAGCAGAATACAGTGCTTTTCCAAAAGGTAACTGCTCGCTTTTCATTGTCTGTACTGCTGTCGCAATCTCATGACTTCCTGCAACAATATTGGGAATATACACGATCAGCAGTCCTGCAATAATACAGATTGAAAGCACGGATGCTACCTTCCGCACCAGATCTGTTCCAAAAATCGCCACAACAAAAATAAAAATACCAATGATCAAAGTACACAGCAGATAAGGCAGTCCTGTCAGCGCACTTAAAGTTGCACCACCTGTCGCAAAAGCCACAGCAGGGGCCACACACATTACACAGATATATAAGATCTCAAACAGATTGGAAAACACCGGCGCAAATTTTCCATAAAAAGCATTATTATAAGACCGGTAATCATACACCTCATGTTTTCTGGCGAAGCGCAGGCTATAGGCAAAAAACACTCCATTGTAGGCCATCGCCACAGCCGGCATAAACAGGCACCAGACCCCGTACCGCACATAATAGCTGTAGATCTGTGCGCCTGAGGCAAAGCCACCTCCAAAGTGAGTGGTAAACCACACAAAGGCCACACCCCAGATGATCATTCCTGTATTACTCTTTTTTTCCATAAAATCCTGACTCCTTTTTACAATTACACCTGTATCAGACACTTGCCCTGATTTTTCCCTATTCCGGCATTTCCGTTCTGTAATATTCCACACACATAAAACATGGATTGTTATTTACAGCAGAAAAAGCTTTCAGATGCTGTTCTGTCTCTTCGCATTTAACCGTTCCATCGCCTCCACCAGCATCTCCCTGGTAATCTTGTAAGGATAATGCTTCACGTCCGACATCTCCGGGATCCGGTTCATGCTTTCTTCCCACTGGGCTTCTGTGATCTCAATCTCCTCCAGGGAAACCGGCAGGTGGATCTCCCGGTTCAGCTCATAGATCTTTTCAAATTCCTCATATTCATGATCCACAAGCAAAGCCAGCAGCACACCAAATCCCACAACCTCTCCGTGAAGATGCCGCTTTTCGATCACCGGATAACCGGTCAGCGCATAAAACACCGCATGAGCCAGACCGCTGTTGTAATCCGGTGTAAAATCCTTTGTCAGAAAAATTGACGCAATACCTGTTGTCACCACGATAGCCAGAACCACCTGTTCCACCTCATAAGTACAAAGTCCTTTCTCATGATCCGCAAAAGCCCTGGCTCCGTACTGAAGCAGCGGATCACGGCACATCCGGCTCACTGCCACACCAACAGAGGTAAAATGCTCCAGCCTTTCATCTCTGGAAGAAATCATCGCCTCATAATATTTCGCATATGTATCACCAATTCCCGCCCACATATATTTCGCCGGTGCCTTGGCAATGATCTCCGTATCAATAAAGGCATGCATGGCCGGGCGCACAAAAAAGTGCGGCTTCAAGAACGTTCCGTCCTCATTATACATAATGGAAACCGAAGTGCAGGCAGAACAGTTGGACGCAATGGTAGGGAAAGTAAACACCGGCTTGTCATCAGTGATACAGAGGCATTTCACTGTATCCAGGGCTTTTCCGCCACCAACGCCGAACACCATATCCGCTTCCTGATAAACCGGCATTGCCCGAAGCCGTTCTACTGTTTTATACGTACAGTCTTTTCCAAAAATCTCTTTTCCAATGATCTGAAGATTGGTTTTCTCCACGTAGGAACAGATCTTCTCATAGGCCGCATCCAGTGCCTTCTCACCGCCGATCACAAGAACTGTTTTTCCATAGGACTCGCATACCGGCCCGATCTTGTCATAAATCTTATCGCCAATGGAATAACTTGGCAGATGTACCTCATAATTTTCCAGCTTCATTATCATTTCCTCCTGTAAAAACATTTCGGCTATCTCCGGAACCGCCCCGGCAGACAGTTATCCGTCAGAAACGTGCGCCGCCAGGCGCACCACGCAAAAAAAGACGTACAGATGCCCTGCATCCATACGCCTTTGTATCTGGTTTTTATAGTAACATGAAGGAAAAAAGATTTCAACACCTGACTGTATCACATCACAATATCATATTTCTCCACATTGATTACTGCTTTTCCATCACTGTGGAAAAGAATTTCATCTGCTTCTGCCGGTGTGGGAATTACAGTAGTTGCGGTCTGTTTTCCATCGTTGATAAAAAGTTCTATGGAACTGCGGTCCAGGATAAAACGCAGTTTCAGATTTTTTCCCGGATCGGAAATACGGATCTTTCTTACACAGGTAACATCTTTTGTAATGCCGCTCCAGGTTCTGTCGATCTCCAGGAGATGTTTTTTCCGGTTGTAAGTAAACAGTGTCGTATACTCTTCATTCCGCGCAAGTTCCATCTGGAATTCATCGTAGCCTCCAAAACCTGTTCCGGAATTTCCGTTGCCATCCATCTGGTCTATACCTAAAAGTTCTACTGTCAGGTCGATCATGCGCCCCCCAATACCCTGAAGACTTAAATTCTCACCAACCTCCACGTTCTGATAAGTACATTTGTTTTTCCGGTAATTTTCAATCTCACGCACCGGATTCTGCCAGATTTTTCCCTCTTTATATTCCAGTTCACGTGGAAGAGTCATCATTCCCTGCCATCTCTGTCCCTCACGGACCACACAGTTATCCCAGGACTTCATCCAGGCGATCATTACTCTTCTGCCATCCGGAAGGAGCGTGGTCTGAGGTGCATAAAAATCAAAACCATAATCCAGGCTCCCTGGAGCTTCCTTTTCAAATACGTGTTTTTTATTATCATAAGTTCCCGTAAAGTACACAGAATTATGTCCATTATGAAATTCATATCCTTTTGCCCGCAGATTCTGCGGTGAACAGATCAGAACATGTTTATCCCCCAGGGAAAAGAAATCCGGACATTCCCACATGATGCCAATTTCGCCGGTGTCATTCTGTGCAAGGATTGTCTCAAATTTCCACTCTTTCAGATCCTTACTGGAAAACAGAACCACCTGCCCCGGAATTTCTTCACTTCTGCTTCCTACGATCAGATAATACTTTTCGTCCTCTTTCCAGATCTTCGGATCACGAAAATCAACCCTGCTACAGCCATCCGGAAGCATCTCACCTGTGATCACCGGATTCTGTTCCACTTTCACGTAATCTCTGCCATCTCCATAGGCAACACACTGATTCTGACGGATTTCTTCCGTTCCATCCGCCTGTGTTTCTGAAGTAACGCCTGTATAGATCAGCACATGTTTTCCATCTGCCTCAATAGCACTTCCGGAAAAGCATCCTTTACAGTCATAATCATGATCCGGTGCAAGTGCTGTTGGAAGCTGCTCCCATCTGATCATATCCTCAGTCACGCTGTGGCCCCAGTGCATAGGGCCCCAGTCACGACTGTACGGATGATACTGATAAAAGAGATGGATTTTTCCCTCAAAGACAGAAAATCCGTTTGGATCATTGATCCAGCCTGCCGGTGCAGATACATGAAACGCCGGTTTTTCTTCCTGTGAAATATTCTCTGCTTCCTGTATTTCATAAAGACGCGCTTTTTCAAGTTTTTCGCTCATATTTCCGCTCTCACTTTCTTTTTTGATGATCTGACCGGTATCTTTTTTCTGCTCTTTTATTCTGCATTCTCTTTCAGTGATTTCTGATACTGGTCAAAATATTTCTGTTTGATCGCTACATAGTCAGACAGTCCATACTGCTCCAGTTTCTTCAGGTAAGAATCCCATTCCTCCTCAATTCCGCCGTTCAGGATCCAGTCTGCCTTTTTCTGTTCTGCGTATTTCTTGATATCTGTGTCATACTGGGATACTTTATTTGTATCATCAATACTCATGAAAACATTTGGATAAACATACTTGCTGTTCATATCTTTCAGATATGTTTCATGCATGTTATCAAGACGCCATTTTGCATCCGCAGGCTCTGTCACATATACATCATAATAGTCATTGAGCACTGCCAGCGGACCGTTGACAGACTGTGCTTCTCTGACTTCAACAGGAGACGCATCACCCAGATCCATATGTTTCAGCATCTGTCCGCCTTCTGCATTCTCGGACATTTCAAAAATATTAAAGGAATCTTCCTCGCCGTAAGTACCCCAGTTATTCTGTGGAGACTGGATCGGTGCATACATCTGGTCGATCCATGCAGCTGCCAGGGCCGTATTCCGGCAGCTTGTTGTCAGAACACATCTGCCTCTGTCAAAACCACTGGTTTCACTGTTATTCTGTCTTGTAATATTCACAAGTCCATCCGGACCGGCCAGTGCCGGGAGCATAACATAATCTTCATTGTTGTCGATGTTTGCAATATCCCAGGTAAAACACAGACCATATCTATGATTTTTTCCTTTGGCAACGTAAGTAGACCATTCCTGGGTAAAAGCCTCCGGATCCACCAGATCTTCCTCCACCAGCTGATGAAGCCACTGGATTCCTTCTTTATAGCCTTCCTGCACCGTCGTATAAATAACAGTTCCATCATCTTTCACTGCAAAATGATCACCGGTATCACCATATCCTTCTCCAAATCCGTTGATCAGAATTGCAGGATCCTGATCGCCGTTATTGATGATAAAGGACATTGGGATCACATCACCCTCAATATCAAATTCCTGTTCCAGTTTATCTGCATTGTCACGGAAAGCGATCAGAACCTGCTCCAGTTCATCTGTTGTAGTCGGAACATCCAGATTCAGATAATCCAGCCATTTTTTATTAATGTAAGGAATATCTCCAATAGCCTGGATTGCTTCCTTTCCCTCTCCAAGCTGCTCGATCCACGGGAAAGAATAAATATGCCCGTCCGGAGCAGTACACATCGTTCTGTATTCCGGATATTTTTCAAATACAGCCTGAAGATTGGGCATATATTTATCGATCAGATTTTCTACCGGAATAATGATACCCTGCTTTGCATAGCGAAGAAGATCATAGTCATTCATCCCCGCATTAAAAAGACCATCCGGAAGATTTCCAAACTGGGCAAGTGCCAGATTCTTTTTGTCATCAAACTGGTCTGCTACAAAACAGGTCCAGTCGATATGTACGTTGGTCTGTTCTTCCAGTCTTTTAAAAATGGTTCTTTCATTAGGCTCCTGTGTGGATGTCGCAGGTGCGCTGGTGATAAAAGACAGTTCTGCCTGTTCTTTCAGAGGAAACGCTACTTCTTCTGCCGGAGTGTCCGGATCAGTTTCTGCTTTCATCCGTTCTTTCCCATTTCCACATCCTGCACTGCAGACCATTATAATCGCCGAAAGCCCGATTGCCAATAATGCTTTCATTCTTTTTTTCATCATCTTCAACCTCCAGTCATCAACCTTTTACAGAACCAACCATGATACCCTGATCAAAGTATTTCTGGAAAAACGGATACATGATCAGAAGTGGTAAACTTGACACAATGATGGTTGCATATTTCAGAAGCTCTGCCACCTTTGCCATCTGTGCCGTGCTCTGGATATCTGCGATCATTCCAGGCTGCGGTGTATTCTGTACCAGGATAGAACGAAGTACCAGCTGTAACGGCTGCAGCTTCGCATCATTCAGGTAGATCATGGCATCAAAGTAGCTGTTCCACATTCCGACAAAGGACCACAATGCAAGTACCGCGATGATCGGTTTGCACACAGGCATCATGATCTTGAAAAAGTGCTCGATCTCTGTAGCGCCATCAATAGCAGATGCCTCTCTCAGCTCCTTCGGGATAGACTGATAATAGGTTCTTGCCAGGATCATGTTCCAGACATTAAATGCACCCGGAAGCAAAATAGCCCAGATGGTATTTACCAGATGCAGCTGATTGATCAGGATAAATGTCGGGATCATTCCGCCGCCGAAAAACATTGTGATAAGAAAGATCACATTGAAGAAGTTTCTTCCTACAAATTCTTTCTTTGACATCGGATATGCTGCCAGCAATGTTACCAGAACAGAAATGATGGTAAACACTGCGGAATAAAAGAAAGAGTTTGCAAACCCTCGCCAGATCATATTGTTTTCAAGTACTCGTCTGTAGGCATCTACTGTCCATTTTCTTATATCCAGGCTGATTCCCTGGCTGTTGAGAACATTGGGATCCATAAAAGATGCGATCACTACATACAAAAGCGGAATCAGGATTGAAAGTACAAATGCGCCCAGAAGCACGTATCCGATTCCAAGAATCGCTTTATCAGATGCCGTATATTTCTTTTTCTTTGCTGTTTCCATACAAGCGCCTCCTATAATCCTTCTCCATCGTTAAGTTTCTTGACTACCCAGTTTACAAATATCAGCAGAATTACATTGATCACGGAGTTAAACAGACCCACGGCTGTGGAATATCCGTAATCACCATTAAGAAGACCGATCCTGTATACATATGTAGAAAGGATCTCTGATGCCGGAAGGTTCATATCTGTTTGCAGTGCATATGCCTTTTCAAAACCGATACTCATAATATTTCCGGCCTGAAGGATAAACTGGATCACGATGATATTCTTGATCGCAGGGAGCTGAACATACCAGATCTGCTGCAGGATATTGGCTCCGTCCACAACAGCTGCTTCCTCCAGGTCTTTGCTGGCATTGGAGAGTGCTGCAGTATACATGATCGATGACCATCCGGCTGTCTGCCAGATTCCACTGGCTATGTAAATGGTACGGAATGCTGCCGGCATAGTCATCCAGTTTGCATCAGCACCGATCAGTTTATTCAGTGGGCCAACCGGTGAAAGGAACATACGGACCATACCACAAAGTACGATAACGGAAATAAAATTCGGTGCATAGATCAGAAGCTGGATCTTTTTCTTGATTCCGGCTCTCCGGATCTGATTCAGAAGCATTGCCAGAATGATCGGGATCGGAAATCCCCATAATAAGCCGTAAATACTAAGTTTCAGAGTATTTACAAGATAATTCATAAAATCCGGTGACGACAGGAATCTCCGGAAATATTCAAGGCCCACCCACTTACTTCCGAATATACCATCAATAACATTGTAATCCTCAAATGCGATCAGCACACCGCCCATCGGTACATATTTGAAGATGATGGTCAGAAGCAACGCCGGCATCAGAAAGAATACATATAGCTGCCAGTTCTTCTTTACATACTGCAGTTTCTGTGCACAGGTCCGTTTCCCTGTAGAAACTGCTTTCGCAGAACCCTTTTTCATTTTTTTTCCTCCCTTTTTTATGTTTTCGCTCTTTTTGAAACCGGTAAAGTAACCGGTTACTTTATAAGCTGATACTACTATATCCGGCCTCGTATGTCAACCATTTTCAGATGATTTCCCCAAAAAAGTAACCGGTTACTTAACTGGTTATTTTTTTATTGCTATTTCAGGCTGATATTGCTATACTGAAATGGAATAAACATATATTTACGCTTTGTTTTCACTATACGAAGCTTACGTAATTCAACTGTAAAAGGAGACTATTTTATACATGGCTAAAAAACAGGTGACATTCGCTGACATCGCAGAATACACTGGTTTTTCCAAGACTACAATTTCCAGATATTTTAATCATCCGGATTCTCTCACCCTGGAAAACCAGGAAAAAATCGCCAGAGCTCTGGATGAGCTTGGTTATAAAAAAAATAAGCTTGCCAAAGTCCTTGCCAATGGAAAAAGTGAATTTGTAGGGATCATTGTACCAAATCTCTATCTTCATTATTATTCCGAAATGCTGACTCAGATTCTCAGGAGCTATTCTGATTATCACTATAAGTTTCTGGTTTTTGTAAGCGACGGTGGCCCTGAAAAAGAAATGCAGTATCTGGACGAGCTGATGGCATATAAGATCGAAGGGCTGATCGTTATGAGCCACACCCTTCCTTCTGAAAAACTGGCATCCTACAAAATCCCGGTTATTGCCATTGAGCGTGAAGCGGAGCATGTCTGCAGTGTCACCACGGACAACTATATGGGATCCACGCAGGCTACTTCTCTTCTGATCCGTAACAAATGTGATGTGCTGATCCATATCAATGTGCATGTACCGCAAAACATTCCCGCCTATGACCGTATCCGTGCATTTGAAGACACATGCAAAGAGCATAATATTCCTTACGAGCTGAATCTTAACGTTCAGGGTGATTCCTATCAGGAAATCTTCGAGAAAATGCGTATGATCTTTCAGGATATTGACAACAAATATCCCCACCAGAAAAAAGGCATATTTTTATCCAATGATACTTACGCAAACATGTTTCTCAATCTGATCTTCCAGAAATATAACTGTTTACCGGAAGAATATCAGATTATTGGTTTCGATAATTCACCGATTGCTGCAGAATCTATCATTCCCATCACCACCGTTGGACAGCAGATTGACGTTATTGCACAAACTACCATGGAGCTTCTTGTCGAGCAAATGAATGAAATGAAAAAAAGAAAACCTTCACCCCTTCAGAAGCCAGTCCATAAAAAGATTACGCCTGTACTGATACGGCGTGAAACCACAGATTGATGAAATAATTTTTTCATTATAGATAAATATAACATTTTTCCATATTCCATAATAATGCAAACATTCATACAACCATAGCTTCGTGCTATAATCCTTTGGAAAAATGTTATACAGAAACCAAAAGATTCTTCAGGCTGCCACGCCCGGAGGCTTATAAATACAACTCAGGGAGGAAGATCATGAAAAAAAATCAGGAAATTTTTCAGGAACGTTTAAACCATCATCACGACGAGCTTCGCTGGCTGTACACAGAGCTTTATCACAATGACGATATGTTTGCAGAGCTCTGTGACCAGATGTACCGGTATTTTACAGCACGCCGCCGCGCTCTCAAAAACCGTGACCTGGAAAGAGAAAAAAATCCGGACTGGTTCCGCCAGAAGGATATGCTTGGCATGATGCTCTACATTGACAACTTTGCCGGCAACATTAAAGGAGTTTCTGCCAAACTTCCATATTTGAAAGAATGCAACGTAAACTGTCTTCATCTGATGCCGTTTCTGGATACCCCGAAGGGCCGCTCCGACGGTGGTTACGCAGTAGCTGATTTCCGCAAAGTCCGCCCGGACCTTGGTACCATGGAGGATCTGGCTGCCCTTGCAGATAAATGCCACAAAAACGGAATGAACCTGTGTATGGACTTTGTTATGAACCACACTTCCGAGGATCATGAATGGGCCAAAAAAGCACGCCAGGGTGACGGCGAATATATGAGCCGTTACTTCTTCTACAATAACCGCCAGATCCCGGATGAGTACGAAAAGACCGTACCACAGGTATTCCCAACCACTGCTCCGGGGAACTTTACCTGGCTTCCGGATATCGGTCACTATGTCATGACTACCTTTTATCCGTACCAGTGGGATCTGAACTATTGCAATCCCCGTGTTTTCAATGAGATGATTTACAACTTCCTCTTCCTTGCAAACCAGGGAATGGACGTGATCCGTATCGATGCGGTTCCGTATATCTGGAAAGAACTGGGAACTCCCTGCCGTAACCTGAAGCAGGTGCATACGATCGTTCGTATGATGCGTATGATCGCCGAGATCGTCTGCCCAAGTGTTGTACTTCTGGGTGAGGTTGTTATGGAGCCGGAGAAGGTTGTTCCTTATTTCGGAACTGTAGAAAAGCCTGAGTGCCATATGCTTTACAATGTAACAACAATGGCTACAACCTGGAACAGCATTGCCACCCGCGATATCCGTCTTCTGAAAAAACAGATGGACGTTGTAAACAGCCTTCCAAAGCAGTACACATTCCTGAATTATCTCCGCTGCCATGACGATATCGGCTGGGGACTGGATTTCGCCACCCTGAAGGAATGGGGCATGGATGAGCCATCCCATAAGCGTTACCTGAATGATTTCTTTACAGGAAAGCATCCGGGAAGCGACAGCCGCGGAGAGCTCTATAATGATGACCCGGTAACTCAGGATGCCCGTTTCTGCGGAACTACTGCTTCCATGTGCGGGATCGAGGCTGCTCTTTTTGAAAAAGATGACGAGAAGCTGGAAAGAGGCATCCGCGAGGATCTGATGCTTCACGCATATATGCTTACCCAGTCCGGGATACCGATGCTTTACAGCTCCGATGAAATTGGTCGTCTCAATGATTATTCCTATAAAGAGGATCCGGATAAGGCTGCAGATTCCCGCTATATCCACCGTGGTGCTTTCCAGTGGGAGCTTGCCGGAAAGAGAAAATCAAAAGCCTCCGTTGAGGGACAGATCTTCCAGACTCTGGACCGCATGGAACAGATCCGCAGCCAGGAATCTGTTTTTGATAAGGACTGTGATGTATATACATACGATGTTCATGATGACAGCATTCTCTGCATCCTCCGCCAGAAAGGGAAAGAACGTTTTATCGGAATCTTCAACTTCAGTGACAGCGAAAAAACTGCCTGGATGCAGGAGGAGGGAACCTTCCGCGATCTGATCACTGACCAGACTCTGGAGCTTAAGGATGTGGTACTTCCGGCTTATGGCTTTATGTGGTGTAAGAGGATGTAATGATCACTCGGCAGTTTCCAGGATCATGAGATCAATGACTTACCTTTAATTTGTTAGTCATGTAAATAAAAAAGACGTGACCTTACGGATCGATATATCTCTTTCATTAACAACTCAGTAAATGAAAGAATATATCAATCCTGGTCCACGTCTTTTTATTATGTTATATCTTTATTTTTTATAAGCTGTTCTGACATTCAGAAATTACTTGCAGAGCTCCTCTGCCATTGCATCGATCTCTGCCACATTCTCATCGCTGAGAGAGGACATGATCTTTACATTATTCTCAAGCCATGTGATATTTTTGCTCTTCTCGAACATTCCTTTCATGACTTTGGCTGCTGTCGGCGCCCAGCTTCCATTCTCAATGAGGCCGATGGTGCGGTTCTGGTAATTACGCTCTGTCAGGTTCTCGATGAATGTACGCATGAACGGGAATGCCTCTCCGTTGTATGTAATGCTGGCCAGTACCAGTTTGCCGTAGCGGAAGGCGTCCTCCACTGCCTCTGCCATGTCTTCTCTTGCAAGATCGCAGACAACAACCTTCGGGCAGCCTTTTTCTTTCAATTTCTGTGCAAGAAGCTCTGCTGCTTTTTTTGTATTTCCGTATACGGAGGTATAGGCGATCATTACACCTTCACTCTCTACTTTGTAGGAAGACCAGATATCGTATTTTTCCAGATAATGTCCAAGGTTCTCGGTAAGGATCGGTCCGTGAAGCGGGCAGATCGTCTGAATATCCAGGGTTGCTGCTGCCTTAAGAAGCTTCTGTACCTGCGGACCATATTTTCCAACGATTCCGATATAGTAGCGGCGTGCTTCGCAGTCCCAGTCCTCTTCTACATCAAGAGCTCCGAATTTACCGAATCCATCTGCGGAAAACAGAACCTTGTCTGTGCTGTCATATGTAACCATAACCTCCGGCCAGTGTACCATCGGTGCAAATACAAAAGTAAGGACATGTTTGCCAAGTGTCAGGGTGTCACCATTGGCTACTACATGTTTCTTTCCTTCCAGGTCCATTCCACGGAAGAAGTTCTCCATCATGGTGAATGTCTTTGTGTTGGCAACAACGGTGGTATCCGGGTATACCTTCATGAAGTTCTCAATATTTGCTGCATGGTCCGGCTCCATATGCTGAACTACCAGGTAATCCGGTTTCGCACCGTCCAGAACTTCTGCTACTTTTCCCAGCCATTCTTCTGTAAAATTGGCATCTACAGTATCCATAACTGCGATCTTCTCATCTTTGATCACGTAGGAATTGTAGGACATTCCGTTTGGTACTACATACTGTCCCTCAAACAGATCTACCTGATGGTCATTTACGCCTACATAATAAATATCATTTCCGATTTTCATTGTATTAGGATCCTCCTTGGTCTGCTGTATTTCCGACTCTCTTTCTTACAGCGATTCAATAAGTATCGCTATTTTCATAGCATCATCCAGCAAATAAAACAGCTATTTCCATTTTTTATGCCAGTCAGGAACACAATATTTCTGAAAACACTGTCGCATTGCTATCATTTATTATAGTCATTATTCATACTGAAATCAATGTGCAATCTTCCCCCTGACTTTTCTGCTATCCTGATTTTACCGATTTTATAGCTGTTACAGAATGTATTTCCTCAACACACTTCTAAACTCTCCGATCCTCTGCTCAGCGAGTTCTTTCAGTGTGATGTTCTTCATACTCTCAATATATCCCTGTTCCTGGCGGTAGAGCCATCTGGTGTCGGCGGGGCGGATGGATTCGTAGTGGTTGTAATGAATCCAGTCTTCATAGCTGACCGGTGTAGGGTAGCCAAGCTTTTCATCCAGAAGCTCTTTGAAATCAATCTTATCCCCACGCTCAAGGATGCCCTCCCAGAATTCCAGGACTTCCTCTACATGCTCGTGGATCTCATAGCGTCTTGCACCCCCATCGTAGATAATACATTTCTCAAAAAGCGGGCTGCACATGGAAAGCGTCTCTCTTCTGAATTCCGGTGCAACAATTCCACCTTTCCAGTAAAAATCAACATCCGGAAGATTGATCCCGGAAACGCCTTTGTCCTGATAGGTTGCAAAAATGCCCTCATAGAAGACTGTGATAAATCCTTCAAAATCCGGCCAGAACTCACGGATCTCTTTTGTCAGGTTTTCAAGGATATCAATTCCTTTGGTGCCACCGATAGTAAATATGATAATATTACGAAGCTTCGCACCATGGTCTCTGTAGAAGTCAGTCACATAGCGAAGACAGTGGATCAGCGTCTCACCACTTGCAATGATATCACCGATCATCAGCGTACTGTCCGGAACCATGGTCAGTTTGCTGTACTTGATCTCAAGCCCGGTCATTTCATCCTGTGCAAAAACGCGCTCACTGGAAAGGAAGCTGATATCATGGACACGGATATGCTCTTTATAACATGCCTCCTCAAGCGGATAATTCAGCGCACCTCTTAAAATAGAAAGAATATTTGCAGTTGTAACCTTCTTCTGCTCTTTCAGATAATAAAGCATCTGACAGGTAGACGGGATCAGGCAGTTATAAACCTCATATCCCACCACTTCCGGTGTATTCAGAAGCTTTCGTGTCTCTGCCTCTGAAGTAATATAATATTCATTCACATAATCTCCACCATCAAGACGGTAGCAGGCAACTCCCTGCTCATCAAACTCCGGTACCAGACGTACATTATCCCAGTTTTTCATATGTGCTATTCCCCTTTTCAAAACAACTTATCATTAATATAAAACGCAATATCTCTCAAAAGAGTAAGCTGTGGCACATGATATGTCAAGCTTAATTTACCTGAAACCCAAATATTTACAGTGTGTTCCATCATTTAAATTACAGTTCAGCCAATGACCTGCAACCGCTTTTCCACATTTCCTCGATATTTTATTAACCCTTGTTGAACCTGCCATCTCTGTTTGCTATAATTTCTTATATAAAGAAGTGCCAGAGTAAAGCGGACATTCACTTCCTGTTCTGCTATATACTCATCAATGCAATCACTCCGCAATTTGTCTCTGGCAAATAAGAAAGGATGGATAAATATGAAAAAGAAAACACGGTTTTTACTGGGATTCATGCTGCTTGTCATGGGTATCTTCTGTTGCACCTCCACTACCTACGCCAAGGCCCGCCTGGTCAGCCTGAAATTTAACAAAACTTACAAAACTGACATCACCGGAGATGGCAAGGCTGACCGCCTTAAGATCGTAGAGAAAAATATTCAGGCCGATTACCCTGCACAGTGTCATCGAATTATTTACATCAACGGAAAGAAGGTCGCAGATCTCCAGTCCTATGGTACACAGCCTGTTTACTACTATAAAACCGGCACTTCAAATGAGTATCTGATCGTTGGTACCCATTATAAAGGCGGATGCACCGATTATACTGTATACCATGGACGCAAAAATTTAACCAGGATCGGAGTACTCCCCGGTGACTACTTCACCGGAAAACTTTCCCTTTCCGGAAATAATATCAAATACAACACTTACGCCAAAGGCGGTTACATCACCAAGTACTGTGTTGTATCCAAAGTAAATAACGGTCGCATTTCTCTTGCAAGCCGAAACGCAAAAGTCACAGGTCGAAAATATGTCACTGCACAGACAGCTTTCCGGACATATAAATCAGTAAACAGTACCATCCCGGATGGTATTCGGATCCGTCCAAATCAGAAACTTAAAATCACCAAAGTATATCTGAAAAAAACATCTGATTATTATTATGCACCTTATTATAAAGTTTATATAAATGGCCGATATACCTGGATCAATCCTTATATGTCCCAGTACCTCTATTACTGATCTTAAGAGAACCACTTTCGCTGATCCGGAGGTGGTTCTTTTCCTGCAGAGTCCCTCTCCCACCTCATAACAAAATATAATACCAATCATAACAATCCCTCTCTTTACAAACATTTTCCCGAATAGTATCTTATTAATGGATGAGGTAATTTTATAATTGAGGGGTAATCATATGTGTGATAAGAAACAAAAGAAATCTTCTGCCATAGAGATGACAACAGGCTCTCTGTGGAAAAATATGTTTATGTTCAGCATACCGCTTATGTTTTCCCAGGTGCTGGAGGTTCTGTTTAATTTAAGCGATGTGGCTGTTGTAGGCCGCTTTGCAGATTATAAAGCACTGGGATCTGTAGGTTCTACAACCTTGCTGGTAACATTGTTTACCGGACTTCTCATCGGCATGGGCGCAGGTGTCAATGTACGTGTAGCCCATGAACTGGGTGCCGGAGATTCCAGAGGAACAGAGGAGACCATCCACACATCACTTATTATCTGTGCTGTTGCAGGAATCATTGTCTGTGCTGTGTGTCTTGTTTTTTCCGGCGGTATGCTTTCCATGATGAACACCAAACCGGAACTTATTGACGATGCCATATTATATATGAAAATATATTCCCTTGGTATGCCGGCCCTTGCCATTTATAACTTCGGAAACGGCGTTCTCAGTGCCCGGGGTGAAACCAGGCTTCCACTGATCTATCTTACCATTGCCGGAGTATTAAACGTGATCCTGAACCTGTTTTTCGTCATCTGCTGCCACATGGCTGCATCCGGTGTTGCAACAGCCAGCGTCATTGCCCAGTATATCTCCGCATCCCTGGTAATGATCCATCTGCTGCACCGCAAGGATGAATGTCAGGTAAACCTGCACAGGCTCCGTTTCAATCCCAAGGCCTGTCGTGCTGTGCTTCTCCTTGGAATTCCCACAGGATTACAGAACGGTATTTTTGCTATTGCCAATCTGTTTGTACAGACAGGTGTCAATTCCTTCGACGCAGTAATGGTATCGGGAAATGCGGCTGCAGCCAATGCGGACTCCCTGATCTACAATGTCATGTTCGCTTTTTACACCGCATGTGCCACCTTCATAGGACAGAACTGGGGTGCCGGAAACAAAAAACGAATGTTAAGCTCCTACTTTGTAACCCTTACATATTCTTTTTCCGCAGGGGCTATCCTGGGTGGTCTTCTCTTGGTATTCGGAAGACAGTTCCTGTCCCTCTTTGCCACAGAACCTGCAGTTATTGATGCCGGTATGCAGAGAATACGGATCATGGGATTTTCCTATGCATTCAGTTGTTTTATGGATGCAACCATAGCCGCCTCCCGTGGAATCGGAAAAAGCATCCCGCCTATGATCATCGTCATCCTGGGATCCTGTGTATTCCGTGTGATCTGGGTTTATACAATTTTTGCATATTTTCATACGATCTCATCTCTGTACCTTCTGTATATCTTCTCATGGGGTATCACAGCAGTGTTCGAGATCATCTACTTTGCAGTCAGCTTCAGGAAAATCAGAACCTGAAGCTGATTTTCTTTTGATTTTCTTCTTTTCTGCACATTTGTCTTTACAACACGGACAAAATTGTATATAATCGTTATATTGTGCTTTTCTGTGATGCAGTAGTACATTTTCAAACAGAGAAAGCACCTCCATAGAAAAGGAAAGAGGAAAACATTATGAAAACACTGGTTCAAAAATGGAACAGTATCAATCTGATCAAGCGTATTATCTGCGGTCTGATCCTTGGTATCATTCTTGGTCTTGCTGTTCCGAAAGCATCTGTTATCTCCATTCTGGGCGATCTCTTTGTAGGAGCTCTCCGCGGAATCGCACCTCTTCTGGTATTCTTCCTTGTTATGAGCTCACTTTGCCATATGGAAAAAGGTCAGAAGACAAACATGAAATTCGTAGTTGTATTATATCTTCTTGGAAATATCCTGGCAGCTCTGTCAGCCGTGCTCTCCAGCCGTCTGTTCCCTGTTATGCTGACTTTTTCCGAAAATACCAATACTTCTGACGTTACACCGCCAAGCGGGGTTGCTGAAGTCCTGAAAAACCTGCTGATGAACATTGTCTCCAACCCGGTAGACGCTCTTGTAAATGCCAACTATATCGGTATCCTTGCATGGGCTATCATCTTCGGTATCGCACTGAAGGCCGCAAGCGAAACCACCAAGACTGTCATCGAAAATATTTCTGATGCAACTTCAACAGCAGTAAGATGGATCATCAATCTTGCACCCTTCGGTATTATGGGCCTTATCTTCACAACCATCTCCGAGCAGGGCTTAAGTGTACTTTTAAGCTACGGCCGCCTGATCTGTGTGCTGGTTGGAACCATGCTCTTTGTTGCACTGGTGATCAATCCCATCGTTACATTTATCTGCACACGTAAAAATCCATATCCACTGGTTCTTCGCTGCCTGAAAGACAGCGGTATCACAGCTTTCTTTACAAGAAGCTCTGCTGCCAACATTCCGGTCAATATGGAGCTGTGCAAAGATCTTGGTCTGGACGAGGATACTTATTCCATTTCCATTCCTTTAGGTGCTACCATCAACATGGGCGGTGCAGCCGTCACCATTTCCATCATGGCTCTGGCAGCCGCACATACACTTGGCATCAGCGTAGATTTTCCTACAGCTCTGATCCTCTGTATCCTTGCAGCATTAAGTGCCGCAGGTGCTTCCGGAGTTGCCGGCGGATCCCTTCTTCTGATCCCCATGGCCTGCAGCCTTTTTGGAATCCCCAATGATGTAGCCATGCAGGTCGTTGGTGTAGGATTTATCGTAGGTGTTATCCAGGATTCCTGTGAAACAGCCCTTAACTCCTCCACAGATGTACTTTATACAGCATGTGCATGCCTTCAGGCACAGAGGAAAAAAAACTGATACACAATATCCGGATATAACAGAACCCCGGGCTTCAGATGTTCTCAGTAACTCATCTGAAAAGCCCGGGGCTTTTTTATCCCTGTATAAACTGTTATTTATTCTGCCCAGTTCTTACGTCCATATCTTAATGTCACATCATGGACCTCTTTCAGAAGCTTCCTGGAAAGATTTCTCTTTGTAACCCGCCATTTCCAGTTTTTGCCTACTGTTGACGGCTGGTTCATTCTGCTTCTGTTATCCAGTCCCATATAGTCCTGCATTGGGATCACGCAAAGCTTTGCGCTGCTTCTCATAACAAGGCTGATAAAGGACTTATACAGCTCCTCATCCGGTGTAGCCTGGTCACAGAGATAATCCCTTGCAAGCTTCCGTTCTGCTGCTGTAATACTCTTCCACCATCCGACAATAGTCTCATTATCGTGGGTTCCTGTATATGCCACACTGTTCTCCGGATAATTATGTGGAAGATAGTCATTGGCACATCCGGAATCCCTGGAATCAAAAGCAAACTCAAGAACTTTCATTCCCGGAAAACCGCTGTCATGTACAAGCTGACGTACAGAATCTGTCACATACCCCAGATCCTCCGCAATAACCGGTTTCCAGCCAAGCGCCTGCTCAACCCTGCGGAAAAGATCAATTCCAGGACCTTTTTCCCAGTGTCCGCCAATGGCATTTTCCGCTCCATAGGGAATAGAAAAATACTCGTCAAATCCGCGGAAATGGTCGATACGTACAACATCATAAAGACGGAAAACATAACTGAGCCTGGAAAGCCACCATGCATAGCCTGTCTCTCTGTGGTAATCCCAACGGTACAACGGATTTCCCCAGAGCTGTCCTGTTGCGGAAAATCCGTCCGGCGGGCAGCCTGCCACAGCACATGGCACATTGTCCTGATCAAGCTGGAAAAGCTCCGGATGTGCCCAGGTATCTGCACTGTCCATAGCAACATAGATAGGAATATCACCGATGATCTTAATTCCTTTGTCATTGGCATATTTTTTCAGCTTCATCCACTGCTCATAAAATTTGAACTGCATATACTGCTGAAACTCAATATCAAAATACAGCTCCCTGCGATAATAATCCATGGCGTTATTCCAGCGAAGGCGGATGTCCTCTGCCCATTTAGTCCACTCCACACCGTCGAACTGTTCTTTTACTGCCATAAAAAGAGCATAGTCAGAAAGCCACCAGCGGTTTTCCTCAACAAATCTCTGATAATCCGGATTCTGGCTGATATCGCTGTTTTCGTAGGCTTTGCGAAGAAGTTTATAACGGCCTTTATAAATCTTTTCGTAATCAACACTGTTTGCTGTTTTTCCCCAGTTGACCTTATCACAGTCCTCTTTTTTAAGGACACCTTCACGGATCAGTTCTTTCAGACTGATAAAATAAGGATTTCCCGCAAAAGTGGAAAAAGACTGATATGGGGAGTCTCCATAGCTTGTAGGACCCAGCGGAAGGATCTGCCAGTAACTCTGACCGGCTTCCTTCAGCCAGTCCACAAAATCATATGCACTTTTTGAAAAACAACCGATTCCGTACTCTGACGGAAGGCTTGTGATCGGCATAAGGATGCCGGCTGCTCTTTCACTCATAATTTTTTCTCCTTATATGGTCATGCTGTTGTGATCCTGACTCCATAATGATCCGAAACTACCGGATGATCTTTGCCATTACAGATCACAGCAGATGTTAAAATATTCTTTTTTTCACTGCAGAAAATATAGTCCAGACGCTTCCTGCGCTGGCTCTCATCACAGCCCGGATCACCGTCCCGCCAGCCGTCGATCTCCTCCTCCACAGTGAATCCTGAATCCTTCTTTTCTGCCAGTATGTAAGTATCATTCCAGCCGGAAGCACGTACCAGATCATAACCTTCATCCCGGACTGTATCCTGGCTGTTGAAATCTCCCAGAAGCCAGCAGTTTCCACCACCACTGTTCTTTCTCACAAATTCTTCCAGGCGTTTCCACTGTCTGTCAAAAGGCTCCTCCTGATCTTTCCACCATCCCATATGAACGGTGTAGAACCAGTCGCTGCTTCCCTCTGTCCGGATTCCCAGCGCACGCCTTGTCTTCCAGTTACTGTAATCACCGCTTTCACTGATAAGGCAGTCCTTTGCCTCACAGATAGGTTTCCTTGAAAAAATGGCAATTCCTTCATCATACTTTTCATAGCCAAGCTTTGCAGATACCCAGGACCAGTAATATTTTTCCCCGGAATTTTCCAGAAGCCGGGCAAGCCTTTCTGCATAATTGTCACTTCTTACTGCCACATGAAAACCTTCACATCTGGTAAAATTCGGCGGATCGATCTCAGACAGGCTTACTACTCCCGCTGTCTGGCTGACTTCCTGAAGCGCCAGGATATCCGGCTTTTCTTCTTTTATCACTTCTGCAAAAAGTTTTAATTTTTCCTCACAGTCCGGTTCTACCAGACTGTGGGTATTTAATGTCATAAGCTTCATTTATGTCACTTCTTTTCTGTTTTAATAAAGATATCAGAGAATGTCGTTGATATCAGATTTCAGCACATCTGCCTTTGGCCCGTACACTGCCTGGATACCGTTGTCCTTTTTCAGGAGGCCAAGAGCACCCTCTGCTTTCCATGCAGGAAGCTCGGCAACTTTGGAAAGGTCCTTGACTGTTACACGAAGTCTCGTCATGCAGGCATCCACAAGAATAATATTCTCACGTCCTCCCAGAAGAGCAATGATACGCTCTGCCTGGCTGTTTCCACCTGCTTTGCCACTGCCGGAATTTCCGGAAGCTGCCGTATTGTCATCATCGTTGCTGTCTGTGTAGTTACCCAGACGTCCCGGTGTGGCAAACTTAAATTTACCGATCATAAAGTACGCCACAAAATATCCGATCACAAAGAATACAACAACACAAATCACAAAATTGATCACATCTCCTGCAAGTCCTGCTTTAAGGCTCATGGGAATTCGTGTGATAAATTCCAGGTTTCCAAAAGAATGAACTCTCAGATGGATGATTCCCGCCATTGCAAATGCACATCCCTGAAGAACTGCATATACGATATACAACGGCAGTGCACAGAACATGAACATAAATTCCAGCGGCTCTGTTACACCTGTAAGGAATACTGCCAGTACTGTTGAAAAGAACATGGATTTGTATTTCCCCTTCTTGTCTGCATCAACCCTGCGGTACATGGCAAGCGCGATACCAAGAAGAAGCCCTGTAGCACCGATCATCTGTCCGACCTTGAAACGTGCAGGAGTTACTGTTGTAAGAAGAGTTTTGTATGCATCCATGTTTCCGGCATCTTTATAATTGATAAGGTCTGTCACCCATGCAAGCCAGAGCGGATCCTGTCCGAATACTTCTTTTCCTGCATTGATACCGGTCGCAATAGTATAGGTTCCTCCAAAAGAGGTATAGTTCATTGGAATAGTCAGCATATGATGCAGTCCAAACGGAAGCAGAAGACGTTCCAGTGTTCCATATACAAAAGGTGCCAGGATCGGTGATGTATCAGAAGAATTGGCGATCCATACACCAAAAGCATTGATGCCGGACTGTACTACCGGCCATATAACTGCAAGTACCAGGGAGATGATCACTGACCAGAGGATACAAACCATTGGTACAAAACGTTTTCCGTTAAAGAATGACAACGCATCCGGAAGCTTACGGTAATTATAATATTTATTGTAAATAACACCGCCTGCAAAACCGGAAATAATACCTACAAACACACCCATGTTCAGGGCAGGCATACCCAGAACAGATGTGAAATAACCATTTACAAGAATTTCTTTTCCAAACAGTGTATGTGTCACTGCATCCGGATCACTTAACATTGCTGAGGTTACACCAAATACTGATCCTGTGATCTGGTTGATCAGGATAAAGGTGATCAGTGCAGCAAAAGCGCCGCCTGCACGTTCCTTTGCCCAGGAACCGCCGATAGCTACTGCAAACAGGATATGCAGGTTGTTGATAACTGCCCATCCGATGTTTTCCATTGTGCTTCCGACAGTCATGACCATGGAAACATCTGCGCCTGCCATCTGTACCAGCTTACCAATACTGATCATCAGTCCTGCTGCCGGCATAACTGCGATAACGGTCATAAGAACCTTACCCAGTTTCTGAAGGAAATCGAAGTTAAAACTGAACTTCTTTTTCTTCTCCGGTTTTGAAGTATTTTCTGCCGGAGTCTCAGTACTTTCTGCTTTCGGTTTTTCCGGTGTCACTGTGGTAGCTTCTTCTGCTGCACAGAGCATCAGCACTTCTGTCTTTCCTGCCTCAACTGCGCCATCTGCACAGATCAGCTTCTGGCCATCTGTATCTGAACAGATCAGAACCGGTGTGATAGGGTTAATATTTCGCTCTGCCAGATATGCCAGATCAACTTCTGCCACCAGATCGCCCTTTTTAACCTTGTCTCCCTCTTTCACATAAACCTTGAAGCACTCACCCTTAAGAGATACTGTCTCAAGTCCTACATGTACCAGGATCTCCAGTCCATTTTCTGTGGAAAATCCATATGCGTGTCCTGTCTCTGCAACAGATTCGATCTCGCCGTCCACAGGACTTAAAATCTTTCCGTCACTGGGGATGACAGCCACACCGTCTCCCAGAACCTTACCGGAAAATACCGGGTCCGGAACTTCAGAAAGGGGTACTGCCTTTCCGGTCAGTGGTGCACAGATCACTGACTGCACCTTTTCTTTCTCGCTGCTCATCGCAAATCCTCCCTGTTTTATGTTTCTCTTTTTTGCAATTCTTTGCATTTATTATGCAACCGTTTGCATGAATTATATCCTGTAATTGCATAAAATACAATCTGTTTTTAAGATTTCTCTACTTTATACAAATTATGTTTCTCTTTTTTGTGCACTTTTTATCCTGTTTTTATTTATAACATTGCAGGTAATTTAACCGAATCAAGGAAAGTCCTCCTGATAAACTGCGAAGCAGCTATTCGGTTATGATCAAGCAGCGAATACAGCTTGAAAACTTGTTTTTATCCATATCTATATTTGCATATTTTTATGCAATTTCCATGCAAATCATTTGACATTACATTTCAGTTAAACTACAATAGCAGTAACAAAAACACTGTATTACCATCAATCATCAGGAGGCTCTTTATGGCAGTAACCATCAAGGATGTAGCAGCTCTGGCCAGAGTTTCACCTTCTACAGTTTCCAGAACCTGCAAGAATAATCCATCTATTAGCGAAGAAACCAAGGAACGGGTACGTAAGGCTATGGCTCAGCTTGGCTATGAACCTAATTTTCAGGCAAGTAATCTGGCTAACCAGAATTCCAGATCCATCGGTGTCATCCTTCCCCCATCCCAGAAAGAAGCCTATGAGAACTCTTTTTATCTGGAAGCAATCCGTGGTATCAGCCATTACTGCAACGCACATCAGTATATCAGCACCATTGTCACGGGACAGAATGAGGAAGAGATCCTGGAGGCAGTGCGCTCCATGGCCAGAGGTGGTAAGGCTGACGGTTTTATCCTTCTGTACTCAAGGATAGATGATCCGGTTATTGATTTTCTCTTTAATGAAGGGCTTCTGTACATCCTTATCGGTAAACCTGTGCAGAACACCAACCATACCATTTACATTGATAATGACAATCTCCTTGCAGGACAGGAGGCTACGGAATATCTTTACAACCTGGGACACCGCAAGATTGCTTATCTGGGCGTGGATAATTCTCTTATCTTTTCTGCCGACCGCAAGACCGGTTATCAGTATGCCCTTATGAGCCACGATATTCCTCTGCGTCCGGAATACTGCCTGGAGGTTCCAGGTGCCTCCCAGACAGAATCTGACAGTATCAGGCAGCTTCTTTTAAGTGATGACCGTCCTACTGCCATGATCGTAAGTGATGATATCCTGGCAGTTTCCCTTGAACGGATCTGTCTGGAAGCGGGGATTTCCATTCCCGGAGATCTGTCTATCATCTCTTTTAATAACTCGCTTTTCGCCAGACTGACCTCACCTCAGCTTACTTCTATTGATATCAGCTCAGGCCAGCTCGGAAGCGAAGCCGCCGCACAGATGATAAACCATATCGAAAATCCCAATCTTCCGGCAACCAAGATCATTGTTCCTCACCACCTTATCGAACGCCATAGCTGCCGGAAACTGTAGATACAGTCACTTTCCCGGTTTTTTATCTTTCAGCAGTCATCGGGGTTTCGTACATTGTTCACACAAAAAATGCTGCACCTTATCTTCTGTTTGTGATAAGGTACAGCATTTTTTTACATAAACATTTTTATACTCTCAGTTCAGGACCTATACGTCCCAGATCCGGCGTGTGTTTGAAAAAAGCTTTCTGCTTCCGGCAAATTTTATATTTCCTGCATCACATCTGATCTCAGGATCGTCTCCAGGATCCTCAGCACGCACTGATCCAGATCTGCTTCCTCCAGATACTGATCATTTTCTCCATCCAGAGCCTCATAAATCTCATAAATGTCAGATACATTTCCCGGCATTGTCAGATCATTTCCTGCCTGTACACATTTTGCCGCAGAAGATCCGTGACCGTCATTGGTTGTCAGCCAGTCAGTCATGATCATTCCCTTAAATCCCCACTCTTTTCTGGCAGCAACAGTACACAGATCATAATTATTTGCAGAATGAACGCTGTTGATCCTGTTATAAGAGGTCATCATTGCCATGGGCTGAGAAGCTTTTATGGCTATCTCAAAGCCTTTTAAATAGATCTCGCGCAGTGCCCGCTCAGATACGATTCCATCCACACCCATTCGATTGTCTTCCTGATTATTACATGCATAGTGTTTAATGGTAGTTCCGATTCCACCAATGCTTTGTACACCCCGGGTGATCGCTGCCGCCATATTCCCGCTGAGCACAGGATCTTCCGAATAATATTCAAAGTTACGTCCGCACAACGGATTCCTGTGAATATTCATTCCCGGTGCCAGCCACAGGGTGACACCAAATTCCTTCATTTCTCTGCCGATCAGTTCACCGATCTCCTTTAACAGATTCCGGTCAAATGTCTGTGCCAGCATGGTTCCCACCGGTATTGCGCTGCAGAACTGATAATGCGGAACCGCTCCCTCATGACAGAATTCAGTTCCGAAAAAGCGGTTCTCAAGACCTTCATAGGTGTTTAATCTGTAGATGCTTCCGTCTTCAGTGTTTTCTTCGTAACGCTGCTGTAGCCGTAATCCTGCCGGGCCGTCTGCCAGGATCAGCTCTCCAATTCCGTATTTCTCCAGAGCTGAACTTGTCTCTCCTGCCGCCCCCGGAACATGAATGGCTGCTGAACCGATCACCTCGCTGCTTCCGGAAGAAGGCTGTCCGCATACAAGCTTTGCTTTTTCAAGGCGAGTCATCTGAGCCAGAACCTCCGCAGCCTTTTTCTTTATATCCAGCTCCTCTTTTTCCAGATATTCATCCAGCAGATTTCCGTATTGATCTGTTTTTTTCAGTCTGCTTTCCATCTGTTCTGCAAGCATCTGTACCTGTGTATCTATACAGATTGTCTTTACTTCTTTTTCACTGTAAATGCTCTCCAGCGTTTTCCACCATTCTTCTTCCACTGTGGCATCTGGTTTGAATTCTTTTAGTGAGCTGTGAAGCGGACATATGGATGTTAACTTCTGCAGATGTGTTTTTTTGCTGAGAACCAGTTTTCCCATCAGCTTACAGTCACAGATATTTTCTCCCATAAACAGTCCATATGTACCTTTATCCAGATAGTAGCTGGAATGTCCTGTATCATAGGATTCCAGGAATTCCAGGGGAACAATGATCTTAACGGTTTCTGTTTCTCCTGGTTCCAGATTACCGGTTTTCTCAAATCCAACCAGTCTTTTTCTCTCTTTTGCCTTTTTCCCACAAGGGCATGCTGCGTAAATCTGGACTACCTGTTTTCCGGCTGATGTTCCTTCGTTTGTAACTTTTATCTTCAACTGTACCGATGTATCTTCATCAACCTGCATATCTTCAAACTGCATGGAAAATTCTGTGTAAGAACGGCCAAATCCAAACGGGTATCTGGCTTTTACATTAAAGCTGTCAAAATACCGATATCCTGCATAAATTCCCTCTTTATACAATTCTTCATAGGTATTTCCATTCCGATGTCCAAATGTATCGCTGCAGGGATAATCTTCATATCGATAAGCCCATGTATCTGTTAGATGGCCACAGGGATTCACCTTTCCGGTTAATACATCTCCTAATGCATTTCCACCTTCCATGCCAGCCTGGGACAGTACCACAAGTCCGGCAACCGGTATTTCATCCATAAAGGACAGATCCATTACTCCACCGACATTTAACACAAGGATCAACTGTGGATAAAGCCCTGACAGCTCTGTTATCTCCTGCTCTTCAACTTCTGAGAGGTAATAATCTCCCTTTTTCAGACGTCTGTCAACGCTTTCTCCTGATATACGGCTGATCACATAAATTGCAATATCAGCCTCTGTTTTTACAAACTGTTTTCCCTCCGGCATAGGCATGGGATTCGCAGAATATGCATTATAAAGAGAGAAAAAATCGCCTGGTTCTGACATTGCATAAATATCTCTGATCCACTGTTCTCTTGTTTTTTTGTAGACTGCATCATAATTATCCAGCCAGTCATCCGTTGTGATCTTTAACCCTGCGTTTCTCAGGCCTTCATCAATATTTACATTTTTTCGGTTATTAACGCTTCCGCTTCCTGTTCCACCTATGATCGTATAGCGGGCACCACCACCATACAGTGCTACTTTTGTCCCTTTTTCCAGCGGAAGAATTCCATAATTCTCCAGAAGTACAATTCCCTCTGACGCTGCACGGCGTATAAGCTTTGCATGTTCTTTTTCTCTCTTTGAAATTTCAGAATCTAATGTTCCTGAAAAACCTCGTTCTCTGAACTTCATTTTCAGTTTTCCTTTCAACCGGATATTTGTCTCTGATATCCTTAATAATCAGCAGCAACGAATCCTGCAGGCAGGATTCTCCTCCTGTGGAAAAAAAATGAGCCGTGCAACCATAGCATCACTCTGAAATCTGTCTGTCCGGCGTGTGTTTGAAAAAGGCTTTCTGCAAAATGGTGCATACAGATTGCCGGAATGATTTCTCAAACAGACTCTATTGACAGATTTCAGAATAACCGCCAGTTGTCACGGCTCATTATCAGTTTTTATGTATTTATATGATCCAGGAGCAACTGCGGCAATCTTATGCCATGATCGGCTTCATTGCCTGGGAAAGTTTCTCCTTCTCAGCTTCTGCCTCTGCAAGATCTTTGCCAAGTGTTGTGTAGTAGATCTTGATCTTCGGCTCTGTTCCGGACGGACGAACAATGACTGTCTCCTTGTTCTCCAGCTTGTAGATCAGTACGTTGGCTGCCGGAAGTCCTGTCTCCTCAGGTTTCTTGTAGTCAGTTACACTGACAACCTTGTATCCTGCGATCTCTGTAAGTGGGTTCTCACGAAGTCCCTGCATGATTCCGGACATCTTGTCCATTCCGCTCAGTCCAGGGAACTCAAAGCTGTCGATCTTGTTCAGGTAACGGCCATACTCTGCATAGATCTCTTCCAGTCTCTGCTTCAGAGAACTTCCGATGCTTCTGTAGTAAGCAGCCATCTCGCAGATCAGCATGGAACCGATAACAGCATCCTTGTCACGTACATATGGTCCTGCAAGATATCCATAGCTCTCCTCAAATCCGAAGATAAAGCGGTCAACTTCACCTGCTTCCTCAAGCTGCGCGATCTGATCACCGATCCACTTGAAGCCTGTAAGTACGCTTCTGAGCTCAACTCCGTAATGCTCGGCAACTGCATCTGCAAGAGGAGTGGATACGATCGACTTCACTGCAACCGGCTTCTCAGGCATGGTTCCCTTCTCAATACGGCCGGCACTGATATAATCAAGAAGAAGTACTCCAACCTCATTACCGCTTACCAGCTCGTAAGAACCATCCGGGCATTTCATAGCGATACCTACACGGTCTGCATCCGGATCTGTAGCCAGCATCAGGTCTGCTCCAGTCTCCTTGGCAAGGTTCAGTCCCTGCTCCAGAGCTGCAAAGATCTCAGGATTCGGATAGCTGCAGGTTGTAAAGTATCCGTTAGGGTATTCCTGATCTGGAACAATAGTAACATCTGTGATTCCGATATCTTTAAGGACCTGTGTTACAGGTACAAGTCCGGAACCGTTAAGCGGGCTGTAAACCAGTTTCAGTCCTGCTGTCTTGCAAAGGCCCGGGCGAACCTGGCGGGACTCAATAGCATCATAGAGAGCACGCTTGCAGTCATCACCTACAAAGCGGATGAGACCTTCCTCAACACCCTGTGCAAAGGACATATATTTAGCTCCTGTAAGGACATCTGTCTTCTGGATCTCATCATATACGATAGCGGCCGCATCGTCTGTCATCTGGCAGCCATCCGGGCCGTATGCCTTGTATCCGTTGTATTTGGCCGGGTTATGGGAAGCAGTTACCATAACACCTGCATTACAGTTATAATAACGTGTTGCAAAGGAAAGTGCCGGTACCGGCATCAGTGCGTCATAGATCCTTACCTTGATTCCGTTGGCAGCAAGCACACCTGCTGCTGTCTTGGCAAATACATCACTCTTGAGACGGCTGTCATAGCTGATAGCAACAGTCTGTGTTCCGCCCTGTGTCTTGACCCAGTTGGCAAGACCCTGTGTAGCCTGACGTACCACATAGATATTCATACGGTTCGTACCTGCTCCAAGAACACCTCTGAGTCCGGCTGTTCCAAACTTCAGAGCAACTGCGAAACGCTCCTTGATCTCCTCATCATTTCCTTCGATCCTGGATAATTCCGGCTTAAGATCTGCATCTTCCAGATCTGCAGCCAGCCAGCGTTTATATTCTTCCTGATACATACCACTCACTCCTGCTTTATTTATTTTTTGTGCATTTTCACACTACATACTTATAATATACCATGTTTTTTGTGAGTGAGCAACAGATTATGTCAGCCAATTCCGCCCAAAACAATTCCAAGGACAAGCACCAGAATGCATACCGGCACGTAGATATAACGGCAGATGGGAACGTATGATTTTGTGAAGATTTTTTCCCTTCCTTTGTTGACCTGCTGCTCCACATATTCCTTTCCAAGAACCCAGAAAAACATAATCCCTGCAAGGCCTGCCCCTAACGGGCAGATATAGATAGAAAGCACATCCATCCAGTCAGATACGATCCCCTGAATAAGAATGGATACCACCGCACCAATGACCGCAATAAGTGCACAGGCCGGGACTCTTCCAAGTTTTGCCTTTTCCTGGACTGTGGCAACCGGTGCCTCATACAGGTTGATCAGTGATGTCATTCCCGCAAAAAGGACTGCCACAAAGAAGAGCACTGCGATCAGTTTCCCTCCCGGCATGGTACTGATCAGATTGGGAAGATATATGAACAGAAGTCCCGGTCCTCCCTGATCTAACTGTGCCCCGGTGGTTGCCATTGCGGGAATGATCACCAGCGCCGCAAAGATGGCTGCCACTGTATCAAAAAATGCCACTCTTGCCGCAGACGCAGGGATATTTTCCTCGTCAGAAAGGTAGGAACCATATATCAGGGTTCCGTTTCCGGCAACAGACAGGGAGAAAAATGCCTGTCCAAGTGCAAAGATCCAGGTTGCAGGGTCTGCCAGTTCTTTTGGATCAATGCGGAAGATATATTTATATCCTTCCAGTGCTCCCGGCTGAAATGCCACATAGATCCCCAGGATCACAAATAATACAAAGAAAACCGGCATCATCAGCTTGTTGGCTTTCTCTATGCCGCCGCCAACACCGAACATAAGGATAACGGTACAGATCACCAGTGCCCCAATCTGCCAGGTATTATTTCCAAAAGCAGATGCCATACTTCCGAAAGCAGATGCATAACCGTCCACATTATCCGGTGCCAGAGTCTTTCCAGTAAAGGTTCCGATGGCATATTTCAGTATCCAGCCCATAACCACCGTATAGCCGATCGCCATTGCAAGAGATCCTGCCACAGGAATCATTCCCAGTGCTTCACCGGCTTTACGTCTGCCTCTTTTTTCACAGGCTTCACCAAAAGCATCTACCGGGCCGGATCTGGTGGCGCGTCCGAAGCTCATCTCCCCGATCACTCCGGTAAAACCGATCAGTGCCACGAAGATAAAATACGGGATCAGGAAAGATCCGCCACCGTACAGGGATACTCTCGTGGAAAACATCCAGATGTTTCCCATTCCTACTGCTGAGCCGATACAGGCAAGGATGAAGCCCCACCTGCTGTTAAATGATTCTCTT
Source organism: uncultured Blautia sp. (assembly GCA_934373235.1). Taxonomy (GTDB): domain Bacteria; phylum Bacillota; class Clostridia; order Lachnospirales; family Lachnospiraceae; genus Blautia_A. The sequence continues at coordinate 18,475 of CAKROW010000011.1, read as the reverse complement.
TTTTTCATATCATTCCCCCATCGCATCAGGCTCCGGGGCAAAGTGGATTTATATTTTCTCCACCAGCCACCTTTGGCTCCTGATTTCATATTAATGGGTCTATTGTAACATAATATGACATAATTTCCTATAATGCTGCGGATTTTCCCGGACATGATCTGCCCGGTTCCGGATCCGTCAGATAATAAAGCGGACATTGGCTCTGATCCCCGTCAAAAAATCCCGCCTGCAGGATCTTCTGCCTGCGACGGGTTACTTCTACGGTACAAAAAAGAGGCAGCGGAATCGCTTCCGTCGCCCCGGGGAGATATCCTGAAACGGATATTTAGAATTTGAATAATCCTAACTGATAGCTGTTATAGATTGGGATATTCTTATACTTCATCTGAAAATCAACAAAGTTATATTTGGTTTTCGGATCCTGGATTGTGATCTTCTTTGCCTTTGTCAGAGATTTGGATGCAACACCGGAACCTTTACGGCTTATATAAACTACATCTGCCCTGGCAACCTTCCAGTTGGCATTTGTTGTAACGCTAAAAGAATAAGTTCCTTTTTTTAAAGTGTTGGAAGGCATACGCAGCATCATTCCGCTATTGCTTTTGAATAAAGATGCATAGTCCTTGCTTCCAATCTTAATGGTCTTGAACGGATTGGAATATTTGAAGATCTGTAACTTTACAACATATTTTTTTCCGTTTTTGCATTTAAGTGTAAATTTGGTTGTTCCCACTTTTCTCGGGCTGAATCCCCAGCCTGTTTTAAACTTTGTTGCTTTGGCTACTGATGGTTTGCTGGATACACATTTTGTAACTGTTGTACCTTTTACCTTCAGTGTATAGCTGTAATCCCCCATGTCCCATTTGCTGTAAACAAGTCCGATGTTCTGTCCGTTTCTGGTAATGGTAATGCTCGGGATGGTAGCTGCCTGAACTGTGTCTGTGGGATATATACACAGAGATGCTGCCAGCACGATCATTGCGATGAATAAAGATAACGCTTTTTTGGTGATCTTCTTCATAGATGTTTCCCTCCTTAAAAAAATACTGTTAGAGTCATGATAACATATTTTGTCTTTACAGACAATAATGCTCCGTTTTTTCATCTCCCTTTTTTTATTATAATCCGGTACATTACATATTTGTCCCTTTTGTTCTTTATTCCCACCTCACACAGCAAAAAAACAGGGAAAACTGATCTGAGTGCAGATAAACAGTCCCACCGTTTCAGGTGTGCAGAGCACTAAACGATGGGACTGATAGATGCTTATGTCAGTTTTCCCTGTTTTAATTTTTTGATGTTATTTCTTTTTGTTCACAATCGCCTTGCGGATCATATCCACAGGAATGATCAGCACACCTAATACCATAGATGTAAGAAGTGCTTTCAGTGTCAGCGGAGTGGTACTGAATACAGGACCACCGATCTGGATCAGAACTGTCTGAAGGATAAAGATGAATCCCATTACAAGGCCGAAGTTCCTGTTTTCACCAATGTGCTCAAACAGATTAAACCTTTCTGACCTTGTGTTCAGACTGTTGAAGATAATGGAATAAATGAAGAAAGCAAACATAAATGTTTTCTCATAAAGTCCTGGATCTGCACAGTCTGCAGGCATAACTGCCGTAGTGATACTGCCAATATTTTCCAGGATCAGAATAGATCCCAGAGTGATAAATACGGCACTGACACCAATGGCGGATTTGATATATCCGGTAAGAATATTATCAGATCTCTTGGCAGGCTTCTCATTCATATAACGGTCCAGGATCGGCTCACCGCCAAATGCCATGGCTGCAAGTGTGTCCATGATCAGGTTGATCCACAGGATCTGAACGATGGAAAACGGCTCAGTCCATCCCAGAACCGGTGCCAGGATATTCATTAACAAAGTACTGATATTAACAGTCAACTGGAAGATCAGGAATTTTCCTACTGATTTTGCCATTGTACGGCTGTTCAGGATGCAGTCCTTAATGGATGCAAGGCTGTTATTCAGGATAACAACATCTCCTGCTTCCTGTGCAACAGCAGTTCCGTCACCCATTGCAAAACCAATGTCTGCCTGTTTCAGAGCCGGTGCATCATTTACACCATCTCCTGTCATACCACAGACATCATCCAACTGCTGGGCAACTGTTACCAGACGTTTCTTGTCAAGAGGTTTTGCACGGCTGACAACCCGCAGTGCAGGAAGCTTTTTCTTAAGCTCATCGTCGGACATCTTCTCAAGTTCATCATGAGTGAGGACAACCTCTGTCTTCTCGTCTTTGAGGATTCCTGCCTCTCTGGCAATGGCAACTGCAGTTTCCTCCGCATCACCGGTTACCATGACAACCTGGATTCCCGCATTATTCAGAACTTTAACTGTCTCTACAGCATCTTTTCTTACATTATCTCTCAGACAGAGAACTGCAAGAAGGATCTTTCTTCCGTTCTCAAATTTTACAACTGAGAGAAGCTTCATGGTTCTCTTGGCTTCCTCAACCATCTGCTTCTCAACCTTCAGCCGCTCGGACTGGGTGAAAGCAATGACATTTCCATCCTCTGTCATATAGTGGGTCAGCTCACCAATGATATTCTCTGTGGCACCTTTCCAGTAAACAGTTCCATCGATCAGCTCCACAGTTGCACATTTTTTCTCGGAATCAAAACCATTGATCTCTTTGACTTTGGACGAATCTACTTTTTCTGCCTTTCCATTTACAATAGCGTAGGTGAGGAGAGCACGATCCATGTTGTTGCTTCCGATAGCCTTGCCCTCGGAAATTTTTGCAAGGTTATTCAGTGTGATAGCCTCGATGAAATTCATATGGTCAAAATTATCAACCACACGTCCGTCTCCAAGGATAAATTCTACAAGGGAGAGATTTCCCTCTGTGATGGTACCTGTCTTGTCGCTGAACAGAAGATTCATATAGGCGGAATCAGAAAAAGCGGCCTTGTGGCTTACAAGGATATTTTTCTTATACATGGATTCTGTGTTCATGGACTGAACCAGACTGTTCATCATGGGAAGGCCTTCCGGGACTGCCATGATAACAATAGATGCCATGAGCATTACTGCCTCGGCAATAACCAGGATTACCATAACCGGCGTAATGGCTTCATCTGCTCTCATCAGTGTAAGGACAACCTGAAGCACACCTGCAATGGCCGCTGCTGAAACACCAAGCTTACCGATACCACCTGCTACTACCTCAAGTTTCAGGCTGGAGGTATCTTTACGCTCTTCTTCCTCATTCTCATCTGTGAGGGCTTTGTTGATCTTACCAAGCTCAGATGCATCACCGATCACAGTGGCAACCATGTATGCCTCACCGCTGGTAACAACAGATCCCATAAACACCTTGTACGGGGAAGAATAATCGGTGGACTCTGCGTCTGCCATATCCTCTGCTGCCTTCTTGGATTCATCTCTGGACTCTCCATTTAATGCAGCCTGGGAAACTTTTACATTTCCCTTAAACAGGATTCCGTCTACCGGAACCTTGTCACCAGCCTGGATCAGGATGGTATCACCCTTTACGATCTCACTTGTCAGGATCTTTACAAGTTTTCCTCCACGGAAAACCTTTGCATAGGTCTTGTTGTACTCCTCCTGCAAAGCTTCGCTTCGTGAAGTGTTTCTGTACTCGGAAAGAGTGCTGAAACCAGTTGCAAGGGCAATTGCAAGAATAATACTGAGGATCTCAACTATATCGTTTTCGCCCCCAAGCGCGGGGATGATCACCCCAAGGATCGCCAGTACTACCTTGAGCACCAGTGCCAGGCACAGAACCTTGATCCAGATATCATCAAAAGCTCCTATGAACATGGACAGAAGAGATTCCTTTTCTTTCTTTGCCAGCTCATTGGTTCCGTACTTCTGCCTGCTTTCAGCCGCCTGCTCTTCAGACAGGCCTGCCGCAAGATTTTCTTTATTTAATTTTACACTCATCAGGAATTCACCTTTCTACTCTTAATTGTCTTACAGATACCGTCTGCAAATATCTCCGATGGAGCCGTCCTTTGTTCCCTGTCCAATAGCACCGAATTTCCACTCACTGTTATGTCTGTAGATCTCTCCGAAGATCATGGCTGTCATTCCGGAATAATTATCTGTCAGATTATATTTACATAATTCTCTGTTTGACTTTGCATCCACAATACGTATAAACGCATTTTCGATCATTCCAAAATGCTGTTTCCTTGCCTGTGCGGAATAAATATTTACCACAATAACGATCTTGTCATACTCTGACGGAACTCTGGAAAGATCAATGACGATCTGCTCGTCATCCCCCTCTCCTTCTCCTGTAAGATTGTCTCCCATATGGTTCACAGTGCCGGATTTATGGCTCAGGTTTCCGAAATATACCACATCATCCTTGGCTGTAAATTTTCCATCTTTCAGCATGATAGCTGTGGCATCACAGTCAATATCCGGTGCCGATTTCAGAAATCCGAAAAATCCCTTTGACTGCTCTGCAGCATCCCAGCCAAGTCCTACGATCACCTTTGACAGGCCTGCGCTCTCTTTTGTCAGGCTTACTTTCTGACCCTTCTGTAAACTAATTGACATATTTATGTCTCCTTTCAGTCAGCGACACGGTCCGGTTATGCTACTTCAATTCCGTAATGACCGCACAGTGCAGCAAGTCCACCCTGGAATCCACTTCCGATGGCATTAAATTTCCATTCGCCGTTGTGTTTGTAAAGCTCACCTACTACTACTGCAGTCTCAATGGAGAAGTCTTCTCCCAGATCATAGCGGATCAGCTCCTGGTTTGTATCTGCATCAACGATCCTGATATATGCATTGGAAACCTGTCCGAAATTCTGTCTTCTGGCCTCTGCCTCATAGATGGTAACTGTAAAAGCGATCCTCTCCACATTAGCAGGAACATCTGTAAGCTTCACTTCGATCTGCTCATCATCTCCTTCACCTTCACCTGTAAGGTTATCGCCCATATGTTTTACAGCACCTGTTGTATGCTCCAGATTGCCGTAGAAGATAAATTCTTTATCTGTAGGGCATCTTCCGCTGGAACCAAGCATAAATGCGGCTGCATCCAGGTCAAAATCAGCACCTGTATCAAATGCATTTACATCCCAGCCAAGTCCTACCATAATATTCTTTAATCCGGGATTTCCCTTTGTCAAGCTTACTTTCTGACCTTTTGATAAATTGATAGGCATAATATTTTCCTCCTTTATTGATATGGTATACCTTTACTTATTTAAACGAAGGATATTGCTTCCTTTCGTCAAAATCTTCTGCTTCCGTTTCCTGAATTTGCCGGTTTCCCTGCTCCGCCGTAAGTTTCCAGAAATTCCTTCTTGATATTTTCAAGGCGTGCAGCATCATCAATCCTCTGTCTTCTGGCATTTTCCTCGATGGCTTTTGTCTCATCAATGCCGTTGACAATGGTTCTCCATGTAGCTTCCAGTGTCTCGATCTTCACAGAGCTTCCAGATGCAAGCTTGGCTGTCATCTTGGACTGCTGAACTGTATTCTGGGCATTTTTAAGAAGCATCTCATTTGTCTTTTTGTCAAGCTCTGACAGTGCATCTGCCTGGATCTTCTGGCGTTTCAGCATGACAGCCTGGGCAAGTGCCTGCTTGAACACAGGAAGGGTGACAATAAATGCGGAGTTGATCTTTCGCACCAGGTTCATGTTGCTGAAAGCCATTGTTTTCAGCATTGGAATAGACTGGATTGCTACATTTTCCGCAACTCTTAAATCCTGTGTACGCTGTTCCAGAAGCATCAGGGAATTGTTAAGGCTTGCCAGCTCAAGCTGTATGGAATTATCTCCTGTAGCCTCATAATCTGCCTGGCGCTGGGCGATATAGGCTTCCAGCTCACGGCAGCCCTGTTCACCTGCAAGAATGTACTTCACAAGCTTGTGATAATATTCAACATTTACCTCAAACATCTGCTCCAGTCTCTTGTTGGACTGACGGATCTCTCCTTCATACTGTTTAAGCTGAACATAGATCTTATCAACCTCCTCGCCCATTGTGTGATACTTGGCAAGGATTTTTTCCAGTTGTTTCTTCATGTTTCCGAAAAGCCGGTTAAAAAGTCCGTTGTTATCCTTCAGTTCACTTGGGTCAAACCTGTCCATGATCTTGGACAGTGCGGAGAGCATTTCACTGGATTCCTCAAGCTGTCCCATATTCATACTGTTCAGCACCACATCAGATGCCTTGGAAATCTCCTCCGCTGCTTCCGCGCCAAAGGAAACAATAGTTTCCAGGTTGTTTACTTCAATGGTACTTACAAGTGCATCCACCTCAGCGGAATTTACCAGTGTTTCATTCATCTGCTGTCTGTCCGCAGCAATATCATATGGCTGCACGGTTTCAATCTCATTTTTTGCAGGAGCCTGCTCTGTCTTCGGAGCTTCCGGCGGTGTAACTCTGCTGAAATCAAGTCCCATATCTTTTATCCCCTCCTGAATAGTCTGTCACGCCATGACGTGTGTATAGTTAACGGAACTGTGTTCCAGTCCGGAACCTGCAGATCATACAGATACTCTCCGGTCTGGTGCTCTTCCATTAATTTTCCGTTAAAATGACCTTCCATATTGTATCCTGTAGGAACAAAAAAAATCACATCGAATCCAAGAAGATTCAGAAATGTGGCATAAATAGTATCCTCCGGAGATATCAGTATTTCGGTCGTGTTAATGTAAATAAGTTTCGGATTTTTTTTCGTAAAATCAAAGTTCTGGATCAGCCGTGTGACCTCCCTGGGCAGGTTTAATGCCACAGATATGATGGTGTATTCCGTTCCGTTTTCAAAAGTGCCACGGATCAGCTTCTGATTGATAAGAAATTCCAGCTTATCCAAGATATAATCCTGCATTTCCTCTCTCAGAAATCCGTACTGATAAGCCGGGCTTGCCTTGATCCGTTTTCTCTGCAGCCTGCCGTTTCTGAAAAATCCCACAGCATGTGCCTTCACCGGATTAGGTGTGGTGGCTGTCATATATGGTGGATGATCGACCACAACGGTTTCCGGTGTTATGAGCTGTTTAATGGAAATCCAGTAATTCTCCACATTACTGTCCTTTACTCCGGATATCTTTGCAAAGATCACCGGCAGATTCACTACTCCGTCCACTGTACTGAAACCGGGGCGGTATTTCATATCTGACTCCCACAGGAGCCTGATCTCCCGATCCATGGTTTTCAGTGAAATAGTATTCGCCTTTATAAACTGCCTGTCCCGAAATATCACTGAATCATTATAAAGGATGGTATCCAGATCCCGCTCTGCATGATATGCCGCTGTTCCGATATGGAGCTGCCCGTCCATCTCCGGAAACCTTCCCATTACCATGGAATTATTGCAATGGATCTCGTACAAAAGAGAATCCTCCAGACAACAGTGCTCACTGACATTGGGACACAGGATCAGCACATCCACAGGAATCCTTGCCAGAAATTTCATGAACATGGCTTCGTTAATGCCTTTGCAGCCGCCCATGTGGATAAAACACCCTGTATCCGGGAGCTTCCAGTTTACAAAAAGCTGATCCTGATATCTGCGGATCCAGCACAGCAGATATACAGCCTTGTTCATAAGCCGGTTCAGATTTCCTCCCGGAGAAAGCTTCTCCTCCTCTGTCATGATCTCTGTAAAAGCCCGCACAAGCAGTGCCCTGAGAGTTTTGCTTGCTGGATACCGGATATTCTTCTGAAGCTCTTCCAGCATCTGATTAAGATCTGTATAATTGCCCCTGCGGATCTGACTGATCTCCTCTGTAGTGGGATCCGGAACTTTGCCGTTTACCACTACTGTATGCCTCTTCTCATTTTTCAGGGACAGCCAGAACTGATACAGTTCATTGGCATAGGTCAGTTTATCTTCAACTCCGGTGATACGGCAGTAACAGTTATAAAATACATCTTTCCTGTCACCTCTCAGTGGCGGCGGGGTAAGGATATCTTTCAGACCTTTTCCCTGAGCCCAGGCATTGGTACAGTTTATAAGGTTCTCTGCATCCTTAAAAAGCTTCCTGTTTTCTCTGGTTTTTTCCACCTCTTCCCTTAATCTGCGAAGGGAAAAATCCTCCGGAAAGCAGCTTCCGCCTTCCACTGTATATTCACAGGATCTTTCCAGGTCCGGGTCAAGCTTCCTGTACTCCCCGTCCCCGGCAGTCTGGACAAGTACCACATCACAGCCTGCATTGGAAAGTATGGAGATCAAAAGCAGTTCATAGTTACTGACAGTTCCCACATACAGAAGTTTGGGAACGTTCTCCTGCCCAAGCTGATTGACAATACGCTCAAATTTGTAATAAAGCCAGCACATAAACTTGATGTAGGCATTTTTCAGCATATTCTCTGTTTTTCCTTTTTTACGCAGGTCATCCAGGGTGTCATAGATCGACCCGGCTACTGTCTCACACTGCTTCTCTCTCATCCTGGGAAGCCATTTCTTCAGCCCTGACTGGATAAATCCCATACTTAACTGAAAGTCCATACCCATGATCTCACTGTAATATTCCAGATTATTCTGGGTAGGATTCTGTATCTTTCCTTCTATTACAACACCACATCTGCGGGCGGCATCATAATAATCATAGAGAAATTCTGCGATCTCGCCGGAGTATTTATTGATCCGGTAAAAATATACGCCCTTTTCACTGCGTTTCCCCAATTCTGTAAAGAAATCACCGAGGCTCTGAATTTTCTTATGCTGTAAAACCAAGTATTCTCACCTCATCTGGTTTTTATTGTTGTACTTATCTGTAAATTCTTTTCTGTAAAATCTCTTCTACAAAGTATTCACTCGATTATCTTACCATAATTATCTCTTTTTTTCTATATACGGTTCATTTTTTAGACAATTTTTATAATCATTTCTTCTATTTATCCTGACAATTTTTCAGTTACTTTTTATAAATGTGAATGTCTGTCCATTATTTGTTATTTTAATTCTGTCCCCGGTTATCTTATAATCCGCTTTAAAAATGGTATTCATCCTCTCCAGCTTCCAGTCTCCCGGCAGATATCTTCCCTTGTTGGTCCAGTCCACACGTACTGTTATGTGGGAATCATCCAGATCCACGATCCAGCCTGCAAGCCCCGGTTCACCTGCCTCCGAATCAAAAATATCAAAGTAGGGTTCACCTGATCTTGTCTCTTCATTATACATATACCACCAGGATTCACCCTCTTCGTCGTCACTGAATCCCTCTTCATTATAATCCCCTTCATAGACAGCGAAGCCGCCTTCAAACTGTTTCCACACATCAGCATCTATCTTTCCCCCCAAAGGCACGAAATACAGGATCAGTGCTGCCGCTGCTGCAAGAATGATGCTTCTTCTCAATGTTCTTTTCTTTAATTCTGCAGACATATATTTTCCCCCTCGTCATCAGAGCCTGGTTCAAAAAGGCTTTTTTTACAAAATATGATCTGTGCAGGATACAAAAAACTTCCCGTGGGAAATCCGGTGCCACAGTTTCGTGACACTTTGATTTCCCCGGAAAGTTATCTACGGACTGCTTCGCAGCAAAACAAAGCAATCAAACTTATCTGTACTTATTTCACTTCAACAAGCTCGATCTTAAAGTTCAGTTCTTTACCTGCCATCTCATGGTTGGCATCAAAGGTGATTGTCTTTTCTTCTTTGGCTGTTACCTTGACCGGGAACGGCTGACCGTACTGATTGGAAAGGTATACCTGCTGTCCTACAGTAAGATCCTCAGCGCCCGGAAGCTGTTCGATCTCAAGTGTAAAGATAGCATCCGGATTCGGCATACCATAAGCTTCCTCAGGCATCAGATGAACATCTACTACCTGTCCAACCTCCATGTTTGCAACTGCCGCATCAAAGCCTTTGATCATCTGGCCTGCTCCGCAGATGAATTCCAGTGGCTCACCACGGTCATAGGAAGAATCGAACTGTGTTCCGTCATTAAAGGTTCCTCTGTAATGTGTACGGCAGGTTTTTCCCACATTAGGACCTGTGATAGATGGCTGGGAACCACATCCGCCGCCACAGCCTCCGCAGGAATGTCCCTCTTCATGACCGCCGCAGGCGTGTCCATCCTCATGGCTTCCGCAGGAATGTCCATCTTCATGATGGTGATGATCACAGTTCACACCTGTAGATACCAGCTCGCCTTTCAGATAAGCATCCACAGCCGCATCTACGTCACCCTGTGCTCCGGAACATAACTCAACACCAGCCTCAGCAAGTGCTGCCTGAGCGCCGCCGCCGATTCCGCCACAGATTAGAACACTGATCCCCTGATCCGCGAGAAGTCCGGCAAGTGCACCATGTCCGGTGCCATTGGAGCTGATCACTTCACTGGAAACAACCTTGTTATCCTCCACCTCATATACCTTAAAAAACTCCGTTTTTCCAAAGTGCTGAAAAATGTTTCCATTATCGTATGTTGCTGCAATTTTCATTTGTAAAACCCTCCATTAATCAGATATATATTATATAAGTATATCGTGCAGGCAGGATAAAAGCAAGGTTTAACTTCTCTCTGCCAGCTCTTGCTGTCATTCACTGAATCCAGTATAATAGAAGCATCTGTAAAAATAAAAGATTTTTTAAATAAGAAGGTTTAAGCTAAAATGAAATCATACGAAGAATTACTTTCAGATATTGAAGAAGACATGGAGCTCATGGGTTCCTCACACATTGTTTATTCCATGGAAGAGGACGGCAATGTTACCGATTATGATTATCTTCCATCTGATTCCTGTACGATCTCCATTACCTTGAAGGAGCTTCAGGAAAAGCTTCAGCTTCAGATGCTCTATGCCAGAGTTTCCGCCCATACAGCCGAAGCCGATAAAGACGTCCCAAAATTAGCTGTTGTTTTTCCGGGTATCGGATACACGGCTGACAAGCCGCTTCTGTACTATACCAGCCGCCTTGCCAGCAAACACGGCTATCAGATCCGCACGGTATCCTATGGCAGCCTTCCGGAAAATGTCAAAGGAGATCCCGAAAAAATGAAACAGGCCTTTGACCTTGCCCTGGAACAGACAGAACGCGCCTTAAGCAGCATCGACTGGAATTCCTATGGCAGCATTCTTTTTATTTCCAAAAGCATTGGTACAGTCATCTCCTCTGCCTATGCTTCCCGACACGATCTGACTGTAAAAAGCATCCTGTTCACGCCTCTTGCAGAGACCTTTTCCTTCCCACTTGCAGGAAGCATCGCCTTCCACGGCACCGCAGATCCCTGGGCAGAAACCAATTCCATCCGGAAACTGGCAGCACAGAAAGATGTACCTCTCTTTCTCACCCAAAACGCCAACCATTCTCTGGAAACCGGTGATGTACTGACAGATATCTTTATTCTCAAAACTACAATGGAGCGGGTCCAGCGTTTTATCTAACGCCGGCCCGCTCGCTTTTGCTCAGGAAAGATTTCCCCAGCTTTTACAGGTTCCATCAAATGGCAGGATCACATTCTCCGCCTGTCTCAGGCTTCTTCTGTAATACTGACACAATTATCTGCCCTTCGTTCAAAATACTTCTTTATATTTCCGTATAATGATCATATAACTTACGAATAATAAAATAGCTGCGCTGCTCCATGCACAGATCTCTGCATAGTATATCCCATCTTCGCCGATCAGTTTTGGCAGCAGCAGCGCAACGCTGACACGCATAACAAATTCTGCAATGCCGCTGGCAAGGGGAATCAAGGTATTGCCCAGGCCCTGGATAGCTGAACGATACACATACAGCAGATACAGCACCCACAAAAACACAGCCATAATAAACAAATACTTATATGCGATATCCAATACCTGTCGGGTCTGATCCGGTTCACCGGATACAAACAGGGACAGTACATTACGCCCAAACAACACCATCATGCCGGAAATGAAAGCTGAAGTGAGCACTGCCATATAAGTGCCGCTGTGCACACCTTTTCGAATTCTCCGGTATTTCTTTGCACCAAGATTCTGGCCCACATAAGTTGTAATGGCATATCCATATGAAATCGCAGCCATCTCCAAAACCCCATACAGCTTGTTCGTTGCCGTAAATCCGGCTACAAACAGAAAACCAAATCCATTGATCACATACTGTACCACAAGTCCTCCCACAGAGATGATCACGTTTTGTATTGCAAGAGGAACTGCCAGTTCCAAAAGTCGCACACTCATAGAGGGCTGCCTGTAAAAATCCTTCTTTCTCAGGTGGATATCCGGGATTTTACGTAATACGACCAAACAGTACAAGGCGGAAAATCCCTGTGCGATAACGGTCGCCACTGCTGCCCCGGCTATGCCCCAGCCAAAAACCGCCACAAATAACAGATCCAGTCCCACATTGATCACTGCTGCCACTGTCATTGCTATCAACGGAGATCTGCTGTTTCCAAGTGCCCGGAGGATCGCTGCAAATATATTATAAGCAGCTATGATCGGGATTCCCGCAAAGATCAGCCGCAAATATAACATTGTCAGATCAATGATATTATCCGGTGTCTGTAAAAATAAAAGAACATGATAAACTGTACCTTCACTTACTGCGAGTACAACTGCAGACAGTAACGCTGTCATGATATAGCTTTTCGCCACCGCACATTTCAGATTTTCCTTTTCCCCTGCTCCATAATACTGCGATACAAGAATAGAAAAACCCTGTGTGATACCTGTCATGATCCCCAACACCAGCCATACCAGCCATTCTCCGGCGCCTACTGCCGCCAGTGCTTCAACTCCTACCACTTGTCCGACGATCATGGTGTCTGCCATTGTGTAGCACTGCTGGAAGATATTTCCAAGCATCATTGGTATGGCAAAAGTTATGATCAGTTTTCCGGGGGATCCGGTAGTCATATCCTTTTCATTGGTTCCCATAAAAATATCCTTTTCTCTTTTTTCATCCTTGTCCGCTATTTTACAAGGGACTCTTTCGAAACACAATCCTATTTTTTCACAAAGTTTTTCTGATATTTTTGGTGACTATTACATACCGGCTCTGACATTTTATCCGGGCATCCTCTCCTGGCATTTTGCCTTTTACATTTATTAAAACTCTTTCTTTTTCATAACTCTCATACTATACTTATACGAACCAAACCATATAAGCAGACTTATCACAATAAGTGCAATCGCGATCTCACAATCCCCTATTCCCCCTATCACATGAAGAATACTTTCTTTTAATCCCAGGTTAGCCTTCAGAAACGATCCAATTGCATAACAAATTGCAAAAATAATCAAAATTACGATTGGCAGCACAATTCGCCCTTTCTCTCCTTCAAACCTTAACCGGATCGCAATCATAATTCCTGCCATTGCCTGAAACACAAAGAATGTGATCAACTCCATTGCCAGCATTTCCGGATCAAACACCTCTTCAGGCTTTATGAGTACAGCAATTCCTGCACAGATCATTCCAAGACACCATCCACATACTGTCATAATAAAAGAAAAACTATATTTTTCTCTGACATATATTTTCCTGTTTACAGGCAAAGAAAATAAATATGCATAGCCATGATTATTTTCATCATAACTGATCGTATTACCTGAATATATTGCCATAACAGATGGAATATACATTGCAATGAAGGTTGCTCCCGTTTTTCCCGTCAGTACAAAAAATAATGCTACAAATGCTAATACCAGAAATAGATTGCCGCCCTGCCGAAAAAGCAACCTGAAATCCTTTTCCAATAGCCCTCTGATTCCTTTCATCATCTCTCGCCCCCTGTCAACATCAGGATCACCTGATCCAGTGATCCGCTCTCCACGATAATTTCCGGATAGTTTTCTATATAATACTGCTTCTCATTCGTCAGACAAGCTCTTCCAAAAAATTCTTTTTTCTCTTTCAAAAGATAACTTTTATCCACTGCCTGATATTGTTCCTCACTGACCTTCAACACTGCATATTTTTCAAGAATCGTATCCATCTCTTCATGAAGTACGATCTTTCCCTGATGAATCACATAAATGTCATCACACAGATGTTCTAAATCTGAAGAAATATGTGAACTGATCAGGATACTTCTCTCCGGCTCTTCCTCCATATACTCTCTTAAAATATCCAGCATCCCTTCCCTTGCTCCGATATCAAGCCCTGCGGTCGGCTCATCCAGCATCAGGAATTCTGCCTGATGTGTCAATGCAATGATCAGGTTCAGCTTTGCTTTCATTCCTGTTGAGTACTCTTTTATAAATTTATTCAACGGAATCTGATATCTTTCACACATCTGGTGAAATTTATCTGCTTCAAACTTCGGATACAATCTGGCAAGGACTGCCTCAACATCTTTCCCTTTCAAATATCCGGTGAATCCAGCTTCAGCCAGGACGACTCCCAGCTCTTCTTTCCCTTTTTCACCTAACTCTTCTGGTGCTTTTCCCAAGATCTTTATCTCGCCGGCATCATAAGAAATGAGTCCCAGTACCGCCTTGAACAACGTGCTCTTACCGGCTCCATTCTCTCCAACCAGACCGGTAATTCTTCCTTTTTCTACATTTAACGAACAGTCTAACTGAAAGTCACCGTAGCTTTTCTTTACTCCTTTGATTTCTAACATAGTCATTCATCCTCCATGATGAGTTCAAACAATGAACGGATCTCTTCCTCTTTCATTCCGCAGCGCCTTCCCTTCTGAATCGCCGCTTCCAGATCCGCCTCAACTTCTTTCCTGCGTTCCTCTTCCATCAACTGTGTGTTCGAAGCTGCTACATAAGTTCCTTTTCCATGAACTGTAACAGTCATGCCCTCTGCTTCCAGATTGTCATATGCTTTCTTCACAGTAAGTGCACTGATCTTCAGTTCCTTTGCCATCGTTCTCACGGACGGCAGTATATCATTTTCTTTTAATTCTCCGGAGATGATCTGCGCCTTGATCTGCTCCATGATCTGTTCATAAATTGGTACCATTGATGTATTATTGATTATAATCTTCATATGTTTCCTCCCGTTATAAACAGTATATAACAGTATAGTACTGTTGTCAACTGTTATATTTAAGTGCCAAAAGAGACCTTAGGTTATTTATCACAAAAAGAAAGCAGAGCTAACATCGTTTTCACAATGCAGCTCTGCAAAGGACAGACCCTTTTCACAGTCTCCTGTACGCTCTGTTTCCCGCTTCACATTCATTTTTTATACGTACTACTTTTCTTGTTGCCTTATAACTTCCGATAATATCGACAGCAGCTTATCAACCTGGATCGGCTTTGCTATATGACCATTCATTCCGGCTGCAACAGCAGCCCTCTTATCTTCTGTAAATGCATTTGCCGTCATTGCAATGATCGGTATACATGCCTTATCCTTATCCGGCAGGTGCCTGATTTCCTGTGTTGCTGTATAACCGTCCATTTTGGGCATCTGGATATCCATAAGGATCACATCATATGTACCCACCGACATCTTTTCTATCCTGTTTACGCACTGAACGCCATCCTCTACACGTTCTGTTTTAAGACCGGCACGTTTAAGTATTGTCTCTGCAATCTCCGCATTCAGATCATTATCCTCTGCCAAAAGGATTTTCCTGCCTTTAAGGATTTCACTGCCTGTTTCAGGCTCTTCAGCATGTTTTTTTATATAATAGCTTTCATCCGCTATCCTGTGTTTTAATGTAACAGTAAAAGTGCTGCCCTTTCCAAGCTCACTCTCTACATCTATTGTTCCTCCCAACAGATCAACATATTTCTTGACGATTGACATTCCAAGTCCGGTTCCTGCGATTTTGCTCTTTGTGGTGTTCTTCTCACGTGTGAATGCTTCGAAAATCTTTGTCATATAATCCTGGCTCATACCGATTCCGGTATCACTCACCCTGGTCCTCGCTATCATGTACCCAGGCTCATCGCATGGTAATTCATCTATGTTTGCCATAACAGAACCACCGGCCGGAGTATATTTTATTGCATTGCTCAGGATATTGACAAATATTTCTTTTACCTTGGTAACATCTGTCAGTACATGCTCATGCTCTACATTTACCGCGTAATAAAGCGCAATATTCTTTTTTCTTGCTTTTTCATCAAATACTGCAAACAAAGACTTCCGGATATCTTCAATCCGACAATAATTCTCATCAAGTTCCATCCTTCCGCTCTCAATCCGGGCCATATCCAGTACATTATTTATGATTGACAGAAGAAGATTTCCGGACTGCTGCAGTTTTTCCAAATATTCTGAAATTTCAGGCAGCCCTTTTCCTTTTAGTTCATCCTCCATAAGCTGTGCATAACCCAGAATTGCATTCATAGGAGTACGGATGTCATGTGACATGTTGTTAAGGAAATGGGTCTTTGCGAGACTGGCATCCTCTGCTTTTTTCAGAGCAACCTCCAGCTTGTCATTGAGCTTTTGTGTATCATCTGCCGCAAGCTTTGCAACAGCTTCTGCTTTTCTTGCCTTTCGTAAAAGTACGAGAATAATAATTATTATGCTGAGTGCAGAGAATCCTGTGGCAACAAAAAAAACAGGCATATTGTCTTTTACAAAGTCAAAAAATGTTACCCTATCTGCTGTACTGTCATAGATAGCAAGTGCGCTTGTAAGCATGTCAGAGGGCATGGCCTTTAAGGTTTTATTCAGTATCGACAAGAGGATCCCCTCTCCACCGCTTACTGCAAAGCACGCCTCCATTGTTTTTGTAAGTGGAACACTCTTGAAATTCCGGTCGTTATCATATATCATCGCCTGACTTGCTCCCATGAGGAAACAGTCTGCTTTTTCATTTATGATCATATCTGCCGCATCATCAAGCGAATCACAATCTACAAGCTTCCATTGTGGGTAACTGAAAGTAATATGCTGTTTTAAGGCTTCTTTTTCCTTTGGCACAGCTACTGTATACACATTATCCTCGTCAAAATCTTTCTCATCAGTCACCGCCATCAGGCTGTAGGTCCAGGCTGTGTTAGTAAGTGTATATCCTTTCTTTTCTGCAAGATCAGGATTTCTGCCGGCATAGAAAATCATGTCAATCTCACGATTCTGCAGATCTTGAATCATTTCGTCATAGCCATCATATTCCTGTATATAAAATTCCAGTGTCTGATTCCCCAGACAGTCTTTGGCATAGGAGACATATTCTGATAGCATACCCGTAAGTTTTCCGGTTTCTTCATCCATGGAAAATACCGCCGGATCATTGTTCAAAAATCCTATCTTTATTCTACCATGCTCTTCCAGCCAGGACTTTTCTCCACCTGTAAGACTCTGATTATAATCAAGGGTAAAATACTTCTTATACAGATCTGCCTTAAAAAAAGGACTATCCTGATCCAGTTGGACCATAGCGCGATCCAGCTCCGTCTTGATATCGCTGCGTTCTTTATTTATCGCAAAATATATGCCGGATTTACCAATCGTTGCAACGGATGATATTCCCTGTTCAGACCAGATGGATTCCTCCAGAGACACAAAACAATCAATCTCATGATCTGCTAATTTCTTTTCAACATCATCATTATTATACACATTTACATGCTCTGTGTGTATGCCATTCTTATTCTCCCATTCTGTCAGCATGATTTCAGGTTCTGTATCCATGAGCACACCTACACGTTTCCCATCCATAGACCCGAAATCAGACAGCCCAATATCCATATTTGATAGATCAGCATAAAGGATATATTTTTCCTCGCTCATGGGTTCATCCGAAAAAAGCATCTTTTGTGCACGTTCGTCGGTATAGGAGATATCGCCCATAATATCGATCTCACCGTTTTCAAGCTTGTCAAAACAGTTGGACCAGTCACATTTCACATACTCAAATTTCCATCCGGTATAGCCTGCCAGCGCCTGCATAAGCTCGTAGCCAAATCCCCGTCTGATACCGTTTTTATCTACATAATCGAAGGTATCCTCAAACGAGCCTACACGGATGATCTTTTGTTCCGTTGTCTGCGTTTCCGATCCTTTTGTTTCCTGTTGCGCTGATTCATCCTGTTCCACTGTCTGTGGCAGTTTTTCTGCATTGTTCCTTTCAGCAGCCCGGCAATGTACTGATAATATCATCCACATTCCTAAGACCACAAATATACCTGCAAACAGTATGGCTGATTTTTTTCTACTTTTATCCATTTTTCTTTTCTCCACAAATTACCCGGTTATTACACAGCACATATTTTAAAAAATGCACTGCCTTTTCAGACAATGCATCTTAAACATTGCAACTGGCTGTCATTTTACAGACCCTATAGCTTTGCGTCTCAGCCTTTCGCCTGATTTGCTGACGAATCTTCTGTTGTATTAAATTGTGTTTTTTTCATTAAAGTTCTATTATAAATATTTCATCATTGTCGGGACGAGGATATTCATATCAACAGGCTTTGCAACATGATCATTCATTCCAACAGAAAGAACCTTTTGTATATCTTCTGCAAAGACATTGGCAGTCATTGCAATAATTGGAATCCTGGCTTTTTTAGTATCCTTCATCTTTCGGATGGCTAATGTAGCATCATATCCATTCATAACCGGCATCTGAATATCCATAAGGATCAT